>JACQVG010000066.1 GCA_016209905.1 Gemmatimonadota bacterium | reverse complement strand
GTTCCCGATGGCGGCGCCGCAGCGGCGGGGGCGGGGGCGGGGCCAGGAGACAACGACGGCGCCGGCAACCGGGCGCCCGCCACGCGGCGGAGCCAGACTCCGACGGACTCGGCCCCGAGCGCCGCCGCGCTCAGGCTCGGCGGCGGAGCCTCGAGCGCCGCGAGCTTGGCGGCGAGACCTGCGTCTTCGGGGCGCTGGGCAAGCAGCCGGCGATACACGTCAGCCGCCTCGGCCCTGAAGCCTTGCTTGAGGTAGAGGTCACCCATCGTTTCCGTGACCATCGGCTCCGCCGTCGGCGGCTCGCCCACCCCCTCTTCGGAGTCCGGCGCAGGGAAGACGACCTGGACCAGCTTGGACGACGGGCGCGCCAATTCCTCGGGCGGCGTCACGTCTTCGGGCATGATGAGCGGCAGATCCGCCGGCACCTGCGGAACGGTGACCGACGGCTCGCCCGGCTCCTCCTCGGCAACCCGATCCAGATCGATCGTGAACTCCTCAGCCATGGCCGCGCCGGGCTCGGTGACGACCTGCTCCGGTTCCACTTGCGGGCCGGAGCCCACATCGAGGAAGTCCATCGCCGGCGCCGTCGCCTCCACGCTTGCCACCAGCTCCGCAGGGAGGGCCGGGAACGGCTCGGTCGGCGCCTCGGCCACAGCAGCGATGTCGGCAAACGAGATGTCTTCGGCCTGCGCCTCGGCGGCTGCGGGCTCCGGCGCCGCGGCTGCCTCGACGGGTCCGCCCAGGCGACCGAGGTCGGCTTCGGCGTCCGCGTTCATCGAGTCCACCGCCAGCAGCTTCTGAAGCCAGCGGCGCGCCCCGAGCGTCTCGCCGATCCGCTCGGAGATCTCGGCCAGGCTCTTGAGGGCAATGATGTTCTCGGGGTCCAGCGCCAGCACCGCCTGGAAGGCGTCGCTGGCGGCCCCGTCGTCCTTCTTGTCGAGCTGGCAGCGCCCAAGCACGATGTGGGCCGAGAGGTAGTCCGGGTGCTTCTCGAGTCCCCTGCGCACGAGCTGGAGCGCGTCATCCACGCGCCCGGCTTTTCGGTAGGCGTCGGCCAGCGGCGCGAAGTACCGGCCTTCGGGGTTCTCCGCGTAGCGGCTCTCGAGCTTTTCGATCTCGCTGGCTGCGGCCATCGATCCTCTCGGCGTGCTGCGCGGGCGCGTCGCCTCCCGCAGGCGGGAACGGGCGAGTATACGCACCGCCGGCGGACCGTGTCAACCGGAACCGCCCGCGACGGTTGGCTTTGCGCCTTGTCCCGTCTACATTTAGCGCCCTTGCGGTCCGCGCCGCGGCCCTGACTCGGGAGTGATGGGTCATGCTGAGCACGATGCGCGAGAAGACGAAGGTGATCATGCTCGTCCTCGCGGTGGCGTTTGTGGGATGGCTGGTCTTCGACGTCGGCATGGGGGTCACGGGCCAAGGGCAAGCCCAGAGCCAGGACGTCGGGTCGGTGGACGGGATGTCGATCGGCTACCAGGCATGGCTGGAAGCCTACCGGGCCGCCTACGAGGACGCGCGCACCCAGAATCCGGGACGCGTGCTGACCCGCGAGGACCAGCGGGCCGTCGAGGACCAGGCCTTCGAGCGCCTGGTCCAGAACCGGCTGCTCCAGAGGGAGTATCGGCGCCGCGGGATCGCCGTGACGGACCGCGAAATCGGCGATGCGGTGCGGCGCTTTCCGCCGGCGGAAGTCGCCGCCGATCCGCAGTTCCAGACCGACGGGCGCTTCGACCCTCGCAAGTACGAGCGCTTTCTCGAGACGACATCGGCCAGCCGCGATTTCCTGCTCGCCATGGAACAGCGCTATCGCGAGGAACTCCCGCGCTTCAAGCTGTTCGAGCAGGTGACGTCGGACATCTTCGTTTCCGACGCCAAGCTGTGGGTGATGTATCGCGACCAGCACGACACCGTGACGGTGCGCGCGCTCGTGATCCGACCGGGCCAGGCCATCGCGGACGCGTCGGTCCGCGTCACTGCGCCGGAGCTGCAAGTGTACTACGGCACCCACCCGGAGCACTTCCGCCGTCCGGCGCGCGCCGTGCTCTCTTTCATCGCCGTCGACAAGGGCGCGACGCCGTACGACTCCGCGCAAGTGATGGCGCACGCTCGCGCGCTGCGCGACTCGATCCTGCGGGGCGCGGATTTCGCCGCCGTCGCCCGCACCGAGTCGGCGGATTCCGGTTCGCGGGCGCAGGGCGGCGAGCTGCCGACGTTCGGTCGCGGGCAGATGGTCGCGGCGTTCGAGGAAGCGGCGTTCCGGCTGCCGGTCGGTCAGGTCTCGGAGCCGGTGAGGTCTCCGTTCGGCGTGCATCTCATCAAGGTGGAGCGCCGCACGGCAGACAGCGCAACCGTGCGGCACGTCCTGATTCCGATGGCGCGTCGGGGGGCGCGACTCGACACGCTGGAGGCGCGCGCCGATTCGCTCGATCGGCTTGCGGCCGAGCAAACGGATGCCGCGGCCCTCGACGGCGTCGCGCGCCGGATGTCACTCGAGGTCCAGCGCGGACCGCCGCTCTATCAGGGCGTGCCGTATGTCCTCGGCCGGGAGCGGGTGCCGGATGTCGGCGTCTGGGCGTTCGAGACCAACGTCGGGGAGTCCGGCCCGGTCATCGAGACCAGCGGCGCCTACTACGTCTTTCGCCTCGACAGCCTGGCGCCGGAGGGAGTGCCGCCGCTCAGCGAGGTGCGGGAGGAGGTTGCCGCGGCGCTGATGAGGGAGAAGAAACGGGCGGCCGCGGAAGCCATCGCCCGGGACGCCGAGACGCGGCTCTCGCGCGGCGAGTCACTGGACCGGGTCGCGACCGCGCTCCGGCTCCCGGTCATCAGCCTCGGCCCCTTCACGCGGACGGCCACGGTTCCGGTCCTCGGGGCGGCGAGCGAGGCGATCGGGGTGGCGTTCCGCCTGCGAGTCGGCGAGCGGTCGCGGCTCCTCTCCAACGAGGACGGGTTTTTCTTCATCGAGCCGGCGCGGCGCACGCGCGCCGACAGCGCCGGTTGGCTGCGGCAGCGGGACGATCAACGGCTGGCGGTCCTGCGCGCTTCTCGCCAGGCCCGCGTGCAAGCCTACATGGAGTCGTTGCGGCGCGCGGCCGAAGTCACAGACCGGCGTGCCGACGTGTTGCGCCCGGCGGCCCAACAGACCCAGTAGCCGCCGGCCGGGCGGCGTGAAGGAGCGCGCCGCGGCGGGATCAGCCCTTGCGCTCCTTCTCGTCGGCGGGCGGGAGCGGGCGCGGCTCCGGCGGCGGGGCTGGACGGTCGACGTCCTCCGTCACTTCGCGCATGCTCTTCTTGAACTCCCGGATCCCCTTCCCCATCGCCGACCCGATCTCCGGCAGCCGCCTGGCGCCGAAGACCAGCAGGACGATGACGAGGATCCCCACAATCTCCCCCATCCCCAGATTACCGAACATAGGTACTCCCAGCTGAAGCGTCGCTACGCCCGCGCGGTGGGCTCCGGGCGCTGATCCGCCCTCCGACCCCAATGCCCCTGCACTCCTCACTAGAACAGCGACCGGGCGAGAAGGTACGCCAGGACGACCCCGACGACGGCCAGCACCCCCACGGTGATGCCAATCGGTCCGACGGTGAAGCTCACCACCAGAAGGTCCACGCTGACCGGCCCGAGCTGCGGCGTCACGGAGAACGTCAATACCTCGCGGGGGGCCCCAGCGGGGAGCACGCGTCGCAGCAAGGCCGAGAGGAACCCGCCCAACACGAACCCCGAGGACAGCACCCCCAGGTAGAAGAGCGGACGACGCGGGACGTGGGCCACGCCTCAGCGGCGCCGTTCCACCGCGTAGGCGATCGCGTCCCGCAGCGCGTCGCGCGCCACCGAGGCGCCGAGATCCTCGAGCGCCGCTTCGGCCTCCGCCGCGTAGGCCGCAGCTCGCTCCCGGGCGTACTCGAGCCCGCCGTGCCGCGCCACCGATTCCATCACGCGACCAACCCGCCGGTCGGGGGCCTCCGCCTCGAGGAACAGTCGCTGGACCTCGCGACGCTCCTCGAGCGTGAAGTGCGGCAGCGCGGCGATGAGCGGAAGCGTGACCTTGTGCTCCTTGAGATCCTGCCCCGACGGCTTTCCCGTGACCGCCTCGCCCTCGGTGTAATCAAGCAGGTCGTCGGTGATCTGGAAAGCCATTCCCAGCGCTTCGCCGTAGCGGCGCAAGGCATGCCGCTGCGCCGGGTCCGCGTACAGCGCGCCGACCTCGCACGCCGCGGCCACGAGCGACGCGGTCTTGGACCGGATCAACAACTCGTAGTCCTCCTCCCGGAAGCCCAGCGCGTCGTGGGCCGCCAGCTGGCGCATCTCCCCCACCGTCATCTCGTTCGTGACTCGCGACAGCACCCGCAACGGCTCCAGATCGTCGAGCCGGACCAGCTCGATGATGGCCCGCGAGTACAGATAGTCGCCCATGATCACCGAGATCTGGTGGCTGAACAGCGAGTTGACGGTCGGCATCCCGCGGCGCATGGCCGAGTGGTCCACGGAGTCGTCGTGCACCAGTGTGGCGAGATGGATCAGCTCGATGATCGCGGCCAGCCGGAGGGCGCGCGGATCCCGGAGGCCCGACGCCTCGTGGGCGAGGAGAAGCAGCGTGGGTCGGAACAGCTTGCCCTGCATTTGGAGGAGATGCTCGTTGACCGCCTCGACGAGGGTGAACTCCGCCGAGATGATGCTGCGCAGATCGGCCGTGACGGCGCCGAGTTGATCGGCAACCGGCCGCTGGACGTCGGTCAACGTGACTCCGGCTGCCTGGTAGGCCACGCGCCTACACCCCGGCCCGCGACAGCATCTCGACGCGCCGGTTCACGTCCTGGAAATCGATGTCCACGGCGAAGACGCGGTTGTAGGCGCCCAGGGCTTCCTGCGCCTTGCCCTGCTCTTCCAGCGTGCGGCCGAGCCAGTAGAGGAGCCCGAGACGCGCCGCATCGCTCGCGGCCGGGAGCTCGAGCGCGCGCCGCAGGATCGTCTCGGCCACCGCAAACTGCCCCTTCTCGAAGAAACAGAGGCCGAGGGCCTCGGAGGAGCGGAGCCGGCCTTCGGTGCTCCGCAGCGCTTTCTGAAACTCCGCGATCGCCTCGTCGAGCAGCCCCATCTCCTTGTAGGCGACCCCGAGGTCGTAGTGGCTCTGGAAGTCCTCCTCGCCGACGTTGGCCTCGATTCCCTTCTTGAACGCGGCGAGCATCTGCGCGAAGTCCTTCTGTTCGTCGCCCGAGGGCTCCTCGTCCTCGATCCGCAGCCGCGTGTCCTTCGGCGTCTCCTCGTCCAGAAGAAGCGCCCCGAGATCCACGTACTCGCCCGAGGCCACGCCGGCGGCCACCGGCTCGGGCGCGGCGGGCGCGGCGGGGACCGCGGGCGGCGCCAACGTGTCGAGCGCCGAGCGCGCCCGTACGTGCTCCGGGTCGTGCTCCAGCACGCGGCGGTACACGGCGATCGCCTTCTCCGAGTCGTCCGAACGGAGCAGCGCGTCCGCCAGCTCAAGATACGCGTCCACCAGGCGCGCGCGGTCACCTTGGCGGTGGGCGATCTCGACCCGCTTCTGCTGGTGGCGCACACTGTTGGGATCGATACGGATGATCTCCTCCGCGAGCGCGTACGCAGCTTCGAGGTCCCCCGCCTGTTCCTGGCCGTCGAGCGCGAGGTCGAGCTCGGCGAGCCCGCGGCCGCGTTCGCCGCGCTCGAGCAGCGCCTCGCCGAGCAGGCGGTGCGCTTCCCAGTCCTGGGCGTCCGCGGCGATGCGCGCCTCGAGCTCGTCCACACTGGGAGCGCTCGGCGCCGCCTCGCCGAGATCAAGGAACTCTAGCGCCGGGCCGGCGCCCGCGACGGCTTCCACCGGCGCCGGCTCCTCCTCCCCGAGCTCGAGCAGCGGCAGGTCCGCAGCCGGCCCGACCGCGGCGGGCTCCGCTACCGCAGGGGCGGCCGGGATCTCGAGGTCGATGGTGCCGAAACCTTCGGCCGCTGCGGGGAGCTCCGCGAGCGACGTCGGCTCGACCTCGAGCGACGCCGCCTCCGGGGCCGGCGAGGCCTCGGCTGGCTCCGCGAGCGACGTGGACTCGATGTCGAGCATCGGCACTCCGACCGCCGGCGCGGCCTCCTCCGGCGTCTCGATCGCGGTGGCCTGGATCTCCAGCGCGGGCACCTCCGGCTCGGCCGGAGGCGGTTCGACCGGGGCTGCCGCACCCTGCCGCGCCGCAGGCGTCGGCTCGAGGTCGAGAAAGACGAGATCCCGCTGCTTGGCGGCCGGCTCGGCCGGGAGCGCCTCGGCGGCGGCCACCTCCCCGCCCGCCATGGTGCGCCGGCGGCTCGCCACACGCTCCTTGGCATCGAACTCCACCAGGAGCTTCTCGACGTGCTCCACGGCCTCCGGGGTCTTGGCCTGCGCGCGGGCTTGCTCGGCGAGCACCGCCCAGATGTCGTCCTGCCCCGGCGTCATCTCTGCGAACTTCTTCAGCGCCTTGAACGCCTCCTCGATCTGGCCGGCTTTCTGCATCCGGTCGGCGTACTCGAGGAGATTCTGCTTGGCCTCCGCGGCGAAGCCCTTGCTGGCGAAGAGCATGCCGAGCTTGAGGTAGACCTGTGCGCGGCCGGGAGCCAGACGGAGAGTCTTGTTGCAGAGCGCGATGGCGTTGTTGGCGAGGCCGGTCTCCGCGTACTTGTCCACCGCGCGCTCGTAGTAGGCGACCGCGTTCTGCGTGTCCCCCGTCTTCTGGTAGAGGTCCCCGACGCGGTTGTAGAGGCTGAGTTCGGCCTCGTCTTCGGGCGACGCCTCGAACGCCTCGATGGCCTTGACGTACTGCTCGATCGCCTTGGCCCAGTGCTCCTTCTGCTCGAACTTCCGCGCCTGCTCTTTGAATTTGTCGAGGTTGCCCATGCGCCCGAACGCTAGGGGAGTGGCGGCGAGAGTGGCCCAACTCCGTAACCGGCTGAAGATAGGTCCCGCCCCGCACCGTGACAAGGACGGCCGGCGGCATAAACGCGCCAGGCGAGCGGCATTCCGTACCAGTACGCGAGCTCGCGCACGTCGCGACAGTTCCAGACGGCGACGTCGGCCCGACCGCCGGGGACGAGGCGGCCGCGCTCCTCGCCGAGGCGCAGTGCGTGGGCCGCGTTGATGGTGGCGGCGAGGTACGCCTCCTCCGGCTGCATGCGCGCCTGACTCACCGCCAGCGCCATGACGAGCGGCAGGTTCGCGGTGGGCGAGGAGCCGGGATTGAAGTCGGTGGCGAGCGCGACCACGGCCCCCGCGTCGAGGAGCGCTCGCGCGGGAGCCTGGCGGCTCTTTCCGAGGAACAGGAGCGTGCCGGGCAGGATCACCGCGACCGTGTCGCTCGCGGCGAGCGCCGCGATGCCCGACGAGGAGATCGCACCGAGGTGGTCGGCCGACACCGCCCCGAGCCGGGCGGCGAGCTCGGCCCCGCCGGAGGGATCGAGCTCGTCGGCGTGCAGCTTCGCGGCGAAGCCGAGGCGCTGCGCGGTCACGAGAATCGCTTCGGCCTCGGCGGTCGAGAAGGTCCCCGGCTCACAGAATACGTCGCAGAATGCGGCGAGCCGCTCGCGCGCCACTGCCGGCAGCATCTCCTCGGTCACGAGGCGCACGTAGGCGTCACGCCGGGCGCGATACTCCGGCGGCACTTCGTGCGCGCCGAGAAAGGTGGGAACGATGGTGAGCGGCACTTCCGTGGCAAGTCGCCGCACCGCCCGCAGCGCCTTGAGCTCCTCCCGGACGGCGAGGCCGTAGCCGGACTTGATCTCGACCGTGGTGGTTCCGAGCGCAGCGAAGAGGTCGAGACGGACTCGGGCCAGGGCCACGAGCTCCGCCTCGTCGCGCCGCCGGAAGTCCTCCACCGACGAGAGGATGCCGCCGCCGGCCGCGGCGATCGCCTTGTAGTCCTCGCCGCGCGCGCGGCGGCCCTGATCGTCCAGTCGCGGCTTGCCGAACAGGGCGTGCGTGTGACAGTCGACGAGCCCCGGGGTGATGAGGCGGCCCTCGCAGTCAACGAGGACGCCCGAAGGTCGGCCGGCGTGACACCAGTCGGCCACCTCCTCGTCCCGCGCGAGGAGCTCGATCCGACCGTCCTCCATACCGACGCCGACGCCGCGGAGCACCTCGAGGTGCTCCCACGTCGGATGCCGGACCGGATCGGACGTGGGCGGCCCGGCCACCGTCGCGCCGGCGTTGACGAGCGCGACACGCGCGGGCGCGGAGAACTCGCTCCTAACGGCCGCCGCCCTCGCGCATCGGGAGCCGGATGCCGTGCCGCCGGGAGGCCTCCAGGGCGAGATCGTAGCCGGCGTCGGCATGGCGCGCGATCCCGATGCCGGGGTCGTTGGTCAGCACGCGCTCCAGGCGCCGGGCGGCGGCCGGGGAGCCGTCGGCGACAATCACCTGGCCGGCGTGCAGCGAGTTGCCGATGCCGACGCCGCCGCCATGGTGGAAGGACACCCACGACGCTCCGCTCGCCACGTTGAGCATGGCGTTGAGGATCGGCCAGTCCGCGATCGCGTCGCTGCCGTCGGCCATTGCCTCGGTCTCGCGGAACGGCGACGCGACCGAGCCGGTGTCGAGGTGGTCGCGGCCGATCACGACCGGAGCCTCGAGCTCGCCCCGCGCGACGAGGTCGTTGAGTCGCATTCCGAACTCGGCCCGTTCCCCCTGCCCGAGCCAGCAGATCCGCGCGGGGAGACCCTGGAACGCGACGCGCTCGCGGGCCAGCGAGATCCAGCGCCGCAGGTGCTCGTTCGCCGGAAACAGCTCGAGCACCAGCCGGTCGGTGCGCGCGAGATCGGCGCGGTCGCCCGAGAGCGCGACCCACCGGAACGGGCCCCTCCCCTCGCAGAACAGCGGCCGGATGTACGCCGGCACGAACCCGGGGAAGTCGAACGCGTCCGTGACGCCGGCGTCGTGCGCCTGTGCCCGCAGGTTGTTGCCGTAGTCGAAGGTCACCGCTCCACGGCGCATCAGGTCGAGCATGGCCCGCACGTGGAGGGCCATGGAGTCCATCGCGCGCCTGATGTAGGTGTCGGGCTCGGCCCGGCGCAGCTCGACCGCCTCCTCCACCGCCAGGCCGGCCGGCACGTAGCCATTCAGCGCATCGTGCGCAGAGGTCTGGTCGGTGAGCACGTCGGGCGTGACGCCGCGGCGCACGAGCGCAGGCAGCACCTCCGCGCAATTGCCCACGAGGCCCACGCTGAGCGCCGTCCCGCTGCGCTGCGCCGCCTCGCACCAGGACAACGCCTCGTCGAGGGAGCCCGTCTCGCGATCGAGGTAGCGTGTCTCGAGCCGCCTGCGGATCCGGGCGGGATCCACCTCGACGCCGAGGAAGACGCCCTCGTTCATCGTCGCCGCCAGCGGCTGCGCGCCCCCCATCCCTCCCAGGCCGCCGGAGACGACCAGCCTGCCGCGGAGCGACCCGCCAAAATGCCTTCGGGCAACCGCGCCGAACGTCTCGTAGGTTCCCTGCAGGATTCCCTGCGTTCCGATGTAGATCCACGACCCGGCGGTCATCTGACCGAACATGATCAGACCGCGGCGCTCCAGGTCCCGGAAGACTTCCCACGTCGCCCAGCGACCGACGAGGTTGGCATTCGCGATCAGCACGCGCGGCGCGTCCTCGTGCGTACGAAAAACGCCGACGGGCTTGCCGCTGGCGACCAGCAGCGTCTCGTCGTCGCCGAGGGTCCGGAGCGTGGCCACGATCGCCTCGAACGCCTCCCACGAGCGCGCCGCGCGGCCCGTGCCACCGTAGACGACGAGGTCGTCGGGGCGCTCCGCCACATCGGGATCGAGGTTGTTCATCAGCATCCGCATCGCGGCTTCCTGAATCCAGCCGCGACAGGAGAGGGAGCGCCCGCGTGGAGCGCGGACCAGGCGGGGAGCGGCGAGCGTTGCCATGAAAAGGAAAGCTACGCCGGACGGCCGCGGCCGCCTAGTTGGCGGCGGACCCTATCAGTTCCGGATTGCCCCGGTCCGTCTGGTAGGCCCAGTCGAAGATGACGTAGTCCTGACCTACGGCCGTAACGCGCAACGCCCCGTAGCGGTAGAAACCGTCCCCTTCGTCCATCTGGAACACGTACCCCGAGCGCGGCACCGCCTCGAGCGCGCCTCGGGCGTACCCGCTGCTCGGCGCGACGTCGATCGACGTCAAATCCGCGATCGGCTCGCTGCGGTAGAGCCGCACGGTGGTCGCCGGGCGCTGTGGCACGATGAGGAGCGCGCCGTCGGCGCTGCGCTGCACCGAGAAGTCCATGCCCGTGCCCGTTCCAGGCCCGACCAGGCCGAGCTCCAGCAAGCTCGCCAGGCCGTCGTTGTTGGCGTCCAGGAAAAACCGGAACCCGCTCCGACTCGCGTCGGCGGTCGTCGAGAAGACGATCAGGTTGCGGCCATCCGGGCGCGGCGTGTCGTTCCGGAGCGGCGACCAGAGGCTCTCGAACCCTTCGATCGTGACGGCGGACACGCCGAAGCAGAGCGATACCCCGTTGGCCAGATCCGCCGCCAGGAAGCGCGAGGACACGGTCGTGCCCTCGACGCTCCAGCTCGCGCCGCAGAGGTTCCGATCCAGGTCGTACGAGGAACTGAACACGCGATAGTGCGAGAAGCCGGCGGGCGATGCCCGGTACGCGTCGTCCGACCACTCGAGGTGGATCGCGCCGTTCAGGGAGATGCTGACGAGCGTCGCCGGCGGCGGCAGCCGCAGCCGCTCATCCACCAGCACGACGTTCGACGGGTCGGATTCCCCTCCACCCACCGAGACCGCCGTCACGTAGTACTCCAGTTGCGGTTGACCGTCGTCGTGAAAGCTCGGCGAGGACGTCTCCCCGCGGAGTCCGAAGCTCGCGGCCTGGGCAGCGCGCGAATACACCCGGTACGCATCGAGGTCCGCGTCAGTGACGGGCGTCCACCGAAGGACGATCCCCCGGGGACGGGCGGGATCGCCCGACGGCTCGAGCTCGTAGTAGAGGCCCGTCGGCGCGGAGGGAACCCTGACCACGGTCACATCATCCACGCACCCGCCGCCGCCGAGCGCCACCGCGAGCACGACCGATGCCTGAAGCAGTTGCCTGGACACGTCCCGCTCCCGAAGGATTCCGGCCCTCCTCAATGCAGAGCCCGTGCCCACCCGGGCCCTCAGCAGTTAAAGCTCTGTCCTCCAACAACTTATGGGTGGGCAGCGATCACAGGTCGAGAGGCAGCTGTCCGCTGGAAAGGACACCGCGCGCAGACCCGGTGCAGCCGCTCCGGGCCGGCGCGACCGCTCGCCCGGCGCACTAGTGTCCCGAGTCAGAAATCCGTCGGCATTCGGACGCCGCCGCGTCCCGTCCCGCCGCGTTGCTCCTCGGTTACAGACCTCAAGGTCTGCGCCCTCGTCGCGCCTTGCGGGCCGGGCACCGCGGCGTCCTCGGTGCACAACGCACTTCTGACTCGGGACACTAAGAGATGTTGCGCTGGTCGTACTCGAACTTGATCTCGGGCTGGTCGATCAGCTGGATGAAGAAGTTGAAGAGGAAGTTGCCGTTGGGCGACTTCACGAAGCTGAAGGTCGCGCGCCAATCGTGCATGTCGCGGTCCAGGCGGACGACGTGCTCGCCGAACTCCCGGCGCGTGAAGTTGTACAGCGTCTGCCACGAGACCGCCCAGTGCGCGCTGGGCGAGAAGCTGAGGCTGCCGCTCACCGTCTGATTCTCTCCCGCCCGAGAAGTGGGCGACCGCCCCGGCAGGGGCCGCGGCCGCAGCAGGCTGTAAGCGACCGACGCCGAGAAGCCCGGACCACCGCCGCCTCGCGGAGCGAACCGGTCGAGGGCGCTGTAGCGGGTGGCGAGCGGGCCCCGCTGGAACGCGTTGGTGAACAGCGTCCGGGCGAGGGCCGAGGAGTCCCGCGCGGCGACGCTGTCCGCCCGGGCCGCCGGCGGCGGCGCAGGCGCGGCCCGGAGACCGAGCAGCGCCCCGAGCGATCGCACCGTCCCGGCGCCGACGGAAAAGGTCATCGTCACGCTGGTGAGGAACGGCCGGAGGCGCGAGCCCACCACGCCGACCGGGCCGTCAAAGAGGTCGTGCGCGGTCGCCAGCGAGAACCCGCGCAGCAGGTCGGAGCGGAACGTGTTGGTCCACGCATCCGTGGCCCACGCCGTCCGTCCCCTCTGCTTCGCCTGCTCGAGGTCGAAGCTGATCGCACCCGACTGGACGGAGAGGAGCCTGAGCTTGCGCCCCTCGCTCGGCATGAGCGGGGCGCTTGAATCGGCGGCAGCTCCGGGGACCGGGGGGCGCAGCTTGGCCTCGAAGTTCTGTGAGAGGCCGAACGTGAGCGTGTGGCTGGCCGCGCTGCGCCGAGTGCCGACGCTGCCGTCCCGGGAGATGGCCCGCGCGTACTCCTCCGGCACCGTCGCCGCCGGCGCGTAGGACCAGGAAAGGCTCGGCGCCAGCGCGTGCCGGATCCGCGCGACCGGCCCGATACCACCGAAGAGGCCGAAGAACGTCGGCGAGATGGATGCGGCGTAGCCGAGCCGCTTCCCCTGGCTGACGAACGCGCCGCCCGTGAACCGGTTGCGAAGCAGAAAGGGGCCGCCGGTGGTGTTCACGATCTGGAGACTCGGCTGCAGGTTCCAGGTGCCCTGGAAGGCCACAGGCAGGTTGATTCCCGTGTTCCAGTCCACGGCCGTCTGGAAGGTCTCGACATAGGTGCGCACCAGCAGCCGGGTCGGGTCGGCGGGATCCACGAGGGTCAGCGTGTCGCGCCGGTTGCTCCACTCGTCGCTGATCGTGATGCCGTTGCTCCAGTTCCAGCGGCCGACGCGCAGCGGCGTCGCGATCGCGACGGAGGTGTGGCGACTGTCCGTGAGCACCCGGATGGAGTCGCCCGGGCCCGGGCCGAAGAACACCAGGCTCCCCGGCCCCACGTTGCTCTGGAGCGCGTTGGCCAGGTTGAACGACGGAGACCACGTCACGGCGCGCGACAGGGCGAGCGGGTTGGGGGTGAACGCGACGACGGGGAACTGCGCCGTGACCTGCGGTCTGTCCAGCGACTGGGTCCGGCTGCCGCCCAGAGCGAGGTTACCCCAGTCGAAGCGGCGCTGGAAGTTCAGGCGACTGTCGATCGTGGCGACCGCGAGCACAGGGTCCACCGCGTTGCGCGAGATCACGCGCGAGCTCGACGCGTAGTCAAGCGAGGCCGTGATTCGGCTGGCGAGCGAGAAATCCTGCTGGTGGCTCAAGGAGACCCTGCGACTGGCGCTGCCGCCCGTTTCCCGCAGCTCCTGGTAGCCGATTCCGCCCGCGATGAAGCGGTCGAGCCAGCGATAGCGGAGGCGGCCGTTCATCGCCACGAAGCGCTGGGAATACCAATCGAAGGTGACCTGCGCGTCGCTGTAGTCGTTGATGGCCCAGTAATAGCCGAGGTTGGCGACGTGGCGCCGATACTGCGGTGAGTTCCGCACGATGTCGTTCAAGCCGAACTGCGGCGGGATGAGCCCCGAGCGCCGGCCCCGCCGCTGGTCCTGGAAGATGAACGGCAGCCAGAGGACGGGCACATCCGCGACGTAGAGGATCGCCGGCCGCGACACGAGCAGCCGCTTGGAGATCCACTTCACCTCGCGGGCCGCGAAATGATAGTGCGGGTCCGCGAGATCGCAGCTCGTGATCGTCGCTCCGGCTGCGTAGAGGCGGTTCTCCTCGTTGTCCACGGCCAGGTCGCCCCGCAGAAACCAGGTTGCGCCGCCTTCCTGGAAATCGGTCGTCGCCCGCTCGATGATCCCGGTGTGGTTGCAGGCGTCGTAGCGCATCCCGGCGCCGACCAGCACGCCCGTCCGGTCGAAGAGCCGCGGCGAGCCGACGGCGAAGAGGCCGCAGCTAGCTTCGAGATAGCGCACGCTGTCCGCCTCCAGGGTAGAGCTGTCCCGCTCGACCAGTGCACGCCCCGCGAGCCGGATCTCGCGCTCCGCGGCGAGGAACCGCACCGAGTCGGCCTGGTAGCGCGTGATGCGGAAACCCTGGCGGGCCAGCAGCGCCTGCCCCACGGAGTCCGGGGCGAGGAAAGCGCGGCTCGGCTGCTGCGGGAGGCCCGCGCCGCGCCCGGCCCGGGCGGTGTCCTGCGCTGGGCCGCCCGCGGCAGGCCGCGTCGCTTCGCCCCGCTGGCGCAGCGTGTCCGGGCGCGGACCGTCGCGGCGGGCGCCCGGGTCCTGGGCCCGCGCCGCCGCAGCGAACAGCACCGCCAGCGCGAGGAGCGCCCACCCCGCCCGCACCTAGGCCTCCCCCGCTGCGACGGCCTCGCGCTCCGCGGCAGCCTCCCGCGCGCGGCGGCGCTCCAGGACCGTGGCGAGGACGATTGACAGCTCGTAGAAGAACTGGACCGGCACCATCATGAGCACCATGGACACGAGGTCCGCGGGCGTCAGAAACGCCGAGACGATCGCGTTCGCCACGACGGCGAGCCGGCGGTGGTGGCGCAGGAACGCGGCCGAAACGATGCGGAGGTAGACGAGCAAGAGCAGCACGAGCGGCAGCTCGAAAATGGCACCGAAGGCCAGCACGACCATGGTGGCGAAGCCGAAGTAGGCGTCGGCCGTGATGATCGGCGCCAGACTTTCGGTCTGGAAACCGAACAAGACCCGCAGAGCGAGCGGGAGCACCCAGAAGTACGCCATCGCCACGCCGACCCCGAAGAGCACCACGCCTGAGAGCGCAACCGGCACGACCAGCCGTCGCTCCTGCCGGTAGAGGGCCGGCCGAAAGAAGCTCCATGCCTGCCACACCAGCACCGGCGAGGCGAGCACAATGCCGGCGGCGAACGCCAGCTTGAAGGTGAGGAGCAGCGGTCCCGTGGGATTGGTGAAGAGCAACCGGCCACCCGACTGGGAGAGCAGCGGGGTGATGGGGCGCTTGAGCACCCCTACGACGTCGAACGAGTCCACGAGGAGGAAGCCGACCACGCACCCGACGAGCAGCGCGGCAAGGCTCTTGAGAATTCGCCAGCGGAGCTCCTCGAGGTGGTCGAGGAACGGCATCTCGCCGCGCCCATTGTCGTCCCGCGGGGGGGGGGACATGGTGCGTGGGGCGATGCTCAGCGGGCGGGTGCGAGCGCTCGCAGCTGGTCGCGGGCCAGCGCCGCTTCCTCCGACACGGGGTAGGCGCTCAAGAGGCGGCTGAAGTGGCCCCGCGCCTCGTCACGCCGTCCCGCCGCGGCGGCCTGGAGGCCCAGCTTGTAGAGCGCCGACGCCGCGCGCGGCGACGCGGCGTAGCGCTGCACCACGCGCCGATAGGCGGCCGCGGCCGAGTCGGGTCGCTGCTCCGCAGCCCACGCCTCCCCGATGAAGAACTCGGCGTCCGCCGCCCGGGGATGCCCGCCGAAGCGCCTCAGGAACTCCGTGAAGCCGACTCGTGCGGTGCCGGGACTCCCGCGCCGGAGCTGCTGCAGCGAGAGGTCCATGACTTGGTCGGGCGACGGCTCGGCGGCCCCGGGCGGGAGAGCGGGCCCGCTGGGCAGGCCCGTCGCCTGGCCCGGGGCGGGGGGGGCGGGCACGGCACCGGCCGGCGCGAGCGGGTTCGGCGCGGCGCCACCCTGCTGACC
>JACQVG010000065.1 GCA_016209905.1 Gemmatimonadota bacterium | reverse complement strand
TCCCGCTCAGCCAGCTCGCCACGCTCCGCCTGGTCAACGCGCCGATGCTGGTCAAGACCGAGGACGCGTTCCTCACGTCCTGGGTGCAGGTGGATATGGCGGACCGGGACCTAGGCTCCTACGTGCGCGACGCGAAGGCCGCGGTGGATTCGCTCGTGACGCTGCCGCCGGGCTACACGCTGCGCTGGAGCGGCCAGTACGAGTTCATGGAGCGGGCGGTGGCGAAGCTCAAGGTGGTCGTGCCGCTGACGCTCCTGATCATCGTGGTGCTGCTGTACCTCAACTTCACGAACGTGCGCGACCTCGTGATCGTGCTGCTCGCGGTGCCGTTCGCGCTGGTGGGCGGCGTCTGGTTCCTGTGGGCGCTCGACTACAACCTCAGCGTGGCGGTGGCGGTGGGCTTCATCGCGCTGTTCGGCGTCGCGGCCGAGACGGGGGTCGTGATGCTCATCTACCTGGACCTGGCCTACGAGCACTGGCGTGTCGGCGCTCCCATGACGCCGGATCGGCTGCACGAGGCCATCGTCGAGGGCGCAGCCGAGCGGCTGCGGCCCAAGATGATGACCGTGATGGCTATCATGGCGGGGCTGTTCCCGCTGATGTGGGGCAGCGGCGCGGGGGGCACGGTGATGCGCCGGATCGCGGCGCCGATGATCGGCGGCATGGTGAGCTCGACGGTGCTGACGCTGCTGGTGATCCCGGCCATTTACCTGATTTGGCGGCGCGCCGAGCTGCGGCGGGCAGCCGCGGAAGGAGCGGACTCATGAAACGGAATACGAAGCGCGGGCGTGGCTGGCTCGCGGTCGTCGCGGCGGCGGCGGTCGTCGTGACGGGCCTGGTCGCCCTCGGCCGCGCCGGGGGTCACGGCCATCCCATGCCTCGCACCGGGATCACCGGCGAGCGCGTCCTGCCGCGCTCGATGCTGGCGGGCTACTCCAACGAGGTGGCGGCCTATTCGGCGGCGCGCGCCCATCCCGCGGTGCTGGATGGCCTGTATTGCCACTGCGATTGCAGCCAGCACTCGGGTCACCGCTCGCTGCTGACTTGCTTCGAGAGCCAGCACGGCGCCTCGTGCGAGGTGTGCCAACGGGAGGCGATCATGGGCGCGGAGATGCACGGGCGGGGAGCGACCCTGGATCAGATCCGGCAGGCGGTGGACGCGCAATTCGGGGGCTAGGCGGGGCGCCGCAGCAGCGCCGCCACCAGTCGCGGTGGCGCTCATGGCTCGTGCCGGTGCTGGGGAGCGGCGCGGGAAGTGTCGGCGGGCGCGGGTCGCAGCAACCCGGCGGCCGGCCCGCCCATCGCCTCGATGCCGCCCATCATGTCGCCCATCATCAGCCACTCATCGCGGGACATGACGTTGCGCGTCGGGTCCTGGAACTCGTCCAGCGCGGCGTAGATGACCTCGCGCTTGCGCGAGCGCGGCACCGTGTCCGCCGCGAGGATGTCGCTGATGATGTCGTGCATCATGTGCAGGTTGTCGAAGATCGCCGCGGCGCGCGGGTGGCGCTCGGTGAAGAGCGGCGCGACCGTGGCCGTCATCGGCATCACCCGCGGCATGCTCGCGGGTGGCTCGCGCAGCATGTCCCAGAACCGCGCGAGGGCCGCGTTGACGCCCGCCTTGCGCTCGTCCGGCGTCCTTCCCGCGATGAGCGGCTCGTAGAGCCCGACCTGGAGCCAGTGGTACGCCCAGATGAGCCCGTTGAACGCGGGGTGCCGCCGCCGGAACACCTGGCTGTAGTACTGCTCGTCCATGAGCGCCATGGACTTGGCCACCGGTGCAAACGCGAGGCGTCGGTTGGAGAGGTAGTAGTCCGTGAGCCGCTCGATCAGCGCGTCCTTCTCCGCCTCCGCCCGACGCTCGTCCGCGTAGACGTCGTAGATCTGGCGGTGGAGCACGTGCGCCCAGTCGAACATCATCTTGGCGCGCCACGCCACTCGCGCGTAGGTCGGCTCGATGGCTTCCTCCACCACAGCAAACCGCGGCGGCCGGACCAGCAGGTCGGTGGTGAGGTAGCGGTACTCGCGCTCCAGCGCCGCGGCCGCCAACGCCGAATCACGCCGGGTGTAGAGTCGCTCGTACAGCACGGCATGGCCGTAGTCGAAGGCGTTGAACAGCCGCGCGGCCTCCGGGTAGTTCCTGAGAAACATCCAGTTGAACGAGCCCGGATAGTAGAACTGCTCGTTCCGCCGATCCTGGCCGACCGCCTGCCGGCCCAGCGCCGGGCCGAGCGCGAGTGCGAGCAGCAGCGGCTTAGTGATGGCGCGCATCGTGTCCTCCACCGTCCGCGGACGTCGGCCTGCGGCCTCGCGGCATGAGGCGCGTGACCGCGAAGGCGCGGGAGATTCCGAACGTCACGGCGTAGTCCGGCCCGAGGCCGCTCCGCAGTCCGCGGGAGATGCCCGCGTCGAGCACCACGTACGGCGACCACTGGTACCGGAGGCCGAGCGACGCGTTGACCTGCACCCGCTCGCCGTCGGCGGCGCGGAGCGCGTAGACCTCACCCACAAGCAGCGTGCTCTGCCGGAACAGCGTGTGGTCCAGGGCGGCCCCGTACCACCAGCGGCCGGCGCTCTCGACGGCGGAGGCGGTGCCCTCGGGCCCGAAGCCGTAGGCCGCGTTCAGGTGGACGCGGCTCCGGCCCCACGAGCGCGTCGCCAGCGCCTTCACCGCGACGTGGGTCTCGCGCCCGCCGAGCGAGCCCACGGGGAACGTGGCATCGGCCCTGAGCGACAGGGCCGGGAACACCGGGCTCTCGGTGTTGAAGTTGTAGAGGCCGAAAACCCGGAGGCCCGAGATCCCCCAGTCGGTCGCGCCGCCGTCCCGCAGGGCGGAGACGGGGAGCTTCACGCCCAGCTCCGCGTTGGGGAGGATCCCGTACTCCAGCTCCGTGATGAACCCGTGGACGCTCCGTCCGCTCTTGTCGCGCTCGAAGCGATAGGGCGCGAGGAACTCGAACGCGTAGCGCTCGAGGGGGTAGGCGTCCTCGACCAGCACGGGCCGGTCGTCGTCCAGGTTTCGATAGTCGATCTGCGCCGGCGCCGGCCGGAAGCCGGCAGCAAGCGCGGCAGCCGCGAGCGCGGTCCGCCAGGTGATCCGCATGAGGCGACTCCTCTTCGCAAGTTCGTTTGGAAAGCGAAAGCGAACGACTACGAGAGGAGCCTGTGGGGCGGTGGAGTCGGCGGTTCTTGGGTCCGGGAGCGGGAGGGCCGCCACGCGGCGAGCCACGGCGACGATCGCCCACGCCGATAGGCGCGCCATCCCGTGACGCCGGAGCCAGAGGAGGACCATGACCGACGGGGAATATACCCGAGCGAGAAGCTCGGGTTCCGGCCGGTCGGGCACCTCGGGCCGGCCCTTGACAGCAACACCATACCTGGGTATGGTATGTGTATGTCACACCCGAGCCATACGGCGCAACTCCAGCGCCTCCGCCGCATCGAGGGCCAGATCCGCGGGGTGATCGGCATGGTGGAGGATGGCCGCTACTGCGTGGACATCCTCACCCAGTTGCGCGCCGTGCACGCCGCCCTGCGCAAGGTCGAAGAGCAGATCCTCCGCAGTCACGTCGAGCAGTGCGTGATGGACGCCGTGAAGTCCGCCCGCCGGGACGAGCGGCGCGCCAAGCTCGACGAGCTGATGGACGTCGTCGGGCGCTTTTCGACCTGAGGGCACGATGAGAGATCCGGTTTGCGGCATGGAGGTCGCGCCCGACCGCGCCGCGGGCGCGCTCGAGCACGAGGGCCAGACCTACTGTTTCTGCGGCTCAAGCTGCCTGGAGAAGTTCCGCGCCGATCCGACGCGCTACCTTCGAGCCGACGCGGCGCCCGAACCGATGCACGCTCCCGGCCACCCCCCTCACGCCGCGCCCGCGCCCGCACCGGAGGAGGGCGTCGAGTACACCTGCCCGATGCACCCCGAGGTGGTCCGGATCGGCCCGGGCACCTGCCCGATCTGCGGCATGGCGCTCGAGCCCCGCGTGGCAACCGCCGACGAGGGACCCAATCCCGAGCTGGTGGACATGAGCCGCCGGTTTTGGCTCGGTGTCGTGCTGACGGCGCCGCTCCTGGCCGCGATGCTCGCGGGGTTCCTTCCTGGCAATCCGTTGCACGCGCTGGTGCCGGTGCGCGCGCTGCGGTGGATCGAAGCCGCGCTCGCCACACCCGTGGTGCTGTGGGCCGGGTGGCCGTTCTACGTCCGCATGTGGCAGTCGTTCGTCCGCATGCGCCTCAACATGTTCTCGCTGATCGGCATCGGCACCGGGGCGGCGTACGGGTTCAGCGTGGTCGCGACGGCGGCGCCCGGGATGTTCCCCGCCTCCTTCCGCCGCCAGGGCGGGGAGCTGCCGGTCTACTTCGAGGTCGCCGCGGTCATCACCGTGCTCGTGCTCCTGGGCCAGGTGCTCGAGCTCCGGGCGCGCGGCCAGACCAGCGCCGCCATCAAGGCGCTGCTGGGTCTCGCCCCCAAGACGGCCCGCCGCGTGCGCGAGGACGGCAGCGAGGAGGACGTCCCCCTCGCGCACGTGCACGTGGGCGACCGGCTGCGGGTGCGGCCCGGCGAGAAGGTGCCGGTGGACGGCGCGGTCCTCGAGGGCACGAGCGCGGTGGATGAGTCCATGATCAGCGGCGAGCCCATTCCGGTACCCAAGGGGCCGGGGGACGCCGTCACGGGCGCCACGGTCAACGGCACGGGCTCGCTCGTGATGCGTGCCGAGCGCGTGGGGCGCGACACCTTTCTGGCGCAGATCGTCCAGACCGTGACGGAGGCGCAGCGGAGCCGCGCGCCGATCCAGCGGCTGGCCGATGTCGTCTCCTCGTATTTCGTGCCGGCCGTCGTGGTCACGGCCGTCGCGACGTTCGCCGTGTGGGCAACGGTCGGGCCGGACCCCAGGATGGCCAACGCGCTCATCAACGCAGTCGCCGTGCTCATCATCGCCTGTCCCTGCGCCCTCGGCCTGGCGACGCCCATGTCCATCATGGTCGGCGTCGGGCGCGGCGCCACGGCGGGCGTGCTCATCAGGAACGCCGAGGCCCTCGAGCGGTTCGAGCGCGTGGACACGCTGGTGGTGGACAAGACCGGCACCCTGACGGAGGGGAAGCCGCGGCTGGCGGCCGTGGTGGCGGGCCCCGGCTCGACGGAGCAGGAAGTCCTGCGTCTCGCCGCCGGGCTCGAGCGCGGGAGCGAGCATCCCTTGGCCGCGGCGATCGTGGCGGGCGCGGAGGCACGGGGGATCGCGGTCCCGGCGGCCCAGCAGTTCCAGTCGCACACGGGGCAGGGAGTGACCGGAACGGTCGAGGGCCGCGTCACGCTGCTCGGCAACCGGCGCTTCCTCGAGCAG
>JACQVG010000068.1 GCA_016209905.1 Gemmatimonadota bacterium | reverse complement strand
CAGCTCGCGGCCCAGCAGTTCGAGAAGCACGGCGAGCGGGCGACGGCGGAGCTCGACAAGCGCCGGCAGGCGATCGATGAGCTGGTTAAGCCGGTGCGCGAGAGCCTCGAGAAGGTCGAGGCCGGCATCCAGGAGGTCGAGAAGACCCGCCGGGAGGACTATGGGGGCCTCAGCCAGCAGGTACAGGGCCTGCTCGAGGCGCAGCTTCGCCTCCAGGCCGAGACCTCGAATCTGGTGAAGGCGCTGCGCGCGCCGACTGTGCGCGGCCGCTGGGGCGAGGTCCAGCTCCGGCGCGTGGTCGAGATGGCGGGCATGGTCGCGTACTGCGACTTCGTCGAGCAGGAGACGCTCGAGACCGACGAGCGCCGGCGGCGACCGGACATGGTCGTGCGGCTCCCGAACGGGCGGCGCATCGTCGTCGACTCCAAAGTCCCGCTGGAGCACTACCTGAACGCGCTCGAGGCGCAGGACGACGCCGCCCGCCGCGCGCACCTGGCCGAGCACGCCCGCCAGGTGCGTGACCACGTGCGCGCCCTCGCCGCGAAGAGCTACTGGGACGCGCTGGAGGAGACGCCCGAGTTCGTCGTGCTCTTCCTGCCGGGCGAGAACTTCTTCGGCGCGGCGCTGGAGCACGATCCCGCGCTCATCGAGCACGGCGTCGACAACCGGGTGCTGCTCGCGACGCCGACCACGCTGATTGCGTTGCTCAAGGCCGTCGCATACGGCTGGCGGCAGGAGCGGCTGGCCGAGAGCGCGCGCGAAGTGAGCGAGCTCGGGCGGGCGCTGTACGAGCGGCTGTACAAGATGGCCGAGCACCTGCACAAGCTGCGTCGCGCCTTGAATGCGTCCGTAAAGGCGTTCAACGACGCGATCGGGTCGCTCGAGTCGCGCGTGCTCGTCTCCGCGCGCCGGTTCCCGGAGCTGGGCGTGCGGGCCGGTGAGGATATCCCGGAGCTGCAGCCGATCGAGCGGACGGCGCGCGAGCTGACGGCGCCGGAGCTTCAGATCGCCGGCAGCGGCAAAGCGGAGCCCAAGGAGTAGTCCGTGCACCTCGTCGCCGAACGCCTGATCTTTTCCGCGACGGACCTGAGCAACTTCCTCGCGTGTCCGCACCTGTCGCTGCTGGAGCGGCGCACCGCTCTGGGGGGGCCGAAGCCGCCGTACTTCGAGGACCCCGGACTCGAAGTGCTGCGCGTGCGCGGGCACGAGCACGAGCGGAATTACCTGGCCGACCTCCAGCGGAACGGCCGGAACGTGCTCGAGATCCGCGAGCCGGCGCGGGAGCTGCCGCGAGACGAATGGTGGCGGCAGTATGCCGCGGCGACCGCGGAGGCGATGCGCGCGGGCGTGGACGCGATCTACCAGGCCGCGGTGTTCGACGGCACGTGGGCGGGGAAGCCGGACTTTCTGCTCCGGGTCGAGAGGGCGAGCGAGCTGGGCGCGTGGTCGTACGAGGTGGTGGACACGAAGCTCGCGCGCGAGGCCAAGGGCGGCGCGCTGCTCCAGGTGCTGCTCTACTCCGACCTGCTCGCGGAAGTCCAGGGCGTTGCGCCCGAGTTCGTCCACCTCGCCCTCGGCGGCCCGCAGGCGCGAACGGAGAGCTTCCGCGTCACGGAGTACGCGGCGTACTTCCGGTCGGTGCGGCGGCGGTTCCTGGAGCACATCGCGGCGGCGCCAAAGGATGTGCCGGTCGCTCCGGAGCCGGTCGCGCACTGCGACATCTGCGAGTGGCGTCCGGTGTGTGAGCGCGAGCGGCACGACGTCGATCACCTCTCGCTCGTCGCCGGCATCACCGGCCGGCAGCGGCGTGCGCTCGCCGAGCAGGGCGTGCACACCGTCGCCGCCCTCGCGGAGTTCGACCCCGGGATGATGCCTTCGCTCGACGGCGTCAGCAGGCACGCCCTCGAACGCATCCACGCGCAGGCGCGCATTCAGGTGGACGGCCGTCGGTCGGGGCAACCGCGCCACGAGCTGATCCTGCCGTTGCTCGAAGCCCAGGGAATCGCGGCGCTGCCGCCGCCATCACCGGGCGACCTGTTCTTCGACATCGAAGGCGACCCGTACGCGCTCACGCACGGGATCGAGTACCTGTTCGGCTTCGTCGACGCCAACGGGGAATACGCGGGCCGATGGGCGCTCGACCGCGAGCAAGAGAAGCGCGCCTTCCAAGAATTCATCGACTTCGTGATGGCCCGCCTCCGGGATTATCCGGATCTGCACATCTACCACTACGCCGCGTACGACCCGACCGCGCTGAAGCGGCTGATGGGGCGCTACGCGACGCGCGAGGACGAGGTGGATCAGCTCCTCCGCGGGGAGGTGCTGGTCGACCTGTACCGGGTAGTCCGGCAAGGGGTGCGCGCCTCCGTCGAGAGCTACTCGATCAAGCGGCTGGAGCCGTTCTACGGGTTCGAGCGCGCGGCCGAGCTGCCGGTGGCCACGCGCGCGCTCGCCGAGTTCGAGGCGTGGCTCGAGCTGGGCGGCAAACGCGAGGACGACCTGCCGCGCATCATCGAGGTCTACAACCGCGACGACTGCCTCTCCGCCTGGAAGCTGCGCGACTGGCTCGAGTCGCTGCGCAGCGAGCACGAGCGCGCGACCGGCGAGCCCATTCCGAGGCCGACGCTCGCGAGTCCGGAGCCGAGCGAGACCGTCGCGGCGCGGCAGCGGGAGGTGGCCGCGCTCATGGAGCGGCTCCTCGTGGACATGCCGGCCGACGCGGAGGCGCGCGCGCCGGAGCAGCACGCGCGCTGGCTCATGGCGCAGTTGCTCGAGTTCCACCGGCGCGAGAAGAAGTCGATGTGGTGGGAGTACTTCCGCCGGCTGCAACTGAACGAGAATGAACTGATCGAGGATCGCAGCACGATCGGTGGGCTCGAGTACGTGGGCGAGGCCGGCTCGATCAAGCGATCGGTCATCCATCGGTACCGCTTCCCGCCCCAGGAGCACGGTTTCGACAGCGGCGACAGGGCCATCGATCCGGCCACGGAGAAGTCGGTCGGCGCGATCCTTCGGATCGACGACATGGAATGCGTCCTCGAGCTCAAGCGGGGTCGGGACAGCAGGGCGTCGCACCCGCGCGCCTTGATCCCGGACGAGAACGTGGGCGACGAGACGCTCCGCGACGGCGTGCTGCGCGTCGGCTACGCTGTCGCCGAGCACGGGCTCGGCGCCGCGAATCCGTATCGCTCCGCCGTCGACCTGCTCCTGCGCAATACACCGCGGGCGGGCCAGGCACCAGGGGAGGGTCTGGTCCGACCGGGCGAGGCAGCGCTGGACGCGGCAATCCGGCTCGTCGCCACGCTCGACGGCTCCGTGCTGCCGATCCAGGGGCCGCCGGGCGCCGGCAAGACGTACACCGCTGCGCGCACGATCGTGAGCGAGCTGCGGGCTGGCCGGCGCGTGGGGATCACGGCCACGAGCCACAAGGTGATCTCGAAGCTGCTCGAGGAGGTCTGCGAGGCGGCGAACGAAGCCGGTTACGGCGTGAAGGGAATCCAGAAGGCGGAGGAGGACCAGGAGTGCGGCCTCGAGCAGATCGCCGCGACGAAGAAGAACGAGGAAGTGCGCGCGGCGCTCGCGAACGGCGAGGTCCTGCTCGCCGCGGGAACGGCGTGGCTTTGGAGCCGCGAGGATATGGTCGGCTCCGTGGACGTGCTGTTCGTGGACGAGGCCGGGCAATTCTCGCTGGCTAACGCGATCGCGGTCGCGCCCGCCGCGAAGAACCTCGTGCTCGTCGGCGACCCGCGGCAGCTCGAGCAGCCGCAGCAGGGCGTACACCCGCCGGGGTCGGACGTGTCGGCGCTGGATCACCTGCTCGGCGGAGCGGCCACGATCCCGGAGGACCGCGGCATCTTTCTGGGCGAGACGTGGCGGCTGCACCCAGAGCTGACCGCGTTCACTTCAGAGATGTTTTACGAGGGGCGGCTCCAGTCTCGGGCAGGACTCGAGCGCCAGGAGGTGCGCGCGGTCGCGCCGGTGCACGGGACCGGGCTCCGGCTACTGGCGGTGGAGCACGTCGGCAACCAGAACGAATCAGCCGAAGAGGTCGAACCTGTCGCCGGGCTGGTGCAGCGGGTGGTCGGGGGCGGTTACACGTGGGTGGACCGGAACGGCGAGACGAAGCCGCTCCGGCTCGAGGACATCCTGATCATTGCACCGTACAATGCGCAGGTCTCCGCCCTGGGCGCACGTTTGCCCGGCGCGCGCGTGGGCACGGTCGACAAGTTCCAGGGGCAGGAGGCGGCGATCGTCATCTATTCCTTGGCGACGTCGACTCCCGCCGATGCGCCGCGCGGCATGTCCTTCCTCTACAGCCCCAACCGGCTCAACGTGGCGACGTCCCGGGCAAAGTGCGTCGCGGTGGTCGTGGCCAGCCGGGCCCTTTTCACCCCGGATTGCCGGACGCCCGAGCAGATGCGACTGGCGAACCCGTTCTGCCGCTTCGTCGAGCTGGCCAGAACCGGTTGACCGGCCTGTCGCGGCGCTATTTAACGTTCTAGGCCAGATTCAAATGGCGACGCCCATCCGCGTCTTGCCCGGGGCGTGCCATTTGCACATATTTGATGTGCAATGTTGCCAGGAGGCGGAATGACGACGCAGGGCGTGGCCGAGAAGCTGGGCGGGCGAAAGGTCTTCAAGAAACCGGTGCGCTCGGAGCTGGAGCTGGCGGAGGCGATTCGCAGGGGGCTGCCCACGCGGGCGGTCGACGAAGTAGTGGAGGCAGGGCTGCTCGAACCGGCCGAGGTCTACGAGCTGGTCTTGCCACGCCGGACGCTGGCGCATCGTCGCGAGCGGGGGCAGCCGCTGACGCCGGAGCAGTCGGACCGGCTCGCGCGGGTCGTGCGCGTGACGACGCGTGCGGAAGAGGCGTTGGGGGAGCGCGCGAAGGCGGCCCGCTGGCTGCGGAAGCCGAATCGCGCTCTTGGGGGCCGCCGGCCGATCGAGTTGCTGGAAAACGACATGGGCGCGCGCATGGTCGAACGTGTGCTGACGCGCATCGAATACGGCGTGCATAGCTGAGACGAAACATTGCGCGTCTGGCGCATCACGCGGCGCCGCTACCGGGGCCTGGACGACGAGGGCGCCCGGGCGGCCGGCGGGCGGTGGAATTCGGAAGGGCTCGCCGTTGTCTACACATCGGCATCACTCTCCCTCGCCGCACTCGAGTACCTGGTCCACGTGGATATCGAGGACGTGCCGGACGACCTGATCGCGATGGCCGTCGAAGTGCCGGATGACGCGTCGGTCGAGGAGGTCTCGGCCGCGGCTCTTCCCAAGGACTGGAATCGCGTGCCGGATCACGCTGCCTGTATCGAGATCGGCGACCGGTGGGCGGCCCGTCGCGAATCGCTCGTCCTGCGCGTTCCTTCCGCGGTTGTGCCCGAAGAATCCAACCTGCTGCTGAATCCGCAGCACCCGCGCACGGCCGAGGTTCGCACCGTATCCACACGCGACTTCGCCTTCGACCCACGGCTGCTCTGAGCGGCTTCGCGTGTCATGAGCCGCCGGCCCGGCCCAGGGCATCCCGGACGGCCGCGGCCGCCCGGAACCCGCTCGCCGGCGCGCCTTCGACCGTTCCCATCGACTCCGCGGAGGTCGCCTCGCCGGCGAGGAACAGCGTGGACTGCACGGGCTGGGCGAGCGACTCCGGCGCCGTGTCGCCACCGACGGCCACGTAGGCGTACGCGCCGCGTGCCCAGGGGTCACGGAGCCAGTCGTGCCAGAAGACGGCGCTGAGCGACGCCTCGAGCGCGTCGCGCCGCACGCCCGCCGCATCGACCAGCACGTCCAGCGTGCGCGCGACCAGCTCTTCCTCCCGCTGCGGCAGGGCCCGAGCGCGCGGGCCGCCCGCCCACGCGACCAGCACGCGGTCGGTCGACGGTGAGAGCGTCCAGAACGCGTGCGGCGTGCGTG
>JACQVG010000067.1 GCA_016209905.1 Gemmatimonadota bacterium | reverse complement strand
GCAGCCGGCCGGCCACCTGTTTCATCGCCTTGATCTGCGCGTTGCCACCCACCCGCGACACCGAAATCCCGGCGTTGATGGCGGGACGCACGTTGGAGTAGAACAGGTCGGTCACCAGGAAGATCTGGCCGTCGGTGATCGAGATGACGTTGGTCGGGATGTACGCGGCGATGTCGCCCGCCTGGGTCTCGATGATCGGCAGCGCCGTCAGCGAGCCGCTGGGCTTCTTGATCCGGGGGTCCACCTTGATGAGGACCGGGTCGTCCGAGATCTTCGCCGCGCGCTCCAGGAGCCGGGAGTGCAGGTAGAAGACGTCGCCGGGAAAGGCTTCGCGACCCGGCGGGCGCCGCAGCACCAGCGAGAGCTGGCGGTAGGCCGCCGCCTGCTTGGACAGGTCGTCGTAGACGCAGAGCGTCGCTCCCCCCTCCTCGTACATGAAGTGCTCGGCCATGGTGCAGCCGGAGTACGGGGCGATGTATTGCAGGGGAGCGGGATCCGAGGCCGAGGCTACCACCACGATCGTGAAGTCCATCGCGCCTGCGTGCTTCAGGCGCTCGACGACGGACGCCACGGTGGACATCTTTTGTCCGATGGCGACGTACACGCAGATGACGTCGCCGCCCTGCTGGTTGATGATGGTGTCGATCGCGATGGCCGTCTTGCCCGTACCGCGGTCGCCGATGATGAGCTCGCGCTGGCCGCGTCCGATCGGGATCATCGAGTCGATGGCCTTGATTCCGGTCTGGAGCGGCTCTTTCACCGGTTGCCTAACGACGATGCCGGGGGCGATCATCTCGACCTTGCGCGTCGTTTCCGCCGCCACGGGTCCCCGCCCGTCGAGGGGGCGGCCCAGCGGGTCCACCACGCGGCCCACCAACCCTCGGCCGACCGGCACCTCGAAGACGCGCGCGGTCCGGCGCACCTCGTCGCCTTCCTTGAGCTCCAGGAAGTTGCCGAGGATGACGGCGCCGATGTTGTCCTCCTCGAGGTTGAGCGCGAGGCCGGTGATCGGCTCCCCGGTGGCCGAGGACCGGAACTCGAGCATCTCGCCCGCGAGCGCGGCGGTGAGCCCGTAGACGCGGGCCACACCGTCCTTCACCTCGAGCACGGTCCCCACTTCCTCCAGATCGATGGCCGAGAGGTCCGCGGCCTCGATCTCGCGCAGGAGGACGTCTTTCAGTTCACCAGGGCGCACGGCGGTGTTGTCGGGCATGACGCGGCAAGGGAATGAAGGGTGAATGGTCGCGCGGAGAAACTCGTCAAGGTAATCAGCCCCCGAAGCCCTGGGCAAGCAAAACCGTCGGCCGCGGTGCTCACTGGCGGCTGCGGGTCCTCCCGCGGAGGAAGGCCGCGAGCACGCCTCGCGGCCCGAGGTCCACCAGGTCCCGGGCCGTCACCCCGGCCACGCGCCGCGCCGCGCCCGAAAGGTGGCTCGCCGAGGCGAAGCCGAGAATGCGAGCCACTCCCACGACGGAGTAGCCGGGGTTGGCGAGCAGGTCCGCCGCCGTGATCGCCTTCGCCAGATCAATGACCCGCTTGAGATTCGGGGCGCCCCCCGCCCCGAACTGCCTCGACAGGTGTTCCCGCGAGACCTTGAGCGCCCTCGCGATGTCGGTGGTGCGGAGCGGGCCGCCGACGCGGCGCATCACCTCGCTCCAGGCGCGCTCCTGCAAGGGCTCCAGGAGACGCAGGATGCGCGGCGCGCCTTCCAGGCGCGCCAAGCGAACGGCGCTGGCCGTGCGGGGCACGACCAATTCAGCGACCACGGCGTCCTCGACACCCTCCACGATCGCGTTGGCGCCCGCGTCCCCGACACAGACCGCGATGAGCTCCGCGTCCTCCGGCCGAAAGGTGGAGTAGACGAATCTCGGGACGCCGGGGTAGGCCGTGAGGCAGCGGGTCAGGGTCTCGCGGGCGCCGCGGAGCCGGCCGTCCACCACCACGGCGTCGGCCAGCGCGCCCGCCACGGCGCGCTCCAACTGGGCCCCGGTGCGGCAGGCCACCAGACGCGCGCGGCCGCGCGGTATGGCTCGGCGCAGCGCCGCCCGGGCGCCCCGGCTCTTGAGCAGCGTGGGGATGATGGGGGGGCTCACGGGCCGGCGAGCTCTGCGACCATGGCGCCCGCCGCACGCAGCACCTCGCGCGCGTTGGCGTCGGAAAGGGTGCGGAGTGCGTCGTCCACCGACAGCCACCGGCACGCGGTGATCCCCTCCGTCACCTGCGGACACGCGTCACCGCCCGGGCTCTCGAACAAGAAGAAGGTGCACGTCTTGTGAATGAGGCGGCCCCGGAACCGGAAGAACCAGTCTATGGCCTGGACGCTGCCGTGGAGGATCAGGCCGGAGAGGCCGGTTTCCTCTCCCACCTCCCGAGCGGCCGCCGCCGCCGCGTCCTCCCCGTCCTCGACGTGGCCCTTGGGAAAACCCCAGTTGCGGTAGGAGTCGCGAATGAGGAGCACGACGATGCCCGAGCCGGTGCGGCGGAACACGACGCCGCCCGCCGAGGTTTCCTCCACCGGCCGGGCCGCGCTGGCCATCAGAACACGGAGAACTGGAAGTACCGTCGCGGGTTCTGCCGGATGTCCAGGAGCAGATCGCGGAGCGAGCGGACCGCCTCGATCGATTCGTGATAAAGGGTGGTGTCCCGGGTCAGGCGCCCCAGCGTCCCCTCGCCGGCCTGCACGCGCGCGAAGATGGAGTCGCTGCGGGCGATGATGCGCGCGATCGCCTCCTGCTGCGCGGAGGCCGCGCCGGTGATGCCCCGGAGGTCGGTCGCGGCTCGCCGCAGCTCGCGCGCCATCGTGTCGGTGTTGCTGAGGATGCTCTGGAGCTGGGTCCGGTCGGAGGCCGAGTCGGCGCGGCTGGCCGCGCGCTCGATCGCGGCGGCGCTGCGCGCCAGGCTGGCCGTGCCGGTGTCGAGGTTGCCGCCGATCCGGCCCAGGGTGGCCTGCTGCTGGGCGGCGATGGTCGCCAGCGAGCGGGACAGCTGCGAGAAGTCGAGGAACGCGCTGCGAAGCCGCCGCGCCGAGGTGGCGTCAAAGGCGTCCTGGACCCGGCCCGAGATCACGGCGATGTCCCCGGCGATGCGGCCGGCCTGCGCCGTCAGCTGGCCGACGTCGGGCAGCGTGGCCCCGGGCCACCGGTCGGGCCCGGCGCGTACCGCCTCGAGGACCTGGCGGTTCACCTCGGGGTCGTCGGGCAGCGCGTCTTGCGACAGGATCTGCACGCTCCAATCGCCGAACAGCGTGGCGGAGAAGATGATGGCCACCGGCCGCTCCGGCAGCTCCGGGGGCTCTCCCGCTATCCGCAGCTCCACGTTGACCCAGTTGCCGGTGCCGAGACTGACGGCTTCCACGCGCCCGATCCGGACCCCGCGCAGGAGCATCGGGTCGCCGACCTGCAGGCCCCCGATGGTGCGGAAGCGGGCTTCTTGCAGCAGCACGCCGCCGAAGCGCTGCTGGCTGATCCAGAGGGAGCCGACGACGACGAGGGCGACGGCCACCAGCACGACGACGCCCACCAGGACCTCGTTGGCGCGTTTCATCCCTGGGCCCCCTCCACGGCGATCCCCTCCTCCGCGCTGAGCGTCGTCGCGGCCTCCGAGGCGCTCCGATCGGGCCGGCCCTCGATGAAGCTCTTGACCACCGGATCGGCCGTGTCACGGATCTCGGCGACGGTTCCCACCTGCCGGATCCGTCCCTGGTAGAGCATCGCGATGCGGTCCCCCACGCTGTAGGCGGAGCGCATGTCGTGCGTGATGACGATGCTGGTCACGCCGAGCGCCTCCCGGGTGCGGATCATGAGCTCGTCAATGACCGCCGAGGTCACGGGGTCGAGCCCGGTCGTCGGCTCGTCGTAGAGCATGTACGTCGGCCGCACGGCGATCGCTCGAGCGAGCCCCACCCGCTTGCGCATGCCACCCGACAACTCCGAGGGCATCCCTGCCTCCGTGCCCGCCAAATCCACCAGGGCGAGCGCCTCGCGTACGCGGTCCTCGATCTCCGATTCGGCTAGGTCGCGCCGGCGCCGGAGGCCGAAGGCGACGTTGTCGAAGATCGTCATCGAGTCGAACAGCGCGGCGAACTGGAACACGAAGCCGATCCGAGAGCGCAACCCGGTGAGCTGCGCGCGGTCCAGCTCGGAGACGACCTGCCCGTCCACGGCCACCCGCCCGGCGTCCGGCTCGAGCAGGCCGACCACGTGCTTGATCGCGACGCTCTTGCCCGTGCCCGAATAGCCGATGACGACCATCGTCTCGCCATCGCGCACCGCGAGCGTGAAGCCGTCGAGGACGCGCTTGGGGCCGAACGCCTTGTGGAGGTCCTCGAACAGGATCACGGGTGCCGCAGGAGCGTCACCGCCCAGAACGCGTCCAGCACCAGGATCATCTCCGCGCTGTACACGACGGTGCGGGTCGTCGCGCTCCCCACGCCCTCGGCGCCGCCGCGCGTGGCGAGCCCGAGAAAGCAGCCGATGAGCGTGATCACGAACCCGAACGACGCGGACTTGATCAGGCCGAACTGGATGTCGAACGGGTCGTAGAACAGCCGCAGGCCCCGCATGAATTCCGCGTTGGTGACCGGCAGCAGCGTCGTGGCCGACAGCCACCCCGTGAACAGGCCCATCGCCATGGCGAAGGCGACGATGACGGGGAACATCACCGTGCCCGCCAGGACGCGCGGGATGACCAAGTAGGCGTGCGGGTTGTACGCCAGCGTCTCCAGGGCGTCCACCTGCTCGGTGACGCGCATCGTCCCCAGCTCGGCGGCGATGTTCGCGCCCACGCGGCCGGCGAGCGCGAGCCCGGTGAGCACGGGGCCGAGCTCCATGATGATCGTCTTGCCGACGAGGGTGCCGACCAGATACATCGGCACCGCGCCGGTGAAAACGTACGAGGCGAGAAGGGCGAGAACGATGCCGGTGAACGCGGAGATGAACAGCGCGATGGGCAGGGAATCCACTCCCAGCCGCCGCATCTGCTGGACGACCATGCGCCCCCAGGTGCGCAGGTCCGGCACGGCCCGGACGGTGTCGGCGAGAAAGTGTCCGAGCAGCCCGAACCCCGCGACCGTGCCGACCGCCTGCCGGCCGATAACCGCTAGCACGGGGCCAAGATACGGCGGAAAGGCGGTCAGGCGGTAGGGCGGTGGGACGAGGCGCACGGACGGTCCGGCGGTCGGGCGGTCAGAAAAGCGAACGGCGGCCAGCATTTACTGACCGTCCGTCCGCCTGACCGCCTGACTACGCCGCGAAGCTCGCCAGCGCCTTGCCGACCTGCCCCTCGCGGAGGCGCTTCAGGGCGCGGTCGCGCAGTTGGCGGATCCGCTCGCGCGTGACACCGAGCATCCCGCCGATCTCCTCGAGCGTGTGCTCCCGGCCTCCGTCCAGGCCGAAATAGAGGCGCAGCACCTTGGCGTCCCGGGGCGGCAGCGTGCCCAGGGCGGTCTCGATCTCCTGGGCGAGGAAGCGCTCCATGGCCCGATCCTCCGTGCCGGGCGCGTCGTCCGAGACGAAGCGCTCGATCAGCGAGCGGTCGCCGTCGGGATCGAGCGGCGCGTCGAGACGCACCTCGCCGCTGTTCAGGGCCGCGAGCGACTGCACGACCTCCAGCGAGAGCCCCGTGGCCCGGGCCACCTCCTCGGGCGTGGGCTCGCGACGGAGCGACTGCCGCAGTGCCTCCGCGGTGCGCACGATCTTCGACAGGTCGGCGGTGCGGTTCAGCGGCACGCGGACGGTGCGGCCCTGCCGGGCGAGCGAGGCGAGAATCGCCTGGCGGATCCACCACACCGCGTAGGAGATGAACTTCACCCCCTGGTCGGGATCGAACTTCCGCGCCGCGGTCATGAGCCCGACGTTGCCCTCGCCGATGAGGTCGGTGAGCGGCAGGCCGCGGTTCTGATACTTCTTCGCCACCGAGATGACGAACCGCAGGTTGCGGCGCACCAGCTCCTGCATGGCGTCGTGGTCGCCGGCGCGGACCTTCTTGGCGAGCTCGATCTCCTCGTGCGGCTTGAGGAGGGGCGTGACCGAGACTTCGTAGAGGTACTGATCGAGGATATCCCGATCCGCCTCACCGGGTCCGAGCGGCAGCAGGGGCTTGCTCGGGCGACGGCGCTTGCGAACGGTTGTCGGCTCTGTCATTGCTTTCCTTATAAGCAGGGCGCCGGTCGTCCGGCGCCGTGGGGCGCGCTGACCTCGGGGGCTCATACCCGCCAGCGGGGCCGAAGTTCGGAGCGGGGCCCGATTGACTCCCCGCGGGCCCCAAAATACGTTTCCGGGCTGCCAGCGGAAGCCCCCCGTTTCCGTTCGGCACGGCCTGGGGGCGTAGCTCAGTTGGGAGAGCGCGTGAATGGCATTCACGAGGTCAGGGGTTCGATCCCCCTCGCCTCCACCAGCGGGAATAGCTCAGTTG
>JACQVG010000063.1 GCA_016209905.1 Gemmatimonadota bacterium | reverse complement strand
GTCGAGGAGTACTCTCACGTGATGCACCTGGTGAGCGACGTCCGCGCCGCGCTGGTGCCCGGCGCGACGCCGTTCGATGTTTTCCGCGCGCTGTTCCCCGGCGGCACGATCACCGGCACGCCCAAGATCCGCGCCATGGAGATCATCGCCGAGCTCGAGCCGGTGGCGCGCGGCTTCTATACCGGCGCGCTCGGCTGGACCGCACCGGACGCGGCACAGTGGAATATCGTCATCCGCTCCGCCGTGGTGCGCGACGGGGAAGCGGTGATCCAGGCCGGGGCCGGCATCGTGGCTGATTCGGATCCGGCGCGCGAGTGGAAGGAATCGCTGCGCAAAGCCGCGGCCCTGCGTCTGGCCATGGGACTCGAGGAGTGAGTATTGGTCTTTTCGAAACGCTGCGCATCCGCGACGGGCGCATCCCGTTCCTGGCCGAACACCTTGCCCGGCTCGGCGCCGGTCTTTGGCGCCTGGGTCTCGAGAGCGCGCCGCCGGGTCTCGAGCACCGGCTACGCTCGCTGGCTCACGTCGGTGAGGGCGTGCTGCGAGTGACGATCGACGCCAGCGGCGAGAAGATCGAGACGCGGGCCGTGCCGCCCTTGGGCGCTCTGCGCCTCGTCACCGCGACGGTCCGCCATCGCGCCTATCCGATCAAGAGCACGGATCGCTCGCCCTTCGATGAGGCGCGCGCCGAAGCCGAGCGGCGCGGCGCGGACGAGGGGATGCTGCTGACGGCCGACGGGTATCTGGCTGAGGGCTCCTTCACCTCGCTCTTCTTCTGGAGCGACGAGCTGCTGTGCACGCCCGACCTCGGCCTCGGGATCCTCCCGGGCATCGGGCGGGCCCGCGTGATCGCCCTCGCGCGGAAGGCCCAGTTCGCCCACGCCGAAGGGAGGTTCGCGCCGGCGGCCCTCCAGGACGCCGCGCCATTCCTGGTCAACGCGGTCCGCGGCGTCATGGAGGTGGGAAGCCTCGACGGCTCCCCGATCCGGTCCGACCCCCGGACGGTCTCGCTGCTCGAGGGGTTCTGGGGTTGAGCGGCCCGGGAGCGCCATGTAGCTTTCGTGGCTCTCGGCAACCGGGCGGGAGCCGTGGTGGCTGTAGCTCAATCGGTCAGAGCGCCGGACTGTGGCTCCGGAGGTTGCGGGTTCGATTCCCGTCAGCCACCCCTGGTTGGTGCACGGCCAGACCTAGGTCCGTAGCTCAATTGGTAGAGCACCGGTCTCCAAAACCGGGGGTTGGGGGTTCGATTCCCTCCGGGCCTGTACAAAGACAGAGTTGCAGAGTTGCCGAGTTGCAGGGTTGCAGACAGGGATCAGGTGTCAGGAGTCAGGTGGGAGGGTGCGCGCTGCCGCCTTTTGAACCGCCATCTGGCGGCTGCCTGCAACTCTGCAACCCTGCAACTCTGCCCACTTTCAGTATGGCGGTATCGTCTAGGGGACTAGGACGTGGCCCTCTCAAGGCCAAAACACGGGTTCGAATCCCGTTACCGCTACTGGCGCGGCCCCATCGTCTAACGGCCAGGACACCACCCTTTCAAGGTGGGAACAGGGGTTCGATTCCCCTTGGGGCTACTCCACCTCCGCGTCGCGACCCCCGTCCCCCTGCTCCCTGCCGCCTGCTCCCTGCTCCCTGTCATCTTCCGTACCCGCCGTCGTACAGATCGGCCAGCCGCTTGAGCGTGTCGCTGTAGTTTCCCGTCGTGTCGGCCACCTCGAGCGCCGCGAGCATCTGCTGCGGCACGAGGCCCGCCCCCGCCAGCGTTTTGGCCAGGGGCTGGCCGCCGCGGACATCGCGCGGGATGCGCGCCACGTGCGCTGCGAGGCGCGGGCTGGCCGCCGCCTTCACCGCCAGGTCCACCACCCGGTCCAGCGACAAGCCGGCCTCGACACCCAGGGCCAGCGCGCGGCACAGCCGGCCCAGGACGAACTTGGTCCGCCGGCCGTACCAGCGGGCGGCGGCCAGCAGGAGCGACCCGCCGAGGCTGAAGCAGAGCGTGAGCCCGCCGGCAACGGCGAGGAGGTACTGCCCCGTATGGCCGAAAAAGAGGAGCGGGAACGGCAGGATGAAGGTCGCCGCGATCAGGTTGAACATCGGGTAGCTCATCTTCCGCTTGATCCAGAGGATCATCCGGTGCTCGGCGGCGAAGTAGTCGGCGAGCAGCCGGAGGCATTCCTCGAGGTTGCCCGACTCCTCGCCAAGCTCGAGGAGCGCCGCCTCGAAGGGGAGGAAGAGCTTGGGCTGCGCCCTGATGATGGAGGCCAGCGACACCCGCCGCTTGGTGCCCGCAAGAAGCAGGCTTCTCAGGCGCTGCACCGGCCTGGACCGCTTGAAATCGCCCGCGGTCAAAAGCGCGGTGTGATGGGGCAGGCCGGCGTGTTGTCCGGCGTACCACATGCGGTACAGCTCGGACTTGTGACGGGCGACGTCGAACTCATTCCACGCGCGCGCCAGCGTCGGGAACTCGAGGTCGCGCTTCCACAGGGAAGCCTGCGCGGGCGGGCGCGGCGTCGCCGGCGCGGGACGGCTCATCAGCCGAATCTGCGGGAGGGCGCCCCGATCCGCCAGCGTTGCTTCTGGCCGCGTCCGGGCGGGTTCCCGGCTCGTGTCCCGCGTTGGTCCACTACCGGCCGAGCGTCGCGCGCAGCTCCGCCAGCCGGGCGGCGACGGCGTCGTTCGGCATGGCCGCGAGGTCCGGCGGCAGCAGGGCGCGCGACGTGCACTCCAGGGCCGCGATCAGCCGCTGGTACTCGATTTCGAGCGGATAGGCGGGCGGCTGAAAGTCGCGGATCAGCTCGCCGAGCAGGGCCGCGCCGAGGGCCGGCTGCCCGGCCGCCGCCATCCGCCGGCTGGCCCGCACCAGGACCGACTCGATGTCCGCGGCCGACATCGGGGGAGCCTGCGCGAGCAGCACCGCCGGCTGCACGTCGCGCTCGAGCGTGATCTTGAGCCGCCGGCGCAACGCCTCGAAGACCACCGCCCGCTCCTCGGGCGTCGTCGGCGGGAAGAGCGCGATGTGCTCCTCGGCGCGTCCCTGGCGCTTGAGGTCCACCGGCACCAGGTCGGGCCGGCTCGTCATCAGGAACCACACCACCCGCCCGCGCCGCCGCGTGTCTCCCATGAACGCGGCGAGCGACGCGAAGACACGCTCCGAGACCCCGGAGTCATGCCCGCTCACGTCGCGGCTCCCGAGCGCGGCGTCGGCCTCGTCAATCACCACCGCCACCGGTCCGAGCGCGTCCAGGATGCCGAGGATCCGCTCCATGTTCGCCTCCGTCTGCCCCTGCCACATCGAGCGGAAGTTCATGAGCTCCACCACCGGCACGCCGATCTCGGCGGCGAAGCAGCGCACGATGAAGCTCTTGCCCGTGCCGACGGGCCCGCAGATCAGGAACCCCATCGGCACCACGTCGAGCCGGCCCTGCCGCAGCGCCGCCGCCGTCTCCCGCAGCAGCGCCTTCGCCCCGTCGTGGCCGGCCACGGCGTCGAGCCCCGCGTCGCTGGTGATGAACTCGAGCAGCCCGCCGCTCGATTCCTCGATGAGCCGTTTCTTCTCCCGCGTCAGCGCGTCGGGATCGAGGGCCGCGCCGCCCGCCTCGGCTTCCGCGAGCAGGCTCTCGAGGTGCAGGCGGTTGAGCCCGGCGGTGAGCACCGCCGCCCGCCGGGCATCGATCCGCGCGAAGGTGTCCGGCGTGCCGCCGCGACCGGTGAGGTAGGCGTACCGCTCCGCCTCGTCGGGCACCGGGACGTCGATCAGCGTCGTCCTGGCGTCCGCGACCAGCGGCGGATTGAGCGAGCCCGTGCTCTCCGCGATGAGGCAGAAGGTCACCTCGCGGCGCAGGAAGAGCGGGTCGCTCGCCCACCGCCTCAGAGTGACGATCGAGCCGCGGTCCTCGACCGAGAGCTGGCCCGGCTCGCCGATCGGCGCCACGGTCTCGCCGTAGTCCACGATCACGCAGGCGGAGAAGCGGCGGTTCTCGGTGAGCTGGTGGCGCAGGTAGCTCTCGATCAGCTGGAGCGCGCGGTCGGGATCGCGCGGCTGGCTCTGGGCGAGGGTCGTGCCGTTCTGCTTGTCATACGCCCGGAGCAGGGTCTTGAAGTCCTCCTCCACGTGCCGGTCGGCGAACCGGATGCCGGCGCCGCGGTCGTAGGTGATGACCGCCAGGCGGTCCCGGAACAGCCCCTCGGCGAGGAACTCGCGCATCGCCCCGTAGCGCCGCGCGCCGACGGGGTGGACGTCCCGGACGCCCGGCCCGTGGATGATGAAGAAGTTGGTTCCGCCCTGCTTCAGCCGGCGCTGGAGCGTCTTCGCCCAGTCCGGAAGCGGTGGCGCGTCGTACCGCTCGCGCTCGGCCGGCCGCCCGCCGAAGAGACCCACCGGCTCACCACCGCGCCTTGGCGGTGATCATCGCGGCCGCGGCCCCCGCCGGGAGCGGCTCGGCGAACAGAAAGCCCTGCATCTGCTCGCAGTCGAGCGACCTGACGAGCGCCAGCTGCTCGGCCGTCTCGACTCCTTCGGCGATCACCGCCATCTCGAGATTGCGGGCCAGGCTCACGATCGTGCGCACGATCTCCGAGTTCTGGCCCCGGTCGCCGATGTTGCTCACGAACGAGCGGTCAATCTTGAGGGTGTCCATGTCGAAGCGGTGCAAGTAGCTCAGCGAGCAGTACCCGGTGCCGAAGTCGTCGAGATCGAGCCTGACGCCGAGGGCGCGCAACCGGCCCAGCATCGCCAGCGCCGGCTCGGCATGGTCAATGATCGCGCTCTCGGTGACCTCGAGCCGCAGTCGCTCCGGCGCCAGCCCGGTCGCGTCGAGGCACCGGGCGATCTGGTCCACGAGGTCGGGCTGGAGGAGCTGCTTGGCGGACAGGTTCACGCTCATCGTGAGCGGCGGCTCTGTGGCGAACCCCGCCTGCCATTCGCCGAGCTGGCGGCAGGCTTCGCGCAGCACCCGGCGGTCGATCGGGACGATCAGCCCCGTCTCTTCGGCGACCGGAATGAATTCATCCGGCAGGACGAGCCCGCGCTGCGGGTGCTGCCACCGGGCGAGCGCCTCGAAGCCGATCGGCCGGCCGGTCCGGAGCGAGACGACGGGCTGGTAGAAGACGCAGAACTCGTCGCGCTCGACCGCGCGCCGGAGATCGGTCTCGAGCTGGAGCAGCGCCACGGCCCGGGCGTGCATCTCCGTGTCGAAGACCTCGTAGCGCCCCTTGCCGAGCGCCTTGGCGCGGTACATCGCGAGGTCGGCGTCGCGCAGCAGGTCGTCCGGCCGCTCGTAGCCCGTCGCCGAAAGCGCGATGCCGATGCTGGCGCTGGAGAAGACCTCCTGGCCGCCGAGGCTGAAGGGGACCCGCAGCTCCCGCCGGATGCGGTCGGCGATCCGCGTCGCATCACTCACGGCGTCAATGTCGTCGAGCAGGATCGTAAACTCGTCGCCGCCCAGACGGGCCACCGTGTCGCCGGGTCGCACGCAGCGCTCGAGTCGGCGCGCCATCGCGACCAGGAGCTGGTCGCCGACCAGGTGGCCGAGGCTGTCGTTCACGACCTTGAACCGGTCAATGTCGAGGAAGAGGACGGCGTAGGCGTAGCTCTCGCGCCGCTGCGCCCGCCCGATCGAGCGGGAGAGGAGGTCGGTGAACAACGATCGGTTGGGCAGGTTGGTCAGCGCGTCGTGATAGGCGCCGTGCACCAGTTGCTGCTCGGCCGCCTTCCGCTTCGTGACGTCGCGGAAGCTCCACACCCGCCCCACGCTGCGCCCGCCGATCCGCTGCGGCATCGAGTAGCGCTCGAAGACCCGCCCGTCCTTGAACAGCAGCTCGTCGTGGCTCTCCGCCTCGGGGGCCGCGTAGAGCTCCCGCACCTTGCGCACGAAGCCTTCCGGATCCTGGAGCTGGTCGAGCACGTACGCCAGCGCACGGCTGTCATCGCGGGATGCCACGATCTCGTCCGGGATGCGCCACATTTCCACGAATCTCCGGTTGTACGTCGCGATCCGGCCGTCGCCGTCCACGACCAGGATGCCGTCGGCGGTGGAGTCGAGCGTGGCGCTGAGGAGCGACAGCGTACGGCTGAGCTCCTCTTCCGACCGGGTGCGGTCCGTGATGTCCACCAGAATGCCGTGGAAGACGACCTCGTCGGAGTCGGGGTCGCGCACGGTGGTGCTGGCGTCCATCATGGTGCGGATCTCGCCGTCCGGGCGCCGGATCTGGATCTCGAACTGTCGCACCGCCCCCTGGCGGATCAGCACGTCGAGCTGGCGGGTGCGCTGCTCCGGGTCCACGAACAGGTCGTAGGCGTTGTATCGCTTCATCTCCTCGAGCGACGCCACGCCGAACATCTCGAGGAACGCCGCGTTGGCGTCGAGGATGCGGCCATCGAGGTCCGTGACGTAGACGCCCTCACGGAGGTTGCCGACCAGCTGGCGCAAGGTCTCGGGATCCGTCAGGCTGCGCAGACGCGCGCCGCCGGACCGGCGGGCGCCGCCGCGCGCCGGGGACCGGGTGCGCCTAGGCAAGGGGAGAGCCCGTCACGGTCCGACGCCGACCCGGCATCGCGCGGCTCCGGCAAAACGATGGGAGCGGCGAGAAGGAAGCGCCGCGGCCCTAATGTGCAGCGGGCGCCCGGAATGCGGTAGGGCGCCGGGGCGGCGTCCCGGGGTGGTCGCGGCCTTGTGGCTCCTCATTCTGCCCCGGTGAGCGGGGCATCCGCCAGCTCGCGCAGCATGGCGGCGTCGAGGGGCCGGTTCTCGCCGTGCCAGCGCGCGCGGCCGGCGCCGTCGGCGCGGGTGTCCGCGTAGATCTCGAGGCCGTTGCCGTCGGGGTCCGCGAAGTACATGGCCCAGCTGATGAGGTGGTCCACCACCGCGACGCTCACGCCGGCGTCCGCGAGCTTCCGGTACGCGAGTGCGAAGGACCGCTTGTCGGGCACCTCGAAGGCGACGTGATACAGGCCCGTCGCGTGCGGCGGTGGTTGCGGCGCTCCCGGGCCCAGCTCCTGCAGAGCGATCTCGTGGTGCAGCGGCCCACCCGAGAGGAAGGCGTAGCGGCCCGCCACGACTTCGGTGACCTCGAGGCGGAACACCTCGCGATAGAAGGCGATCGCGCGGTCGAGGTCCCGCACCTTGAGGTGCGCGTGGCCGAGCTTGGTGGTGTACATGGCGTCGCGGCCGTTCGCAGGGGACGATGAGAAGTACTGCGCCAGCGCCGGGGCGCCAAGTGGTGGGTGGTCCGGGCGCGGTCGGGCTCCGCACGCCCGTTGCGCAAAGCGCTGGGCGTGGCGAAGTTTTCCCCCCGCGCGCCGCTAGCTCAATTGGCAGAGCAACTGACTCTTAATCAGTAGGTTGGAGGTTCGATTCCTCCGCGGCGCACTCCCGGAGCCGGGGAAGCCCCCCTCCCGGTGCGGGGGATTTGCTTCAGCGTTTTTTGCGGACCTCCTCTCGCAGCGCCTCCAGCCGCTGCGGCAACTCCTCCCGGCCCGCCACACCGGCGAAGTCGCGCGCCCACCGGTCAAGGTAGCCCCAGTCGAGCTCGTGTCCCTTGCGCCGCACCACGCTCAGCGTATCCTCCCAGTCCTGCGCCCGTCCCGCGAACAGCTTGTGGATGATCAGATCCTCCGCCGTCGCAAACGGCACCGGGATGCCAGCGACTGGAACTTTCACTGCCCGCTCGATCGCTTGCCTCTCGTACGGTGTGGTGGAGAAGACGAAGTCCACCCGGATCGCAGTCTCGGCGTGGCGTGCCGGGAGTACGAACGTCTCGCGAACGAATTTTTCCACTTCGTCGGGTAACGGCTCCAGCTGGAGCGCGCGACATACCTCGCGCACGAGGGGCAGCCCGCTCGGGTCCACGCCGAGGGTGACGTCGATGTCTTCGGTGAGCCGCGGCCGGCCGTGCAGCAGCACCGCCTGACCGCCGATCAGCATGAAGGGAAGACGCCGCGCCGTGAGTTCCTGCGCCAGACGCGCGATGAAGGCCGCGAAGTCAGGAGCGGGGAGGGAGCCCATTCACGGCGCGGGCGACGGCCAGGTCCGGCGCGAGGTCCAGGGACCAATCGGCGCCGATCGCCGGGTTGAGCGAGCGCGCCTCGGCCCACAGCGCGGCGAAACGCGCCAGCGCCTGCTCGTACGTGAGATCGGCGAACGCCGTCCGCTGATACGCGGCCTCGAACTCATCTAGGCGGCGCGATGACTCGATCACAAAACCGAATATAGGCGCCGAGTGACCGTTGCACACCTCGCCGAGGCCGCTTGGGCTGTCCCTTGTGCGCCGCGCGCCGTATCTTGGCGCACCGTCACCCTAAAGGCCGAATGAGCATCGCGACCAGTTTCGCGTTCACCCACGAGAGCGCTCGGCGCACGAAGTTGAAACGGCACTAGCCGTGTCAACCGGGGTTGCGCGGCACACCACGGTGCTCGCCGAAACCTGTGTCGGCGTTCTCGTGGCTTGGTGCTGCATGAGCGTGCCGGCTCGCGCCGCCCAGCAAGATTCCGCGTCGGTGAGTCGTAGCCTGCGGGTGGATCGCGTGCGAGACGGCGCGATCGAGCTCGACGGTCGGCTGACGGAGAGCGCCTGGCTGCAGGCGGAGGTCGGCGGCGGCTTCACCCAGCGCGTCCCCGCCGACGGCAGCCCCGCGACGGAACGCACCGAAGTGCGAGTGCTCTACAGCGGAGACGCCCTCTACGTGGGCGTCCGCGCCTTCGATTCCGAGCCCCACGCGATCCGCGCCGAACTGGCGCGCCGCGATTCCAAGTCCCAGTCGGACGAGATCGCGGTGTACGTGGACTCCTACCACGACCGCCGAACGTGTTTCGAGTTCGCGGTGACGCCGCGGGGCTCGATCCGGGACGCCTACTACTTCAACGATGCCCAGTGGTCCGCCGATGCATCCTGGGATCCGGTCTGGGAGGTCGGGACCTCGACCGACGCCGCCGGCTGGAGCGCGGAGTTTCGCATTCCCTTCACGCAGCTCCGGTTCGACCGCC
>JACQVG010000057.1 GCA_016209905.1 Gemmatimonadota bacterium | reverse complement strand
GGCTAGCGCTCGGCGCCGAGGCCGAGTTCGACGAGATCGAGCACCTCTAACAGCAGGGCGGTCAGGCGGGAGCCGTCGTCGCCGGCTGCGGCGGCCGCGGCGGTCAGTTCGGGCCTGAGCTCGACGATCCGCCGCAGGGCCTGCTCGCCGCGGTACAGGAGCGTCTCGACCGCCACGATCGGCTCCTCGTCGGGGGCGAGCGACTCGACGGGGACCACGGGCGTCTCCTCCCGAGCCGCGAACAGCTCGTCCAGCGAGCCCGCGGAAACTCCCCGCTCCGCGATGAGCCGCTCGAGCGTGAGGTAGGCGGTGGCGAGACCCGACACCTCGCCGGCGCCGGCCGTTCCCCGCCGGACGACGTGCGGTCCCTCGTCGGAGTAGAAGAGCGCTTCGATCGGGACGACCGGCGTCTCCAAGGTGCGATCCATGTTCTCCCTCGCTCGCGCGCCGGCCCGAACCTAGGCCCCGGCGCGGGCGCGGTCAATTCGCTCGCGCATCTCGCGAACGGCGCGCTCCATCCCCACCAGCACGGCACGGCTCACGACGCTGTGTCCGATGTTCAGTTCCTCGATCTCCGGGATCGCCGCGACGGCGTCCACGTTTTCGTAGGTGAGCCCGTGCCCGGCGTGCACCGCGAGGCCGGCCGCCCGGGCCGCGCGCCCGCCCGCCTCGAGCTCGGCGAGCGCGTCGCGGCGCTCGCGCCACTCCCGCGCGTAGCGGCCGGTGTGCAGCTCCACCGCGTCGGGCCCGAGGAGCGCCGCGGCGGCGAGGGACTCGGAATCGGGGGTGACGAAGAGGCTGGTGCGGATCCCCGCTTCCTTGAGGCGCGCCAGGACCGCGGCCACGCGCTCTTTTCCCCGCACGCAGTCGAGGCCGCCCTCGGTCGTGACTTCCTCGCGGCGTTCGGGCACCAACGTCGCCTGGTGCGGTGAGAGCCGCAGGGCGATCGCCACGATCTCGTCCGCGACCGCCAGCTCGAGGTTGAGCACGGTGCGGACCGCCCGCCGGAGAAGCTCGACGTCGCGGTCCTGAATGTGGCGCCGGTCCTCCCTGAGGTGGACCGTGATCCCGTCGGCCCCCGCCGACTCCGCCAGCTCGGCCGCCCGCACCGGATCCGGCTCGTCCGTTCGGCGCGCCTGCCGGACGGTGGCGACGTGATCAATGTTGACGTAGAACCGCACGCTTGCTCGCCTCTTGCAGCCTGGTTAAGCTATCAGCGCTGTGACTTTCTCGCCTCGAAACCTGGTCATCCTGACGTGTGGTGTGGTGGCGGCCTGCGGCGGGCGGTCCGTGGTCACCGTGACGCCCGCGCCGAGCGCTCCCGAGGCGGCGGTCGAGCAGTTCCTGGCTGCGGTCAGGGCCGGCGACTTCGCCCGGATGGGAGAGCTGTGGGGCACGGAGCGCGGTCCCAGCACGGTGTGGAGCCCGAACCCGCCGGACGTGCGCCGGCGGCAGCTCACCATCATGCAGCGGCTGCTGCGAAACGACGAGCACCGGATCGTGGGGTCCGAGGTGTCGCCCACGGCGCCGAACCGCCGCACCCTCTCGGTCGAGCTGGTCCGTGGAACGCGGCGGTCCGTGGTGCCGTTCACGGTCGTGGCTACGCGCGCGGGGGGGTGGCTGGTCGCTGAGATCGGGCTGGACGCGGCGTTCCCCAGAGCGACTCGGCGCACCGGTCCCTAATCGGTCAGCTCGAGCAGGATGCCGGCGGTCGCCTGGGGGTGGACGAAGGCCACGCGGCGTCCGTGCGCGCCGGCTCGCGGCGCCTCGTTGATCAGGCGGAATCCCTTGGCGCGGCATCGCGCGATCGCGGCGCCGAGGTCCGCGACGCGGTAGCAGATGTGGTGGATCCCCGGGCCGCGGCGGGCGATGAACTTGGCGATCGGGCTCCGGGGGTCGGAGGACGCGAGCAGCTCGATCTCGGCGTCGCCGAGCCGGAGCGTGACCGCCGTCGCTCCGTCGGCGAGCTGCGGCGCCTCGGGCTCGAGGCCGAGGACGTCGCGGTAGAAGGCGAGCGCCTCCTCGAGATTCAGGACGGCGACGCCGACGTGCGCGATCCGCGCGCCCGCGTCACCCGGATGGTCCGGCGAAGACACGCAAACATTGTAACGTGGAGCGGACAGACATGGCAGGGTCGCACCCGGTACCCGTGACCGACGGCACCTTCCAGGCCGAGGTCGAGCAGTACTCCGGCCTGGCGGTGGTGGATTTCTGGGCGGAGTGGTGTGGGCCCTGCCGAATCATCGCGCCCGTCCTGGAGCAGCTGGCGGCTGAATACGGAGACCGAGGGCTCAAGGTGGCGAAGCTGGACGTGGACACGAACCAGCAGACGGCGATGCGCTACAACGTCCGTTCCATCCCCACGCTGCTGTTCTTCAGGGGCGGACGGCCTGTGGACACGGTGGTCGGCGCGGTGCCCAAGGCGCACCTGGTGGGGAAGATCACCCAGCTCCTCTAGATGCGGGCTTCGAGCGCGACCCTCAGCGCCACCCCGGTCCGCCTGTGGGATTTGGTCTTCCCGCGGAGCGAGGCGCGGCTGGTGCGGACCCGCGCGGCGTACGTCCACCTCGACAACCTCATCTCCTTCAGCAAGCGTGATCGCGACGGCAGGGAGGATGCCTACCTGGCGATCTATCTGCCCGACGAGCTGGCGCTGCTGTTCTTCCTCGGCGGCGAGCTGGTCAATGCGGCGCTGCTCACGCCGGTGGGCCGTTTCCCGGCTTCCATCTCGGAGGCGATGCGGCATGCGCGCGCCGAGCCCGAGCGCGGCGAGATGGCCTTTCACACGGCGCCGGCCGAGCAGCTGGCGGCGATGTACGCCACCTGCGCCCAGGCACCGCTGGATCTCGGTCTCGACGCGTCCACGCCCGAGTCGGTCTTCAAGGCGCTGTACGAGCGCCGCTGGACGGGCCTGCTGGAGCTCATCGCCAACGGCCGCGTGAACTATCTCAGGGTGCGTGAGGGGCGCTTCGCGGCGGGTCACTTCGCCGATCGCCTGCCGGACGAGGCGCCGCTGGCGTGCGTCACGCGCCTGCTCGCCCCGTCGGAGGCGGAGCCGCGGCCGGTCCTGTTGGCCAGGGCGTACCCCGGCCTCGAGGCCTTGCCGATGCAGGCGCCGCCGGCGATGGTCGCGATGTTCCGCCGCTTCGTCTGGGACCTGGCCGAGTCGGCCGAGCGCGAGCTGCCGGGGGACGGGATCCAGCGCGCCGAGCGGGTGCGGATGCGGCTCGTCGGGACGCACGACGTGCTGCGCAGCGTGGGCGGGCCTCGCGGCGCGGAGAGCGCAGATCCCATCGCCGAGCCGCCGGCGCTCGCCGACGGGCTCGCCGCGTGGACGCGCGAGTTCCTCGGCGAGCTCGACGTCGTCCGGCCCGAGATCGCGGTCCGGCTTCTCGCTGAGGCCGCGCGCGAGCACCGGTTCGCGCTGAACGCCGTCGGGTTCTTCGAGCGGCTCCCGTGGCGCGTCCAATGGTGACGCCGGGCCGCCTGTTCATGGTCGGCACCCCCATCGGCCACCTGGGGGATTTTTCTTTTCGGGGGGTCGAGGTGTTGCGGAAGGTCGCGCTCGTCGCGGCCGAAGACACGCGACGCACCAAGCGGCTGCTCACGCACTACGACGTCTCCGCGCAACTGGTGAGCGTGCACGCGCACAGCAAACCGGAGGACATCCAGCGGCTCCTGGATCGCGTGGCCGCCGGGGACGACGTCGCCTACGTCACGGACGCGGGCACCCCTGGGGTTTCCGATCCCGGCGGGGTCATCGCGGAATCCGCGCACCGGCGCGGCATCCCGGTGGTCCCGATTCCCGGGCCGGGCGCGGTACTCGCGGCGCTCTCGGCGGCCGGATTCCCGGCGGATCGGTTTCAGTTTCTGGGTTTCCTGCCCAAGCGCGGCACGGCGCGCTCGGCGCTGCTCGACCGCATCGCGGCCGAGCAGTGGACGTCGGTCTGCTACGAGGCGCCGGGGCGGACGGTGGCGCTGCTGCGCGACTTGGCGGCCCGCTGCGGTCCGGAGCGCTCCGCCGCCGTGGCCCGGGAGCTGACCAAGCTGCACGAGGAAATCCGGCGTGGAACCGTGGCCGAGCTCGCCGCGTACTACGAGGCACATTCCCCGCGCGGCGAGGTCACGGTCGTCATCGGCGGCCGGCAAGCAGCCGGCGCCCCATCCGCAGCGCCGCCGGCGTCCGGCGCCGAAGCCGCCCCCGAGCCCGACGCCCTTGTGGCCGAGTTGCGCGGCAGCGGTCCCCCGGGCGTCATCGCCAAGGAGCTGGCCCGACGGCTAGGAATCTCCCGCCAGGACGCGTACCGACTGCTCAGCCGCTGACGGCCGGCGCGCCGCTCACGATCGGTCGCCTGCATTACGACGGCGGCGGCGACTGGTACGCCAACCCGTCCAGCCTGCCGAACCTCCTCCGCGCCATCCGGGAGCGGACCAGCCTTTGGACGCAAGATCGCGAGCGCACGGTCCGCCTCACCGACCCGAGCCTCTGGGCGACCCCATACCTCTATATGACGGGCCACGGCAACGTCCTCTTCTCGGCGGAGGACGTGCGGTTGCTGCGGCGCCACCTGGAGGGGGGCGCCTTCCTTCACGCGGACGACAACTACGGAATGGACGCCTCCTTCCGTCGCGAGATCGCCAAGGTCTTTCCCGACCGGCCCCTCGCGGAGGTCCCGCCGGCCCATCCGGTGTACCATGCGGTGTACGACTTCCCCAGGGGGATTCCGAAGGTCCATGAGCACGACGGCCTGCCCGCGCAGGGGCTCGGCATCTTTCTGGGCCTGCGGCTCGCGGTCTACTATTCGTACCAGTCCGACCTCGGCGACGGGTGGGAAGATCCCGATGTGCACGGGGATCCGGAGCCGGTCAGGGAGCAGGCGATTCGGATGGGCGTGAACCTGTTCGCGTACGCCGTGGGTACGATGCCGTGAGCGGCGTGCTGCGCGACTTGGCCGCCGTGCGGCGTACGTTGGGCCTCCGGGGCGCGCTGGCCCTCGTCCTGGGCGCCGCCGCCGCATTCGCCCTGGTGGCGGCGGGGGCGGCGCTCGCGGCTCGCCTGGGACTGTTCCGCTGGATGGCGTGGGGCCCGCTGGCGCTGTGGGTGGCGGCAGGGCTCGCCGGGGCACTCGTGGCCCGCTCGCTGCGCCGGATCGGCGCCGGCGCTCGGGGCGGACTGCGGGAGACGGCGGCCCTGGTCGAGCGCGAGCTGGCGTTGCGGCGCGGCGCCTTCGTCGGCCTGGTGGACGTGGGGCAGGGGCCGCCGGCCGGCACCTCGGCTGGCCTGGCCGGCAGCGCCGCGCGCCGGATGGAAGCGAGGCTTCCGCCGGGCGGCGGGCTCGGGTGGGTGCCGCGGAGCGCGGGGGTGCTCGCCAGGAGGCTTCGGGCGCGCGGCGCCCTCCTCGCGGCGGCCCTCCTCGCGGCGGCGATCTCGTTTCGCGTGGCGGGAGACGCCGCGGCCAGCCTCGTCTCGCCGCTTCGGGCGTGGCGCGCCGCGGCCGCCGCCCGCGTCCAGATCGCGGTCTCGGCCCGCATGGTCAGTCCCGGCGGGGACGTCGTCGTGACGGTGAGCGCAGGGGCCGCGCGGCGTCCGACCCTCCACGTGCGCGCCATGGGCGAGCCGTGGCGGTCCATACCGCTCGATGCCGACGAGGGCGGTCGCGCCGCGCACCGGCTGCGCGACATCCGCGCCCCGCTGTTCGTATACGCGAGCGCCGGCGACGTGGTGTCCGACACCCTCCGCGTCGGCGTCGCCACGCCCGCGTTTCTCACCGCGTTCGCCGTGACTGCCCGCTACCCCGTCTACCTCGAGCGGCCCGACGAAGCGTTCCCTGTAGATGCCGAGCCGGTCGGTGTGCCCGTCGGAACGGTGCTCGCCGTGAGCGGAGCGGCCAGCGCGCCGCTCGCGGGCGCGACGCTGGCGGCGCAGGCGGGAGAGGTTCCGCTCGAGGTGTCGGGCTCGTCCTTCGCCGGGGAGCTCGTCGTCCGCGGTTCGGCGCGCTGGCACCTTGCGCTCGCCGCCCGCCAAGGCGGAGCGCTCGCCGAGCCGCTGCCGACGCTCGACGTGCGCGCGGTGCCGGACAGCGCACCCGTCGTGGGTGTTCCCGTCCCCGGCGCGGACACCACCGCGCCCCTCGATCTCAAGCCGGCCGTCGTCGTGGATGCGCGCGACGATCACGGC
>JACQVG010000060.1 GCA_016209905.1 Gemmatimonadota bacterium | reverse complement strand
GGGGCAGGGGCCCCGGGCGGTCCGAGAGACCGGCTTCCCCGGCGCTCGCCCCCTTCGGAACGCCGGCATCCGTGCGCTGTTCGGGTCGGACATCCCGCACGGCGACTACCGTCGCGCCCGGACCTCTAGCTCCCTCGCGGCGCGTCTCCTCCAGCACCAGCTCCCTCTCCCCCATCTCGAGGAGCTGCGCCAGGTATCGCAGCCGCTCATCCACGCCGGGAAAGTAATAGCGCCACTCGATCCAGCACCTGCTCGGCGACCGCCTCCTTCGACATCAGGGCCAGCTGCTCCACGCCGTCCCTGGTGACGAGCGCCACCCGGTTCGTCTCCACCTCGGGACCCGCGCCGGCCTCCGCGGCGTCGTTCGCCACGACCAAGTCGAGCTGCTTGCGCACCAGCTTCTCGCGCGCGGCGGGAATCGGGTCGCCGGTCTCCAGCGCGAAGCCGACGACCACCGCCCCCGCTCTGCGACGGCTCATGGTCTCGGCGAGGACGTCGAGGGTGGGCTCGAGCTTGACGGTCAAGGGGCCGGACCGAGGGATCTTCGCACCGGCCGGCGCGCTCGGCCGGTAGTCGGCCGGCGCCGCGGCCATGATGAGAACATCGGCCGAGGGCAACACATCGGCCAGCGCTGCCGCGAGATCGGCCGTGGAGTCGAAGCGCACGAGCGAGACCCCGCCCGGCGCCGCGAGCGCTCCCGGGCCGGCGATCAACGTCACCTCCGCCCCGCGGCGCCACGCCGCAGACGCCAGCGCGTACCCCATCCTCCCGCTCGACCGGTTGGTGACCACGCGGACGGGGTCGAGCGCCTCCCGGCTCGGCCCCGCCGTCACGACCACCCGTCGCCCCGCGAAGGGCGGCCCGGCGCGCAGCAGCCGCTCGGCGTGCACGCAGATCTCTTCAGGCTCGACCATCCGGCCCGGCCCCTCGCCCTCGCCGTAGGCCAGCCGCCCGGTGGCCGGACCGAGCACCACCAGCCCCGGCGCGCGCAGCCGCTTCAGGTTTGCCTGGGTCTCGGGGTGGGCGTACATGTGGTCGTTCATGGCGGGACACAGCAGGACGGGCGCGCGACGGGCGAGGAGCAGCGCGGTCAGGAAGTCGTCGGCCATCCCCTGTGCCATGCGGGCGATGAGCTGCGCCGTGGCGGGCGCGACGACGATGAGATCGGGTTCGCGGCCGAGCCGCACGTGGTCCAGCGCGCGGCCCGGTTCCCACAGCGACGTGACGACCGGGCGTCCCGTCAGCGCCTCGAATGTCACGGGCCGGATGAACTCCGACGCGGCCGCGGTCACGACCACGTCCACGAGGGCGCCCTCTTCCGTCAGCCGGCGGGCGACGACGCACGCCTTGTAGCTCGCGATGCCGCCCGACACGCCGAGGACGACGTGCCGGCCGGCGATGCCGGTCACGCTTCCTGCCGGCGCCGCCGGGTGATCTTGTAACTCAGGGCACCGCTCGCAAGCTGCTCGAACGACATCGTGGTGAGCTTCTTCTCCCGCTCGTAGGTCCGGTCGCGGGGAAAGTCGTTCACGTAGCGGGCGAACTTCGCCGCCACCAGAACACCGACATACTTGTTGCCCGCCTGCTTGGCGATCTCGTTCGGCGTGAACACGCGCATCGCTATGCCTCCGTGGACTGCTCAATCCGATCGGCCAGCGCGCCGATCTCGCGCCCCAGCACGGCCAGGTCCTCCTCCAGAGCGGCGTTTCGCCGCGGCCGCCCGCTCTCGGCGTCGAGGATGGTCGCCACTTCCGCCACCGCCTCGGTGCGGTCGGCGTTGACCACTACGTAGTCATATTCCAGCGCCTCGGTCAGCTCCTCGATCGCGCGGCGGAGCCGCCGGACGAGGGAGGCCGAACGCGACCCCTGCACGCCTCCGAGGCGCCTCAGCAGCTCCTCGGCCGAGGGCGGCACGATGAACACGAGGACCGCGTCGGGGAACAGCTTCCGGACCGCGCGCGCGCCCTGGATCTCGATGTCGAGCACCACGTGACGCCCGGACGCCAGGACCGCGTCCATCTGCGCCCTGAGAGTACCGTAGAGCTCGCCGCCGTACTCGGCCCACTCGACGAACTCACCCGCGTCGACACGCCGGGTGAACTCGTCCCGACCGAGGAAAAAATAGTCCCTTCCCTCCTGCTCGCCCGGCCGTGGCGTCCGGGTCGTGGCGGACACCGAGTAGCCCAGGTCTTCGCGGGCCGCGAGGAGGGCGCGTGCGATGGTGGTCTTGCCGCCACCCGAGGGAGCCGACAGCACGACGGGGAACGCCGTCACTCCAGGTTCTCGATCTGCTCGCGCGCCTTCTCGAGCTCGCCCTTCATCGCGATGACCGCCTCGCTCATCACGACGTCGTTGGCCTTCGAGCCGATGGTGTTCACCTCGCGGCCGAGTTCCTGGAGCAGGAAACCCAGCTGCTTCCCGACCGCCGTCCCGTCGCCGAGCGCCGAGCGCACGGCCTCGAGGTGCGCGCCGAAGCGCACCAGCTCTTCGGTGACGTCGAGTCGGTCGGCCCGGAACGCCACCTCCTGCGCCAGCCGCGCGGCGTCCACCCCCACACTCCCCGCCAGGACCTGGACCGCAGCCGCCAGGCGATCCCGTTCCGCCACGAGCCGGGCCGGCGCGCGGTCCCAAACGCGCTGCGCTAGGGCGGCCAGCGTCTCGAGCCGGCGCGAGAGGTCGGCGGCGAGCGCCGTTCCTTCCCGCTCACGCATGGCGACGCACTGGCCGACGGCCCGATCCAGCACGACGAGGACGGCCGAGGCCTCGACGGCCGTCTCGGCGCGGACGCCGCGAACCACGTCGGGGAGACGGGCCACGGTCGCGAGGTCCACGTCGCCGGGCACGCCGAGCGAGCGCCCCAGCTCCCGCAGCGCGCTCACCAGCGCGCGCGCCCGATCGGCATCCACGACCGCCCCCGCCGCCTGGGGTGGATCCTCGATCCACCCCCCGCTCACGACGACGTGACCGCGGGCCAAGCGCCCCCGCAGCCGCTCGCGCACGTCCCCCTCGAGAGCGGAGAGCTCCGGCGGCAGCTTGAGCTGCACGCTGAGGTGCCGGTGGTTGACCGATCGAACCTCAAGCCGGAGACGGCCGCCCGCGACGGACCCTTCCGCGGCGCCGAACCCGGTCATGCTGCGAGGCGGCATGGAATCCTGCTTCTGGCGTAACCTTTAAGTTTAAGCTCGGGACGTCAGTTCGTAAACTCCCAGCGCACGCCGAAACGCTGCAACGCCCGCGGCATCTCGAAACCCGGCACCAGGGCGTACCGCGCGGGCTGTGAATTGCGCAGCGTCCAGAAGAGAACCGCTCCCACCAACCGCACCTCGAGCAGCCAGTCGAACACCGTCTCCCCCCGGAGCGCGATCTCCGCGCCCGCGCCGGTGGCGCCGGCGACCCCTCGGCTCCAGCCCTCCGCGCCCACTTGTCCCACCACGTCGAAGACACCGCGCCGGAACGTCGGCAGGAACCGGGATCTGAACCTGAGCCACACGCGCGAGTGGTGCGGCGGCTCGAACGCGGCGCTGGACCGGCCCAGCGGATGCCGGTACCAGCCGCCGACGGAGACGTACGCGGTGGGCCTCAGGTCGAACGTCCCCGTGACCGTGGTGCCCGCCGCGCTCGTGCCCCGGGGCAGGAACCTGGAGAAGGTGCCGGAGACCGGGGCGACGAATTCACCGTGCCGCTCGAGCGAGAGATCGAGCCGGGCGCGCGCGAATTCGAGTCCCGCACCGACGCTCCAGTCGGTGGTCCGCTGCGGCGCGTCGGCCGGGTCGGCGGGCGCCGCGACCGCATCGCGCCAGCGCAGCGAGGAGCGAAAGGCGAAGGCGGCCAGAGGACGCAGCTCCGCCGTGCCGCCGGCCTCCAGCGAGTGGCGGTCCCCGAGGTGGGTTCTCCGGGTGGCGTAGGCCGCCACGGCCAGCGCACGGAAGGGGGCCCACGCGCCGCGCAGCCGGATGTCGAACGGCGTGCGCGCGTCCCGGAACCGCGTCACGAGCTCCGCCGACCATCGGCCGGTCCGATAGCTCGCGAACGCCGCACCTTGCGCGAGGCTGCGCTCTCGCGCGCCCGCCGAATCGCGGTACGAAGAGCCTCCGAGCAGCGCGTCGAAGCGCAGCCCCAGGCCGTCCGGCCGCGTTCCGACGTGGCCGCGCACGAAGGCGTCCGTCCGGCGGATCTCCACGCCGGGGAGCGCGGTCCCGCCGGCCAGCGGGAAGAGCGAATCGCGCTCGAGCGAGTAGCGCAGCACCTGATACTCGACGCCGGCCTGGTCGGAGGGAGTCCACGTTCCCTTGAGCCAGGCCGTGAGATCGGCGACGTCCCCGGGCGACGTGACGGGACCCTCGGTGCCGAACCAGTTGACCCCGATCCCCAGGCCCGTGCCCGGCGCCCAGCGGTTGAGGTACCGGACGCGGTAGGTGTTGGTCTCGGCATCGCCGGTGGCGAACGACGTTTCCGTCCGCGGGCGGCGGACCGGCTGGGCGTCGCTGAAGAGGTAGACGCGGAGCTGGGACGCGAGCACCTCCACCTCGACCCGGTTCACGAGGCCGAGGGCGAAACGGCTGAGGTCGTGGCCGGCACTGTCCTCACCGAGCGGGTCGAGCGCGAAGCCGTCCCAGAAGATCTCGACCGACGACGCCCCCTGTCCCGCGTAGGCGACCGCCTCGGGCTGGCCGAACCAGCCGACGCGAACCAGGAACACGCCCGGCACGTGGGCCAGGAGCTCGCCCAAGGTGAGGGCGCCGAGGATCCGAAGCGCGTCCTGATCGAAGACGCCGCGGCCGCCGCGCGCCAGGGGCCCCGGCGGCGGGCCGAGCCGCGGCAGCTCGGGTCGGAAACTGTCCGGGGACAGCGAGTCCGGCAGCGCCACGGAGTCGGCGCGCGTGGGCCCTGCGCTGTCGCTCGCGGCGGGCCGAAGCGGCGCCGGGGGCGGGTTCTGCGCGGCGAGGGCCGCCGCACTCAGTACCCCGGCCAGCAGGAGGACTCCGGGGCCGCCGACGGTCACGTCAGCCGGCGCGCCCCAGCAGGAACTCGGCGAACAGCCGCGTCGGAACGCCGGCGGGCCCCTTCGGCAGGGGCGGTGAGTCGGAGTCCGTGTACGCGGTTCCCGCCACGTCGAGGTGGACCCACGGGTACTCGTCCACGAACTCGCGCAGGAACCAGCCGGCGGTAATCGTGGCGGCGGGCCGGCCGCCGCTGTTCTTCACGTCGGCGATCTCCGACTTGTTCTGGTCGCGGAGCTCGTCGTACATCGGCAGCGGCCAACAGCGTTCCCCCGCGCGCTCGCCTGCGCGCCGCACTTCTTCGATGAGCGCCTCGTCGTTGCCCATGATCGGGCTGGCGACGTGGCCCGTCACGAAGACCGCGGCGCCGGTCAGCGTGGCCGCGTCGAGGACCGCCGCCGGCTTGAAGCGCCGGACGTACGACAGCGCGTCGGCGAGGATCAGCCGCCCCTCCGCGTCGGTGTTCACGATCTCGATGGTCTTGCCGAAGTGACTCGTGACGACATCCGCAGGTCGCACCGCCGTGCCACTCGGCATGTTGTCGGTGGCCGGGATGACTCCCACGACGTTGAGCCGCGGGCGAAGCCGGCCGACGATCTCCAGCGCGCCGAGCACCGCCGCGGCGCCCGACATGTCGTACTTCATGTCCTCCATCTGCGATGCCGGCTTGATGGAGATTCCGCCGGCATCGAAGGTGATCCCTTTCCCGACCAGCCCGATGGGCGGGCTGTCGCCGGCGCCGCGATATTCGAGCGTGATGAACCGCGGCTCAGTCGCCGTCCCCTGGGCGACGGCGAGAAGCGCGCCCATTCCCTCCTGCCTCATCTGCTCGCGGCCCAGCACCGTCACGGCGAATCCGTACCGCTCGGCGAGGCGCTCGGCGGTCTCGGCCAGAAAGCCGGGCGTGCACCGGTTGGGCGGAAGGGCCTGGAGCTGGCGCGCCAGCGCCTGTCCTTCGGCGATCGCCTCCCCGATCACCATGCCGCGCTGGGCAGCCTCGCGCTCGCCGGGCTCGACGAGGACGGCGATGGTTTCCACCGGCGGCTTCTTGTCGTTCTTCGGCGTCTTGAGCTCGTCGAACTGCCAGGCGCCCTGCGCCGCTCCCTCCACGACGACCTGGGCGAAATCCTGCGCGCCCACGCCGCCACGCAGCGCCGGCGGGATCGCGAACGCGACCGCTCCCGTGCCCAGCGACCCCGCGCGGCGGGCGGCGACCGCGGCCGCGCGGCGAATTGCGAAGCGCCAGTCGTCCGCCGGTGCCGTCTTGCCCACGGTGCGGGAGGCCTCGTCGGGCTTGCCCAGGCCGACGAGCAGGAGCCGCGGCGCCGCGCCCGCCAGATAGAGCACCGCCGTCTCGTCCCGCCCGCCGCCGAAGTCGCCGCTGGCGAACAGCCGTGCGATCAGCCCGCCCGCCATTGCGTCCAGAGGCGCGAGCTCGGCCGGCGCGGTTTTTCTGCTCTTGGGCACGCCGACGGCGAGCAGGGGGACGGCGAGGGCCTCCGGCGCCGAGGCCAGCAGCTCGTATCTCATCCGAAAGGCTCCAGTTCCGGCTCCGCGCTCATCGCTGCTCTTCCTCCCGGACCGCGGCGACGAGCGCCTCCACGCTGGCCACCGGCGTGTCGGGCAAGATACCATGGCCGAGGTTGACGATGTGCCGTCCCGCCGGCATCCGCATGAGCAGGTCTCGCGCGGCCGCCCGGGTCGCCGCGGGACCGGCGACGAGCGCGGCGGGATCGAGGTTGCCCTGCAGCGCCCGCCCCGCGCCCAGTCTGGAGTGAAGCGCCGGGAGATCCTCCCGCCAATCCACCGCCAGCGCCTCGGCCGGCAACTCGGCGAAGGCGCCCACCAGATGCGGCGCGTCCTGGACGAACAAGATACGCGGAATCCCCGCGCGCCCCATCTCCTCGAGCAGCGCGAGGAGGTGCGGACGAACCAGCCGCGACCACTGATCCAGGGACAGCACGCCCGCCCAGGTGTCGAAGATCTGCACGGCATCGGCGCCGGCGCGCGCCTGCAGCCGGACATAGTGGGCCACCAGCCGTGTGAGTCTGCCGAGCAGCTCGCCGAGCAGCCCGGCGTCGGCAGCCGCGAGCGCGCGCAGCGCGGGAAAGCCCGGCGCCCCCCGTCCCTGCACCAGATACGCGGCGAGCGACCAGGGCGCGCCCGCGAAGCCCAAGAGGGCCGCGCGCCCGTCCAGCGCCGGCTTTACCCTGCGCAGCGTCTCCATCACCTCCGGTGCGACCTCTTCCGGCGCGGGCTCGTGCAGCGCGCGGACGTCGGCAGCGGTGCGAATCGGCCGCTCGAGCACCGGGCCCGGCTCGAAGCGGAACCGCACACCCAGCGAGGCAACGGGGCTCATGAGATCGGCGAACACGATCGCCGCGTCGAGCGGGAAGCGGTCCAGCGGGAGCAAGGTGACCCGCGAGGCGAGCTCCGGGTTGCCCGAAAGCTCCTCGAACCCGTATCGCTCGCGCAGCGCGCGATACTCGGGCAGGTAGCGGCCCGCCTGCCGCATCAGCCACAGCGGGCGGCGCGTGGTCGGCTCGCCGCGCAGCGTCTTGAGGAGCAAGTCGTTCACGGGCGCGTCGCGGGCGCCCCCACCTCGCCGAGCGCGCCCGCCATCGCGGCGGCGAAACGCGCCAGGTGGTCCGGCCGGTGAGCCAGGGAGAGGAAACCCACCTCGTAGGCCGACGGCGCCAGGGCCACGCCGCGTCGCAGTAGGCCGTGAAAGAGGTCGCGGTACCGCTCCGCGGCGTGCGACTCGACCGCCTCCGCCGCGCGTGGCGGCTCGCCGTCCTGAAGCGAGAGCCAGAAGAGCGAGCCGAGTCGCACCAACCGAGCGGGCATCGGAGCGCGCTCGAGGATCGGCGCCATCGCCTCCTCCAGCGCGCTGCCGAGCGCCTCGAGCCGCGCCCAGCCGGCCTCGCGCTCGAGCACCCGGAGCGTCGCCAGGCCGGCGGCCATCGCCACCGCGTTGCCGGAGAGCGTCCCCGCCTGATACACGGCGCCCTCGGGCGCCAGGTGCCGCATCAGCTCTCGCCGGCCGCCGAACGCCCCGACCGGCAGCCCGCCGCCGATCACCTTGCCGAACGCGACGAGGTCCGGCGCGACGCCGAACCGCTCCGCCGCGCCGCCCGGCCCGAGACGGAAGCCGGTAATAACCTCGTCGAAGATCAGCAAGCTCCCCGCCCGCGCGGTTGCCGCGCGGAGCGCCGCGAGAAACTCACGGCGCTGGATCAGCAGGCCGTGGTTGGCCGGCACCGGCTCCACGATCGCGGCCGCGATGCCGTCCCCTTCGCGCCGGAACAACTCCACGACGGCCTCCTCGTCGTCCAGCGGAAGGACGCGCGTCTGTGCCGCGAAGGCGGCAGGTACGCCGGCCGAGGACGGTGTGCCGAAGGTCGCCAGCCCCGAGCCCGCGGCGACCAGCAGGTGGTCGGCGTGGCCGTGGTAGCAACCCGCGAACTTGACGATGCCGTCCCGCCCGCTCGCCCCGCGGGCCACCCGGATGGCGCTCATCGTGGCCTCGGTGCCGGAGGACACGAAGCGCACCTGCTCGAGACCAGGATACGAGCTGACGATCCGCTCGGCGAGCTCGATTTCGGCGACGCCGGGCGCACCGAACGTCGCGCCGCCCGCGGCGGCCTCACGGACCGCCTCGAGCACTTCGGGATGCGCGTGGCCGAGGATGAGAGGACCGTAGGAACCGACGAAGTCCAGGTAGCGCCGACCGTCCACGTCCTCGATCTCCGCGCCCTCGCCCCGCCGGATCACCAGCGGGGTGCCGCCGACGGCGCCGAAGGCCCGCACGGGCGAGCTCACCCCGCCGGGGAGCACCCGGAGCGCGCGCTCGAACAGGGCCCGCGACGCCGGACCCCCGCTCACAGCCACTTTCCGCCCAGCGCGTCGCGGGCGTGGTAGGTGATGATCACGTCGGCACCGGCTCGGCTGATGGCGATGAGGTTCTCGCGCACGATGCGCGCCTCGTCCAGCCACCCGTTGGCGGCCGCCGCTTTGACGGCCGCGTACTCCCCCGAGACGTTGTAGGCTGCGAGCGGCAGCCGGGTGGCGTCGCGCACCCTGCGGATCACGTCGAGGTACGCCAGCGCCGGCTTCACCATCAGCATGTCGGCGCCTTCGGCCGCGTCGAGCAGCGCCTCCCGAACCGCTTCCACGGCATTGCGCGGATCCATCTGATAGCCCTGGCGATCGCCGTGGCGCGGCGCGGACTCGGCCGCGTCGCGGAACGGGCCGTAGTAGGCCGAGGCGTACTTGACCGCGTACGACAGGATCCCCACTCCGGTCATGCCGGCGGCGTCGAGGCCGTCGCGGATCGCCGCGACCCGCCCATCCATCATATCGGATGGCGCAACCAGGTCGGCCCCCGCCTCGGCGTGCCCGAGCGCCATCGCGGCGAGCGCGCCCAAGGTGCGGTCGTTGTCCACCTCCTCGCCGGCGAGCAGGCCGCAGTGGCCGTGATCGGTGTAGGCGCAGAGGCAGACGTCGGTGATCACGAGCACGTCCGCGCCCATCGCCCTCTTGACGGCCCGCACGGCGCGCGGCACCGCGCCGCGCGGATCGGCCGACGAAGTGCCCGCGGCGTCCTTGGCGCCTTCCTCCGGCAGACCGAACAGCAGCACCGCACGGATGCCAAGCTTCCGGTCCGCCTCGATGCGGCGCACGAGATCCGCCACTCCCAGCCGCGCGATCCCGGGCATGGACGGGATCGGCTCTTCTCCTCCCTCGGCCGGCAGCACGAAGTGCGGCATGATGAGCCTGGCGACGTCGAGCCGGGTCTCGGCGACCAGGTCGCGCAGCAGGGCGCTTCGCCGCAGCCGCCGGGGCCGGATTCGTCCCGGGCCCGCCACACGGTCGTGCGTCATGGAATGGCCTCCAGGAGTCCCTCGAGGTCGGGGTGGCGAGCTTGGGCAGCCACCGCCAGGCCGTTGGCTCGAGCGGCGGCCGTGGTCGCGGGGCCGATCGTGACCACCGGCGCACCAACGGGCAGCACCGCCCGGTGGACGAGCCCCACGACCGCGGAAGGGCTTGCCAACAGGATCATGTCCACACCTGCGGCGGACAGGTCATGCCGCGGCTGCTCCGCCGGCGCCGGAATCGTGCGGTACACGGGAACGCGCACGACATCCACGCCGGCGGGCTCGAGCACCTCCTCGAGGTCTCGCCGGCCGCCC
>JACQVG010000059.1 GCA_016209905.1 Gemmatimonadota bacterium | reverse complement strand
CTCGTGGTGCCGTCGCCCGCCGAGCAGTACACGACATCGTCGGCGTGGTCCGGCTTGTCGAGGCGGAGCCACGCCTCCGCGCAGCCCACCGCCTGGAGAAACTGGGTCCCCGTCGGGCTCGACTGGCTGACGATGTTGAGGTCCCGGATCCCCCAGTGCGACGGCATCTGGCGACCACCCGAGTTCGGATCGGCCGCGGCAGCAGCCGCCGAAAGCAGCATCTCCGTGGGCGTCATACCCAGCGCGAGGCAGAGCGCCCGGTCGCGGTAGTACGGGTAAAACCAGTCGTAGCCTGCCCGGAGAACCTTGCCCGCCGCCACCAGCACCGCTTCGTGACCCGCGCCGGAGATCTGGAAGAAGATCTTGTTCTGCCGCTTGAGCTGGATCTCCTTGTCGTCGAGACGGCGCGAGAGGAGCATGAGACGATGGAAGCCGAGCAGGTCTCGCTTCCCGAGCCGGCGCGCTGTGACGTCGGCCTTGGAGCTGATGGCCATGGGTTCCAAAGCTACGCTGCTCCCGGCGGTTTTCAACGGTCCTTCTCGCCCCTGACTCCGCGCACTAGTTTCTTCCTGGATCCACGCGCGGGTTTCACACTGTGAATGCGGTCGCCATGAAAACGGTCCTTTGCCGCCCGCTGCATGGGGCGGCGGTCCCCGCTCTCCTCATGCTGGCGATGGCGACCACCGCGCAGGCGGCCCAGCAGCGTGATACCCTCGTCTACGACCTCGCGGTCGTTCCGCGGCGGGCTCAGCTGGTGATCGAAGCGCGGCTGACGCGCGCCGAGCCGGGCGCCGTCGTATTGGCTGCCCCGCCCGGCTCCAGACCAGCCGGTACGACCGTCGCCGGGCTGACCGCCACCGACGACGGCGGCAGTCCACTCGCGGTGCGCCGAACTGGCAGCGCCTTCACGATCGAGGCCGCGAGCTCGGGCGCGATCCGTTTCCGATACCGCCTCTCGTTCCAGCGTCGGGTCGCCGACGGCTCCACCGGCGCCGCTCTTGACTCGACGCGGCTCTACGCAGCGACGCGGAGCGTCTTCGTGGCCCCGGAACCCGCCAGCTACCGAAAGACGTCACGCGCCTATCCGATCGTCCGCGTGCGGGTCGCCGTCCCTGCCGGCTGGCGCCTGGTGACCGGCTGGGAATCGGAAGGGGGTGAGCACCGGCCGGCGAGCGGCGACGATCTGCTGGGAGCTACCATCGCGGCCGCTGCGGACTTCCGCATTTACCTCGACTCGGTGGCCGGCAAGCCCTTTCTGCTGGCGATCCGGGGACGGCGCTACTTCACCGATTCGGCGCTCGTGGCCGTCGTCCAGGCCAGCCTGCGCCGCGGCGTCGAAGCTTTCGGACCGATCCCTGCCGCACGGGTCACCTATACCAGCGAGCTCGGTCGCAAGGGTCGCTCGAGCGGCAGCCTGGAGGGCGTGGCGAGCATCGGCCTCGTGTGGGAGCCGAGCGAACTGCTCGAATTGCCGCGCAGCCACGACACGTTTCACGAGACCCTCCACCTCTGGTTCGGCGGGGCGATCGAAACGGAGCGTTGGTGGACGGAGGGCGTGACCGACTACTTCGCGGCGCGCCTGTACGCCGAATGGAAGCAGAGGCCTGAGGACCTGGCAGCGCTCTGTTATGAATCGTACAAGAACTACCTGGCGATAGAGCACCGCACGCGAATGACGATGGCCGACGAGAATCGCCGCCACGTCGGTGGCGATAACACCGAGCTCCTCGTCTACCGCAAGGGGATGCTCGCCGGGTTGCTCCTGGACGCGGCCATCCGGAGGGCGACCGCTGGCCGTGCCACGCTCGACCACGCGGCGCGCCGCCTGCTGGCCATGGCGGCGGAGCGGTCGTCGCGCAGGGTGCGGGACTCCGAGATTCGTTCGATCGTAGTAGAGGTCGGCGGCGGTGGCACGGTCGCTCGATTGTGGGACCGCGTCGTCGGGGGCGTGTCGCCACTGGCTCAGACCGAGATTACCGAAGCCCTGCGGGACGTGACGGGCCGCACCCTCGATCCGCCGGGACAACCCAAGCGGCGCAAGGTCCTGCGCGTCGCCCCGCACCGGTGAGGCTGCCATGAGATTGACCGGCAAGACGGTACTCTTCTTCGTCGGCCCGCAATACGAGGACCTGGAGCTGTGGTACCCGAAGATCCGGCTCGAAGAGGAAGGCGCACGCACGGTCGTGGCCGGCCTCGGCGAGAAGACCTACCAGGGGAAGAAAGGATATCCGGTCACGGTGGATGCCAATGTCGACGACCTGTATGCCGAGACGTTCGACGGTTTGGTGATACCGGGCGGGTACGCGCCCGACCACATGCGGCGCTCCCCGAGGCTGCTCGCGATCACCCGGGCGGTCGCCGAGGCCGGCAAGCCCGTCGCCTTCATCTGCCACGCGGCCTGGGTGCCGGTTTCCGCCGGTATCCTGCGCGGCCGGAAAGTGACCTGCGTGAAGGCCATCAAAGACGACGTGGTGAATGCGGGAGCCACCTATCTCGATGAGGCCGTAGTCGTGGACGGCAACCTGATCTCCTCACGAACTCCGGCTGACCTGCCCGACTTCTCCCGCGCGCTTATCAGGGCGCTCGCGACGACTCCGAGAGACTAGTCGTCCCCTCCCAGCGGGCGCAGGACGACGCCGGTCGGCACCTTGGGGGTGAAAAAGGTGGACTTGGGCGGCATGACCTCGCCAGCGTCGGCCACTCGGCGCACTTCTTCGAGCCGCGTGGGCGGCAGGAGCAGCGCCACGGCGCAGGCGCCCTGTCGGGCGGCGCCCCGCGCTTCAGCCGCGTCCGCCGAGTAACGCAGCGCGGGCGGGCACCCGAGCAGTCCGGCCGCCACGACCCGGACCGCCACCGCATCGGCGACGGCGACGGCCAGGGGCCGCAGGGCCGGATGGTCAGACAAGGTGGTTGCCGGCGAGAGGTCGGCGCCCTCCCTCAGCCGCAGCGCGACTTCCGCGCCGTCCCGGAACACGGCGGTGAGGGTAGCGTCGCGAGGACCGGTCACCCGCTCGAAGAACGGCGAGGCGGCGGCGAGAAACTCCTCTGTGCCGAGCGGCCGGCCTTGGATCAGTCGGTGCGTGGGCAGGATCTCGAGCCCGCTATCGTGAAAGGAAACGACGTAGGCCAGAGTGCGAGCGGCACCGGCTCGCCATCTCTCCGGGGCTTCGTCGCGGAATCGCACCGCAGTTTCGAAGCGATGGTGGCCGTCGGCGACATACGCCGGCTCCGTGCCCACGGCATCGGCCAGTCGCTGCGCGCTCTCGTCCCGAACGATCCAGATCTCGTGCGCTGCGCCGATCGCCTCGCACACGGTCCAGGGCGCACCCGCCGTAACCTGGGTGAGCAGCGCCGTCACAGCCCCGGCGGAGTCCGGCGCCAGGAGAAAAACGGGGCTGAGATTGCACCCGGTCGCGTGGGTGAGGCGCCGCCGATCCTCCTTCGGCCCCGCGTAGGTGCGCTCATGGGGACGGATCCGACCGGCCGAGAACGGCTCAGCGGCCACGGCAAGGAACACTCCGGTCCGCCAGCGCTCGGCGCCACCAGCAAGCCGCGTGGTAGTGCGCAGCACGTAGGCGGCCGGTTGACGCTCCCGGACGAGCACGCCGCTCCTGCGCCACCCCTCGAGCAGTTGCGCGGCGACACCGTAAGGATCAGCTCCAGCCTCGGCGACCGGCAAGTCGATGTGCACGATGTTCGTAGGATGCCGACCTGCGAGCTCGGCCCGCAGCGGGGGGTCGATGGCGTCGAACGGCGGCGCCAGCCTCAGCGGGAGCAACGCCGGGTCCGCATAGCGCTCGCCCCGAAACGGCGCGAAGAGGGGAACCGTGCTCAGGCCGGCTCCGACCTGTCGCGGGCGGCGATCAGCGCTTCCAGCGTCCGCTTCACCTCCTCGAGGGTCATCCGACCGACGGCCGCTTCGGCAGTCGCCGGGTCCCGGGCCCGAGCGACGTGACCGGACTCAAGGTGACCGTCCGGCTCGTTTTGCGCGGACCAGCGGATGAACAGCAGTGCGGCGCCGAAGTACCCATCGGAATCAGGATCGTCGTCGGAGAAAACGCCCACGGAGTATGGCCGGCCGTCCGTACCTTCGAAGGCGGGCGGGCGACCATTTGCCTCCACGTAGTCGGAAAGCGTCAGCTCGCCCACGACTACCGCCTCGCACTTTCTTTCAGCACGCTGCCCAGCACGAAGGCGATGTTCGCGGGGCGCTCAGCGAGCCTCCGCATCAGGTACGGGTACCACTGGGTCCCGAACGGCACATAGACGCGCAGCCGCAAGCCGGCTCGCACGAGCTCGGCCTGCAGGTCGCGCCTCACCCCGTATAGCATCTGAAACTCGAACCGCTCGGCGCCGATGCCGCCCTCCGCCACGAATCGTCGCCCGCGCGAGATCAACGCCTCGTCGTGCGTGGCGATGGCCGGGTAGTTCCCGCGCTCGAGCAGCTTCTCCATCAGTTCCGCGAAGTTCAGGTCCACGTCCCCCTTGGACGGGAAGGCGATGGCCGGCGGCTCATTGTACGCACCCTTGCACAGCCGGACACGCGCCCCGAGGCCGATGAGACGCTCGACGTCGCGCGCGCTGCGGTACAAGTACGACTGGATGACTACGCCTACTCCATCGCCGTAGTCGGGCAGCAGCTGCCGCTCGAACAGCTCGAGCGTCCGCTGCGTGAACGCGCTGCCTTCCATGTCCACGCGCACGAAGATGCCGAGCTCGCGGGCGCGGTCGAGCACGAGCCGCATGTTCCCAGCGCACAGTTCCGGATCCACCTCCAGCCCCATCTGTGACAGCTTCACCGAGACGTTGCAGTCGAGCCGCTCGCCGGCAATGCGGTCCAGGACCTGCACGATCATCCGCGACGCCTCGCGAGCCTCGTGTTCCGCTGCGACGCTCTCGCCGAGGAGGTCGAGGCTCGCGGACATCCCGTGGCTGTTGAGATTCCTTACCGCCGCGACGGCGCTGTCGAGGTTCTCGCCCGCCACGAAACGCGAGGCGAGGCGCTTCGCCAGCCCGTTGGCGCGGACGAACCGAAAAATGCTCGGTTGCTCGCTGAGGAACAGGAGACCAGCCCGAAGCATAGACCCGGTCAGTCGCCGTGATGGAAGCGCCCGCCGCGCTCCGCCTGATCGACCAGAGTGGGCGCGGGGGCGAAGCGGGGGCCGTAGCGCGCGGCGAGCAGTTCGAGCTTGGCCACCGCGGCCTGGGCGCCCATGGCGTCGAGCTCGCGGAACGGGCCACCGCGGAAGGGCGGGAAGCCGATGCCGAAGATGGCGCCGATGTCCCCGTCCCTCGGCGAGCGGATGACGCCCTCCTGGAGGGCGCGCGCGGCCTCGTTGAGCATCGCGAGCGAGAGCCGCTCGGTGAGGCTGGCGGTGTCTTTCGGCGAGCCCTTCGCCAGGCCGAGCACGCCGTAGACCGCCTCGTCCACGCCGGCTTTCTTGCCGTTCTCGTATCGGAAGAAGCCGCGGCCGTTCTTCCGGCCCATGCGGCCCGAGCCCACCAGCGCGTCGAGGCGGATCGCGGGCGCGACGCGCTCGCCGAGGGCCTCGAGCATCACGCCACCCACCTTCACCGCAACGTCGAGGCCCACCTCGTCGAGCAGCGTGACCGGCCCCACCGGGAACCCCCACCGCACCATCGCGCGGTCCATGTCCTCGATGGCCACGCCTTCCTTGAGCAGGTGCCCGGCCTCGACGACGTACGGCGCGAGGATGCGGTTGATGAAGAAGCCGGGCCGGTCCTTCACGACGATCACGGTCTTGCCCATCCGCCGCCCGAAGGCGACGGCCGTGACCGTCGTCTCCGGCGCAGTCTGCTCCGAGGGGATCACCTCGAGCAGCAGCATCCGGTGCACCGGCGAGAAGAAGTGCATGCCGATGACCTTCTCAGGACGCGCCGAGGCTTCCGCTATGCGCCCGATGGGTATCGTCGAGGTGTTCGAGGCGAAGACACACTCCGGCCGCGCGATCGCCTCGACCTCCCGCAGGACCGCCCGCTTGACTTCGAGGTCCTCGAAGACCGCCTCCACGATCAGGTCCGCGCGCCGAAACCCGCTGTAGTCGACACCCCCGGAGACGAGCGCCAGCCGGCGTGCCCCTTCGAGCTTCGAGATGGTGCGGCGCCGCACCCGCTCCTGGATGACGTCCGCCACGGCTCTCAGCCCCTTCCCCACCCGCGCCAGGTCGGCGTCCTTCATCCGCACCGGCACGCCCGCCTGCTCCGCAGCCGTCACCGCGATCCCGGATCCCATGAAGCCGGCGCCCAGGACGCCGAGACGGGTGACCAGCTGCGGAGCGGGCGCCGGCGCCGGAACGCCCGGGTCCTTCTTGAGCGCCGTCGTCGCGAAGAAGACTTCTACGAGACGCCGCGACACCTCGGTCACCGCCATCCGCCCGAACAGTTCGGCCTCATGCAGCAGGCCGCGCTCCGTCCCTTCCGCCAGGCTGTACCGTACCGCGTCCAGGGCGGCGAGCGGCGCCGGGTAGTGGCCTCCGGTTCTTCGCAGCGTCGTCTTCCGCGCCTGACGCAAGACGAACGCCTGGCCAAGCGCATTCTTGTCGAGCAGCCACGCTCCCACGCCGCTCGGTCGCGTCCGGCGAACCGCCTGGCTTCCGAGTCGCCTGGCTGCCCGCACCGCAACGTGGCGCACGATCGCCGGAGCCACCAACTCGTCCACCAGCCCCATTCTGAGAGCCGCGTCGGCGCGCACGTTCCTCCCGCTCACGATCATGTCGAGCGCGTTGCGCAGCCCCACGAGTCGCGGCAGGCGGTTGCAGCCCCCCGCCCCCGGGATGACGCCGAGCTGAACCTCCGGCAGCGCGAGGACGGTCTTGGGATGCTTCGTGGCGACCCGGTAGTGGCACGCCAACGCCAGTTCGAGCCCGCCGCCCAGGCAGGCCCCGTGAATCGCCGCCACCACGGGTTTCGGGAAGGACGCAATCCGGTCGAGGAATTCCTGCCCTTCCCGGGAGAGCCGCCTGGCGTCTTCCTCTGTCCTGGCGGCCTGAAACTCCTCGATGTCCGCCCCCGCGATGAACGCGTCCGCCTTGCCCGACATGATCACCACGGCCGACACTCCGCCCTGCTCGGCCAGCGCGCTCATCGTGGCGGCGAACTCGTCCTTCACTGCGAGCGAAATCGTGTTCACGCTCGCGCCGGGGACATCGAGGGTGACGACGGCGACGCCCGCGTCGTCTTCAATCCCCAGCGCAGACGGAGTCGTGGCGTGGCTCATGGGGCGGTCAGCTCCGCTGCAGGACCATGGCGAAACCCATTCCGCCCTGCGCGCAGACCGAGATGAGACCGAACTCGACATCCCGGCGGCGCATCTCGTTGGCCAGCGTGATCGTGATGCGGCCGCCCGTGGCGCCGAACGGGTGCCCGATGGCGATCGAGCCGCCCATCACGTTAAGAGTGTCCCAATCCACCTGGCCGACCGGCTCCGCGCGACCGAGTTTTTCCTCGGCCCACCGCTTGGACTCGAACGCCTGGATGTTGGAGAGCACCTGCGACGCGAAGGCCTCGTGCATCTCGACCAAGGCGAGCTCCTTCCAGACGATCCCGGCGCGCTCGAGCGCCCGAGGCACCGCGAACGCCGGCCCCATCAGCAGCTGTTCTCCCGGATCCACGGCCGCGACGGCGTACGAGCGGATGTACGCCAGGGACTCGTATCCGAGGGCCCGCGCCGCCTCGTCGCTCATGAGCAGCACCGCCGACGCGCCGTCGGTGAGCGGAGAGGCGTTGGCCGCTGTCACCGTGCCGTAGCGGCGGTCGAAGACGGGCCCGAGCTGGGCCATCTGCGCCAGCGTCGAGTCGGGCCGGATCCCGTTGTCGGCGGTCAGGACGATGTCGAAGCCGGGCGGCACGAAGAACGGGGCGATCTCGGCCGTCAGGCGGCCGTCGGCGGTGCCCTGCGCCGCGAGCTGATGGGATCGCAGCGCGTAGCGGTCCTGCGCCTCTCGCGAGATGCCGTTCTCTTTCGCCATCTTCTCCGCGGACTGCCCCATCGTCTCGCCGGTCGATGGCTCCGCGATCGCCGGCGTCACCGGCACCAGGTCGCGCGGCCGCGCTCTGGCCATCACACCAATCCGCTGACCGATGCTCTTCGCCCGGTTGGCCTCGACCAGGAGCCTGGCGAATCGTTTGGAGTGGAGGATCGGGATGTCGGAGAGTGCCTCGGTGCCGCCCGCAATGACCACGTCCGCGTGGCCCAGCACGATCTGGTCGTGGGCGTCGGCGATGGCCTGGTTTGCGGAGGCGCACGCTCTGTTCAACGAGTAGGCGGGAATGTCCTTGGGCAGCTGCGGCAGGAGACTCACCTCGCGCGCCACGTTGGGAGCGAGGACCGAGGGCACCACCTGCCCGAAGATGATCTGGTCGATTTCCTGCGGATCGACCTCGGCCCGCGTCAAGAGCTCGCGGGTCGCATGCTTCGCGAGGTCCACGGCACTCGCGTCCCGCAGCGCGGTCCCCGCCTTCGCGAAGGGCGTGCGGCACCCCGCGATGACAGCGACGCGACGACCAGCATGCCCGCTCATGGCTCCGATTTCCGCCTCGCGCGCGCCCGACGCGGCTCGCGCCGTAGCAAGAAGCTAGCCGGCCCCGGCACAGCGGGCCAGCACGGGCGCCACGTGCGCTCGCACCGAAGCCGTGACAGATTGAACAATGCCTCGCAACTTCTCCGCGGTCACGCGGCAGGAGAATCTTGCGGCGCTGGCCGCCGAGCCGGTTGATCTCCTGATCATCGGCGGAGGCATTACCGGTGCGGGCGCCGCGCGCGACGCCGCCATGCGAGGCATCCGGACGGCCCTGGTGGATGCCGGCGATTTCGCGCACGGCACCTCGAGCCGATCCTCACGTCTCATCCACGGCGGGCTCCGCTACCTCGAGCACGGGTGGCTGAGCCTCGTCTTCGAGGCCAGCCGGGAACGTCGGACGCTGCTCCGGATCGCACCCCACCTGGTGCGCCCGCGCGCATTCACCTTCCCCGTGCACGCGGCCGGTCGGGTCGGGCGCTGGCAGATCGCGGCAGGGCTGTGGCTCTATGACCTGCTGGCGCTGTTCCGCAACGTCCACACCCACCGACTGCTCTCACGGCGCGGCGTCCTCCAGGTCGAGCCGATGCTCCGCGACCAGGACCTCATGGGTGGCGCCATCTACTACGACGCCCAGTGCGATGATTCGCGACTCGTGCTGGCAAACATCCGGTCGGCCCACCGTCACGGCGCGAGAGTCGCCAACTACGCCCGGGTCCGTGCGCTCGAAAAGGCCGGCGGCCGGCTCCGCGGGGCGGTGCTGGAGGACGTCATGACCGGCGCGCGCCTCACAATTCGCGCGCACGTGCTCGTCAACGCCACCGGACCCTGGAGCGATGCGGTGCGGCGTCTCGACGACCCCGACGCGAGATCGTTGCTCAGGCCGACCAAAGGCGCGCACATCGCCGTGCCGCGGTCGCGTGTCGGCAACACCGGAGCGGTGACACTGACCTCGCCGATCGACGGCCGCGTGATGTTCGTGCTGCCGTGGGGCGACGTCACGGTCGTCGGAACGACGGACACCGACGCGGACCCGTTCCCGGATGACGTGTACGCCGACGAGGAGGACGTCGCGTACCTGCTGCGTTCGGTGAACGCCGTATTCCCCAACGCGAGGGTTCAGCGATGCGACGTGATCGCCGCGTGGGCAGCGCTGCGGCCTCTCCTCGCCGCCGGCTCCAGCACGACCGGGGCGGTACCCCGCGAGCATCGCGTCGTGGAAAGCGCGAGCGGGCTCATCACGATCGCCGGCGGCAAGCTCACGACGTATCGAGCAATGGCCGCCGAGTTGGTGGACCTCGTGGCCCGGCGCCTGCGCCGTCTGGACGGCAGGCCGCGACCGCGGCGCGCCCCGACCGACCGCGAGCCGCTGCCGGGGGGAGAGGTGGCGGACTTCGGCCAGCTGGCGAGCGAGCTCATGAAGGAGGGGGTGCCGGAACCCGTGGCGGACCATCTGGTCGCGACCTACGGAGCGGAGGCTCCGGCGGTGGCCAACCTGATCGCGCGCGACCCGGGCCTGGGCGAGCCGCTCGTCGAGGGCTGGCCCTGGGTTCGGGCCGAGGTGGTCTACCAAGCTCGGCGCGAAATGGCTATGACCGTGAGCGATGTCATGATCCGCCGGACCCATCTCTTCCAGCGTCATCCCAGCCAGGCCGCCGACGCGGCGCCGCTCGTGGCCGGGCTGCTCGCGCGCGCCCTCGACTGGGATGCCGGCCGCGAGGCCGCATCGCTCGCGGAGTACCTGGCGGAAGTTCGGCGGATGCGAAGCACCCTCATGGCGCCGCCTGTTCTCTGACGCGTGCCATGTCGCCTTTCACTGTGCGCGTCGCCGCCAGCAAGACCGCCCCGCCGAGCAGGCCGATGGCGGGGAGCGTGAGCAGCGCCGGCCGCAGGCCGTAGCGATCCGAGAGGTACCCCACGGCCGGGAGGGCGATGGCGTCACCGGCGATGTGGATGAAGAACACGTACGCACCCATCACGGTCGCGGCGATCCGACGGGGCACGACGTCAAAGAGCACGGCTGCGACCGGGCCGTTGTACCAGGTGAAGAGGAAGACGACCACGAAGAACAGTCCCGCGAAGACCGCGACGTCGTTGACCAGGAGCATCACGACGCACGCGGGCGCACCCAAAAGAAAGCCGAGCGCCCCGGCGATCACCCGGCCGCTGGGCGTCCGCTCGAACCAGACGTCGCCAAGCCGGCCCCCCGCCCACGAGCCGAGCACGCCGGCGACGAGGCCGATCGGGCCGATCTGGCGGCCCGCTTCGAGGAGCGACAAGTCGAGCACCCGCTGCAGATAGCTCATGGACCACGCGACGAGGGAGTTCATGGCCGCCGCCGTCATCGCGCCGGCCAGAAAGAGCCAGATCAGCGTCGGCGTCCGGAGCACGACCCCTGCGGCGTCGAGCATTTCGTCCACGGCGTCGGCCGGCGCGCCACGGCGGAACAGGTCATGACGGGTGACGGCTATCCGGGTCCACCGCCAGATCGTCCACACGAGGCCGACGCCGGCGATCACGCTGAAAGCCGCAGTGTCCGCCGCCGCGGGAAGGTTTCGGAACAGCGCCAGGAACCCGAACGCCGCCGTGGCGAGCAGCAGGCTGATGAGCAGGGGTGCGGCGCCCCGCAGGGCGGTGCGCCAGGTAATGGGGAACTTGCGCTGCTCGGGTGGCGCGCGGGCCGGGAGCCGAACCGGCACCGGGTCGCGAAGCCGCGCCAGAAGAAGGGCGAAAAGCAGCCCCGGGAGGCCGACCAGAACGAGGGAGTTCCGCCATCCGAAGGCGGTGGCCAGAAAGCCACCGAGCCAAACTGCGAGCACACCGCCCAACGCGAGGCCGACCCAAAAGATCCCCATCGCCTGCGCGCGGCCCCGCCCAGGGAAGTAGTCGGCGAGCAGAGCCTGCGCCGCCGGGAGGTAGGAGGATTGGCCGATCCCCACGAACGCACGCGTCGTGAACAGTTGCCCGTACGATCGGACGACACCTCCCAGCGCCGTGAAGCCACTCCACAGCGCCACGCCGCCCACGATGACGGCGCGCCGGGAGCTGAGATCCGAGAGCACGCCCGAGAGCAGCGAACCGAGCGCGAAGACGATCGCGTACGCCGCTCCGAGCCAGCCAAGCAAGGCGTCGGTGATGTGCAGGTCGTCCTTGATCGGCTCGAACAGCGCATAGACGATGTTGCGATCCAGGTAGTTGATCAGATTCCCCAGCGCCAGGAGCGCCAGAGCGTACCAGGCGTAGCCGCTTCTCGGCGCGCCGAGCGGCCCCATCACTTTGCCCAGGGAGCGCGGCGCGCCCCGCCGGTCATCGACGCGGGGCGGGCACTAGAAGACCCCGCGGCCGGGCGGCCCCTCTCGGGAATCGGCCGCCAGCGCCCTCAGGGTCGCGCGCGCCTGCATGACGAGGGCAACCGCCTGCTTCGGGTCGTCAGTGAGGCGAAACAGCTGAAGATCGGCCGGATCGATCTTCCTCTCGGCCGCCAAGGTGTCGCGCAGCCAGTCCACCAGACCGCTCCAGTAGTGGGTTCCGAAGAGCACGAGCGGGAAATGCTTGATCCTGCCCGTCTGGATCAGGGTCATCGCTTCGAACATCTCGTCCAGAGTGCCGAATCCGCCCGGGAACACGATGAAGCCGATCGAGTACTTCACAAACATCGTCTTCCGCACGAAGAAGTAGCGGAAATGGATCGCCGTCTCGACGTACGGATTCGACCCCTGCTCGAACGGCAACTCGATGTTCAGTCCGATCGAAGTCCCCCCGGCAAGCTGCGCACCCCTGTTGCCGGCCTCCATGATGCCGGGACCACCTCCGGTGATCACCGTGAAACCGTCCACGGCGAGGAGTCGCGCCGTCTCCGTCGCCGCTGCGTACATCGGGTCGTCCGGCCCGGTCCGCGCGGAACCAAAGATGGTGACGCCATTGCGGACCTGAGCCAGCGTGTCGAAGCCTTCCACGAACTCCCCCATGATCCGCAACACACGCCAGGGGTCCGTCGAGGTGAAGAATTCCGGCGGCTCCTGCTCGAGAGGCGTGCGGAATAGCCGCTCGTCCTCGGTGGGCGAGAGCCGCCTCGGTCCCGTATGCCGTCCGCCACTTTCACTCATCCTCAAGCCCTCTTGCCAGCGTGACTCGCGCGGAATATACAGATGGGCGGAGGGAGGCGTAAGAAATAAAATGCGATCGTGGGCCTCGCTGACGCTCGCGCTGGCGGGACGGGCGATCCTGAATCCGCGTGTGGCGAGGGACCTGGTCTCTCTCGTCTGGGCGATGCGCCGCCGCGATTGGTACCGCGCTGCCCCCTTCCTCCCACTGCCCCCGACCGAGTACGTCCGCTGGCGGATGCACACTGCGTATGGCGACGAGGACGCCGTGCCCCCGACGCGCGACGTCCTCCTTTTCGCACGGTGGCGCCGCGATATTCTGCGCCCATGACGGCCGACGAACTCGCCGCGCTGGTCGGACGCGCCGCTGCGGAGCTCGGATTTGACGCCTGCGGGGTTACCGATCTTTCGCCGACCGAGACGGCGGAGGCGCTCGAGGAATGGCTCCGCCGCCGCTACCGCGGGGAAATGGCCTACATGGCCCGGCAGGCAGAGGCGCGCCGCGAGCCACAACGGGTTTGGGCGGGGGCCCGTTCCGCCGTCGTGGTGCTTCACAACTACCATCAGCCGTCGGGGAACCCTGGCCCCGGCCGCGGCCGGATCGCGAGCTACGCCGCTGGCGACGACTACCACTCGGTTGTCAAGGAGAGACTCAGCCGCCTCGGCGACCGGCTCGTGGCGGCGGCCGGCGGGGGCCGCTGGCGGGCCTATGTGGACGTCGGTCCCCTGCCCGAGCGCGAACTCGCCCGATTCGCGCCCCAGACCCTTGAGCCGCGCTTCCGGGCGCGCGCCGGGAGCGAGATGCCGACCCTGAAGGAGATCGTCGAGATGGACGAGCCTGCCTTCGACGACGTTTTCGGCGGCACCGCGCTCGAGCGCGCCGGGCGCTGCGGATTGGCGCGAAACGCTCGAGTCGTGCTCGAGAACATGGCCGCCACCGAAGGGAACCGATGGCCGGCATCGTGACCGACCCGGTCCTTCGCGAGCGCCTCTCCGCGCTGAAGGCGAGCCTGAGCGCCGGACTTGAGAAGGTGGATCCGCACCACCGTCTCCTCGGACGTCCCGTGAAGTACGAGGTTACCGACGGCCAGACCCTCGTCATCACCTTTCGGGACGTTCCGAGTATCGGGGAGGCGGAAGTGCTCGGGGTCAAGCGCCTGTTGGGCGAGCGCGCCTTCTGCTCCGTGAGCCCCCAATCGGCGGAGCGGCTGATCGTGCGATTCGTCGTGACGCTGGCCTAGGGGCCCGCGACGCGCAACAAGATCTCGAACAGGAACCGGGTACCGAACTCCAGGTCGCTGAGGCTGAGCCGCTCGTCATTGCCGTGCACCCCGCGCGATTCCTGTTCGGAGACGGGGAACGGCTCGATGCCATAGGAGACGATGCCGAGCCGCCGAAAGAGGTGCGAGTCCGTGAAACCGGCCAGCATCGGCGTCGTCACCAGAACGCCCGGGAAGTGCTGCTCAGATACCTCCTCGATCGCCCGAAACAGCTCGTTGTCCGTCGGCGACTCCGTCGCCGGCCATGACACGCCCTGTGGTTCGAGGGACACGAGGGTATCGCCGACGACCCGTCGCAGCCGGGCCAGGAACCGTTGCGGCTCCTCGCCGGGCAACAGACGGACGTCCACCTCGGCCCGCGCGACCGGCGGGATCACGTTTACCTTGCCACTGCCCGCCAAGCGGGTAACCGAGATGGTGTTGCGCAAAACGGCGTTAAAGTAGAGATCGCTCTCGAGGAACCGCCGGGCTGCAGAGTCTTGCACGGCCCGAGCGATGTCCGCGAACCACGCCCGCCGCGACGGGTCCATCTCCCGAGTTGCGAGGTCGCGGAAGAACCGGTCCGCCGCCGGCGTCACGACGTACGGAGTCTCGTAGGCCTCGAGCCTGGCCAGGGCACGGATCAGTCGCTCGACCGCGTTGTCCTGCGTCGGCCGGGATCCGTGGCCGGCGGTTCCGCGCGACGTCACGTGCAGCCACAAAGGTGCCTTCTCGGTGACACCGACGCCGACATAGCGTACCCCACCTGCCTCGTCGCGCCGCATCGAGCCACCCTCGTTGATCAGGAACTCCGCCCCACGCACCAGTTCCGGATGCTCACGAACGACCCAGCCCGCCCCTACGCCTCCGCCCACCTCCTCGTCGGCGGTTGCCAAGAGAATGACGTCCCGGCGCAGCGACGCGCCGCTGCGCCGCAGCAGCACGAACGCCATCAACTCCGCGATCCCCTGCCCTTTCATATCCAGCGCGCCACGCCCGTAGACGTAGCCGTCGCGGACGGCGCCGGCGAAGGGGTCGACCGACCAGAACTCCGGCGACGCCTCCACGACGTCCATGTGACTGAGCAGCACGATCGGCCGTGCGGTTCCGTCGCCGCGGAGCCGCGCGTAGAGATTGGCCTTCCCCGGCGCCGGCTCGAAGACACGCGACTCGATCCCCTCCCGGGCCAGAACCGCTTCGAGGAAGCGGGCCGCTACGATCTCGTTGCCCGGCGGGTTGGTCGTATTGATGCGCACGTATTGCACGAGGAGATCGGCCGCCTCGCGCCCGATGTCACTCCACTCCGCCTCCCCCGGCAGCGCTCGCAGCGGCGCCCGGCGAGGTAGCTCGAAGACGGGCCAGGACGACGGACCCCCGACCCCGGTCGGAACCGCGCCCCGCGACGGCCCGGGACCCGCCGCAGGCCGACCGCGGGCACAGGCCGAGAGCAGAACCGCCGCTCCGGCGAAGAGAGCCAAACACAGCGCGCCCCGCCGGGGCCGGCGCGCACGACGCCTCGCGGGGCTCGCCGCCTCACCCATCACAGGCCCGTGGGGTGATCGATAAACGACCAGGGGATCTGGAACCGCTCGGCCAGATGCGCCCCCAGCGCCTTCACCCCTACCGTCTCGGTGGCGTAATGTCCGGCGAAAAAAGCGTTGAGACCGAGCTCCTCGGCCTCGAAGAACGTCCAGTGCGGCCCTTCCCCCGTAATGAAGGTGTCCAGGCCCGTGTCGAAGGCTTGGCGGATCATCGGGCCGCCTCCACCGGAGATCACACCCACCCGACGGACGCGCTCCGGCCCACCCGGCAACAGGCGAGGCAAGGGTCCCAACAGCTCTCCGAGTCGCGCTCCCAACACCTCCCGCGGCAGGTCCAGCTCCCCCCACACTCCGATGGCAGCGCCGCGATACTCTCCGAACCAGCCCCGCACATCCATGCCCAGCTGGCGCGCCAGCACAATGTTGTTGCCGATCTCCGGGTGGCGATCGAGCGGCGCGTGGGCCGCGTAGAGCGCGATGCCATGGCGCATCAACGCCGCGACCCGGCGGTAGTGCCTGCCGACCAGCGGTTCGAGCCCGCCCCAGAACAGTCCGTGATGGACGATCAGCAGATCTGCACCGCGCTCCGCAGCTTGGGCGATCGATGCCAAACATGCGTCCACCGCCACCACCAACTGCCGCACCTCGCCACCGCTCTCGACCTGCAAGCCGTTCAAGGCCTCCGGCTCATCGGCAACGTCATGAATGCGCAGGTACTCGTCCAGGTACGAGACGAGACTCTCCAGCCTCACGTCACGACCCGCCGAGCGAACTTGGACGCCTCGTCGTCAGACGCGAGATTAGCATCAGTATAACGATACTATCTAGACGGCGAACGGACATTAATCGTACTATCCTCCAGACCGGTGAGCGGAGCGCGCCGTCGTACGGCAGTCGCCCGCGTGGTCGGTGTCCGGGATGACTGCAAACCGCCGGAGACCTGCCGGGACCGGCTAGGGACCGTACCTGCGTGGCACGAACGTCTTGTCCTCGGGCCCCGGGATTGGAGCAGGCGCCGGCCGGGGCTCGAGGCGACCGGCCGCTCGCCCGGGTTCGGCCGCCGACTCGGCCTCCACCATTCGAATCTGCCCGTTCAGGGTACCTCCCTCCGCCACCGAAATGCGTCGGGTCGTGATGTCGCCCAGCACCGTGGCGCCCGCCTGAATCTCTACCCGGTCGAGGGCTCGAATGGCCCCACGTACCGTCCCGCCGACTATCGCCTCTCTTGTCTCGATGTCGCCGTGTACCATCCCCCCCTTCGAGACCAAGACCTGCGCCTTGGCGATCACCTGACCCTCTACCCTGCCCTCCACCTTGATGACGCCCGCAGTGTCGATATCGCCCCGCACGCTCATGCCGCCGCCGATGATCGAGAGCCCTCCCCCCGCGGGTGACGCACCTCTGCCAGCAGGCGCCGCGCCGTCGGCCACCATCTTCGACCCGAATAAGGCCATGGCTAGGTCCCTTCTTTGACGAGCGACAGCGGATCCGCCGAGCGTCCGTGGCGTTTGACCTCGAAGTGCAAGTGCGGCGCCGTCGAGCGGCCGCTGTTGCCCGACAGCGCGATCACCTGCCCTGCCCGGACTTGTTCCCCTCGGGCGACGAGAACGCGCGAGAGGTGTCCATACATCGTCTCGTAGCCCTCGGGGTGCCGGAGCAGCACATAGAGGCCGTACGCGGCGTCCGTGCCGGTTGCGCGAGCGATCCCGCCGCCGGCCGCGCGCACTTCGGAGCCCACCGGGACGGCCAGATCAATTCCGGGATGGCGCTCCTCGCCCGAGCTCCCGGCCGCCAGGCCCCGGGTCCGATACGCCGCCACGGCGAGCGGCCAGCGATGCGGCACCGAGGGGCCTGCAGACTCTGAGGAGTCCCCGGCGGCTGGCGCCCTGGCGGCCATTGGGGGCGCTCCGTACAGCCGCTCCGCCGCCGGGCTCGATGACGCATCGTCGCGCGTCGTGTCCGGCGCGTCGCCTCCCGCCCCGAGCATGCCACGCAGGTGCGCGTAGCGTGCCTCCGCTTCGTCGAGGGCGCTGGCGAGCTCGGTGACCCGGCGGTTCTCCTCGGTGAGTCGCTGGACCTGCCGCGTCAGGCTCGCGGTGCGACCGGCTGCCACCACGGTCGGCCCGTACGCCACGGCGACCGCAGCAAGGCCGATTGCCAGCCCGGCCACCGCAAGAGCCCCCGTACGCGCGGCCCAACGAGGGATGTGGTACTGCCGCGAATCCAGCGCGCCGTCCCGGTGGACGATGATCGTGAAGCCCGGCGCGCGCATCAGCCGTCCCAGCGCCTGCCGAGAATCATTTCGAGCAAGCGCGCGAGGTCCTCGTCGGAGTAGAAACGAATGGCCACGTGGCCCTTGGCTTTGCCCCGCAGGATGACTCTGGCGTCCGTGCCGAGCTTCTTGCGGAGAGCCTCCTCGATCCGGCGAACCTCGGGCGGCGGCGCGCCCCGTCGGGCCGTCTTGCCATGACTGCCGCCGCGGCGGGGCACACCGCTGCGGGCGCGTCGCTCGATCTCCCGGACCGACCAATCATGTGCCACGCACTCGCGTGCCAGGCGCGCGATCTCTCGCTCATCGTCGAGGCTGAGGAGCGCCCGCGCGTGCCCGGCGGTGAGAGCCCCGGAATCGAGGAACTGGTGCACGCTCCTCGGCAGCCGAAGCAGGCGGACCGCGTTGGCCACTGTGGAGCGCTCCCGACCAACGGCGCGCGCGATCTCGCCGTGCGAGAGGCTGAATTCCCGTCCCAACCTCTCATAGCCCTCGGCCTCATCGATCGGCGAGAGCGAGGCGCGCTGGAGGTTTTCGACCAGCGCGAGCGTGAGCAACGTCTGTGCGTCCACGTCCCGCACGACCGCCGGAATCCTCTTCCAGCCGAGCTCGCGGACCGCTCTCCAGCGGCGCTCGCCGGCGACGAGCTCAAAGCCCTCGTCGGCCTGGCGCACCACGATCGGCTGGAGAAGGCCGGTCTCGGCAATGGACTGCTTGAGCTCCTTGAAGGCGGCGGCATCAAAGGCGCGCCGTGGCTGGTACCGATTCGGCTTGATCGCGCTCACCGGAAGCTGGCGCAGCGATCCCTCGCGCTCGGCCTCCTCGACCGTCGCCACGCCCAGCAGGGCCTCGAGGCCGCGGCCCAGGCGGCGCTTGTTCCCACTCACCCCGCTCACGGCATGGCCTCCACAGCAGGGAAGCGACTCTCCTCCCGTACATCGAGACCTGCCCGACTGGCGGTACGCTTGATAAGTTCCTCTGCCACACTGAGATACGTCTGCGCGCCGACCGAGCCGATGTCGTACAGCAGGATCGGCTTGCCGAAGCTCGGAGCCTCGGCGAGCCGCACGTTGCGAGGGATCACCGTGTTGAACATCCGCGCCCCAAAGTACTCTTTGGCCTCCTCCGCGACCTGCTTGGAGAGGTTGAGACGCGCGTCGTACATCGTCAGGAGCACGCCGTCTATAGCTAGCCGTGGATTGAAGTTGCGCTGCACCAGCCGGATCGTGTTGAGCAGCTGCGAGAGCCCCTCGAGCGCGTAGTACTCGCACTGAATGGGGATCAGCACCGCATCCGCTGCGGAGAGCATGTTGAGCGTCAGCATCCCGAGCGAGGGCGGGCAGTCGATGAGGATGTAGTCATAGTTGGCCCGCACCCCCTCGAGAGCACGCCGCATGATCGACTCCCGATGCGATCTTGAGACGAGCTCGACTTCGGCGCCCACCAGGTCTCGAGAGGCGGGTGCGACGTCAAGAAGAGGGAAGTGCACGCCGCGCCTGACGACGTCGGTCAGCGGGCGGTTGTCGATCAACACCTCGTACACCGTCAGGCGCAGGCCGTCGCGCTCCAAGCCCACGCCGCTGGTGGCGTTAGCCTGGGGGTCGGCGTCGAGCAGAAGCGCCCGCTTCTCCGCGGCGGCGAGGGAGGCCGCGAGGTTGACCGCCGACGTCGTCTTCCCGACGCCGCCTTTCTGGTTGGCAATGGCGATCACGCGGCCCATCGGCGCGAGAATCTACCGGCTGGAGCGGCCACAAGACAGGGGGGCGAGTCTTCGCGGACGGCTCGGTCTACAGCCGAGAACCGACCGGTGGCGAGCGGGGCAGGGGAGTTGCACGTGCAACAGGGGGTCAGTATTCACCGAGGGGAGCGCGCCGGCGCGCCCGGACTGTGGGAGGCTGTTGCACGTGAAACCCGACGTGGGCGCCTGGCGCAGGCACCCTTTCCGTGGCGTCCTAGGCCCGGCGCGCTAGCTCTGTCGCGCCCACCTCACGAGCTCGCGAAGGTTAGGCCGCTTGCCGTACATGAGAATTCCCACACGATAGATGCGCGCCGACAGCCATACCACGACTACGGTCGTAGCTGCGAGAATAGCGAACGACGCGGCCAGCTCGCGCGCCGGAACCTCTGCGGCGGCGAAGCGGATCGGCATGATGATGGGCGCGCTGAAGGGGATGAGCGACATGGAGACCGACAGCTGCCCCCCGGGCTCGTTTAGAATCGCTGGAAACATGATGATGCTAGCGATCAGGAGCATCATGACCGGCAACTGCGCCTGCTGGGCCTCCGAATCGGTATTGACGGAGGCCCCCACGACCGCAAACATCGCGGAGTAAAGGAGATAGCCGAAGAGGAAATACCCGATCGACACCAGGAGCATGGCTGCGCCGACGGCGGGAAACTGGACGCGGCCTGCGGCCGCAGAGGCCCCGAACAGAGAAAAGAGCGCTCCCCTGTAGTGGATCATCGCGTACGCCGCGGCCGCCCAGATCCCGAATTGGAGCAGCCCGACCGAGCCGACGCCGATGACCTTCCCCAGCATCAGCTGGAACGGCCGCATGCTCGAGACCAGAACCTCGACGATGCGGGTCTGCTTCTCCTCCAGAACGCTGCGCATCACGTTGACGCTGTAGAGGATGATCGCCATGTACAGCACGAAGCCGACCACGTAGGCCAGAGCGAAGGTGGCGACCCCGGTCTCACCCGTGGCCCCCCGCCTGGTGACGCGGGAGGTCCGGAGGTCAATCCGGGCTTGCGCTTCCTGCACCAACGCCGGATCGATGCCTCTGCGGGTGAGTCGCTCCACGAGCAGCGCTTGGCGGACGCCGTCTTCGAGGAGGGCCATATCCCGGATCGAGGCGACGTTGCGGCCCCGATACTCCACGATGCCGGCTTCGAGCGTCGCCCCAGAGACGGCGAGGAAGCCGTCGAGACGGCGCGCCTGCACCTCGGCCGTCAACGAGTCCACAGCCGCCGCCCGGCCACCGGCTGTGGTCGGCACGACTCTCGCGCGGAAGCGGTTGCCTCGGGAGAGCTGCGTGGCCAGGCGCTCCGCCAGCGCACCGCTCCCCTCGTCCAGCACCACCACGTCGCTCGCTCGACCGCTCCTCGCCGCCAGAAGGCTGGGCAACACGGTCAGAGCGATCATGAAGACCGGTCCCAAGATGGTGGAGATCAAGAACCACTTGGTCCGCACGCGCTCCAGAAACTCGCGTCGGATCACGGCCCACGCCTTACGCACGCAGGGCCTCCCGCCGCTCCGGCTCCGCCTGATGTTCCCCGACCTTGTCGAGGAAGATGCGATGCAGGGAGGGCTCGATTCGCTCGAATCGCCGCAGCCGAGCGCCCGATGCGACGAGCCGCTCCAGCAGCTGCTGCGGCTCCACGCCGTCCGAGAGCGCGAGCTCGGCGTACACGCCGTAATCATCGGCCTTCGCGACCAGCGCACGGTCCCCGATCAGCGACTCGGCGCGCTCCGAGTCGCCCTCGAAGGCCACTGCCACGTGGGTCCCCCCGTGCACTCGCTTGACCTCCGAGACGGCACCATCGAGCACCTTGCGACCGCGGGCGATAATGCAGACGTGGTCGCAGATCTTCTCCGCCACGTCCATCTGGTGCGTCGAAAAGATGACGGTTGTGCCCGTCCGCGAGAGCTCGACGATGGTGTCTTTGAGCACCTGGGCGTTGATCGGATCGAGCCCCGAGAACGGCTCGTCGAGGATCAGCAGCTTGGGCTCGTGAAGCATGGTACCGATGAACTGGACCTTTTGCTGCATGCCTCTGGACAGCTCCTCCACCTTTCGCAGGCGCCACTCGGCGAGACCAAGACGGTCCAGCCACTGGTCGGCCTTCCGGGCCGCAAGCGCCCGGCCGACGCCCTTGGCCTCAGCGAGGAAGACGAGCGTGTCGCGAACCTTCATCTTCTTGTATAGTCCGCGCTCCTCCGGCAGATAGCCGATGCTCGCGCTATGATGGCGGCCGCCGAGGTCGTCGCCGAACAGAATGACCGCCCCTTCGTCCGGAACGATGATGTTCATGATCATCCGGATCGTGGTCGTCTTGCCGGCGCCGTTGGGCCCAAGCAGCCCGTAAACCGCGCCCCCGGGGACCGCGAGGGAGAGGTTCGCCACGGCGACGTGGCCCGCAAAACGCTTGGTGACGCCGTTCAGCGTGACGATGAGGTCGTTTGTCATGGACCGAGAAGTTGAACCAGCGCGGCGCCGAAAGCCGGGGCGGCCTCCGGCCCGCTCGCTGTCAACATGGTCCCGTCCAGGACGAGGGGCTGCTCCACGTACGTCGCCCCGCCGCGCCTCAGCTCCACGATCGCGCGCGGGGACGGGAAGACCGTAGCCCGTCGGCCCTGTAGCGCGCCGGCGCGCGCCAGCACGGGGACGGAAAGACAGATGGCGGCCACCGGCCGGCGGCCTGCCTGAAACTCGCGGACAAGCCGCGCCACCGGTTCGCTGGACCAGAGATGCGTCGGTGCGCCGGCGCCGCCGACGATAGCTAGCGCGTGGTAATCGCTCGCGCTCGCCTGCCGTACCGTCACATCGATCGGAACCCGGGCGCCGAGCATCCCCGCGGCCGTTCCCCCTCTCGTCGAGGCGACTGTGACGGCGTGCCCCGCCCGCTCAACAGCCCGCTTCGGCTCGAGCAGCTCCTCGTCTCGGAATCGCTCGGGCGCGATCACGAACAGCACGCTGTTGCCGATAGCCGCCTCCCGCCCCGCCGGCCGCGCTGCGGAGAATAACCTCGCGTGCGCCGTCCGAGCAAAGGCCACCAGCCGGTCGGCCCGCGAGCGGGCGACCGGAGGAGTCGTGTCGTCTTGGAGAGCTGCCGGCTGCGGCGTCCCGTGCTACTCGGTCGAGACGGACTCCGCCGACAGCGTGAGGGCCGCGTGCAGCGCGTGCCAAGAAAGGTTCGCGCACTTGACCCGCGCGGGGAACTGACGCACGCCGGCGAACGCCGCGAGCTTGCCGAGCGGTGCAGGGGTGGCCGCCGTACCGGCGGTACCGGTGAGCATGGCGTGGAACGCCCGAAAGAGGTCCTCGGCCTCGGCGGTCGACTTTCCCCGCACCGCGCTCGTCATCAGTGACCCCGACGCCCGCGAAATGGCGCAGCCGGATCCTTCGAAGCTGACGTCCGCGATCAGGTTCCCTTCGAGGCGCAGATAGACCGTGATCCGGTCTCCGCAGAGCGGGTTGTCCCCGACCGCCGAGCGTGTCGGATCGGCGATGGCCCGGAGGTTGCGCGGGTGCTTGGCGTGATCGATGATGACCTGCTGGTAGAGGTCGCCAAGCTCCGCCATCAGCCGAACACCTCGCGCACCGTCATCACGGCGGCGGCGAGCGCGTCCACTTCCCGGCGCGTGTTGTAGAAGGCGAAGGAGGCACGCGCGGTCGCGGGCACGCCGAAGAAGTCCATCACCGGCTGCGTGCAATGGTGGCCGCTGCGGATGGCGACTCCCTGCTGGTCCACGATGGTGCCGATGTCGTGGGCGTGGACACCCTCGAGCACGAACGAGACGACGCTCACCTTGTGCCGCGCCGTGCCCACGATCTTCAGCCCGGGAATCGCCGACAACCTCTCCGTCGCATAGCCAAGCAGGTCGGCCTCGTGAGCCTCCACCGCAGCCCACGGCATCGCGGCGCGGTAGTCGAGCGCCGCCCCGAGGCCGACCACACCAGCAATGTTCGGCGTGCCGGCCTCGAACTTGGCCGGGAGCGGGGCGTAGGTTGTTTTCTCGAACGTGACCGACCGGATCATGTCACCTCCGCCCTGGTAGGGCGGCATCCCCTCCAGTCGCTCCGCCTTGCCGTACAAGACTCCGATCCCGGTCGGCCCGATCATCTTGTGCCCGGAGACCGCGTAGAAGTCGCAGTCGAGATCTCGCACGTCCACCGCCAGGTGCGGCGCGGCCTGCGCGCCGTCCACGAGCACTGGAATCCCGCGGGCGTGCGCGAGCGCGACCATCTCTTTGACGGGGTTGATCGTGCCGAGCGAGTTGGATACGTGCGTGACGGCGACGAGCTTGGTCCGCACGTTGAGGAGCGCGGCGTACTCCTCCAAGAGCAATTCGCCGTCCCGGTTCATCGGGATCACGCGCAGGTGCGCGCCGCGCTCCTCGCAGACGAGTTGCCACGGTACGATGTCCGAATGGTGCTCCATGGCGGAGATCACCACTTCGTCGCCGGATCGCAATCTCGCGCGACCGAAGCTGTGCGCGACGAGGTTGATCGCCTCGGTGGCGCCGCGCACGAAAACGATCTCGCGCGGGTCGGCGGCGCCGAGGAATCGCTGCACCTGGCCCCGTACGCCCTCGTAGGCGGCAGTGGCGCGCTCGCTCAGAGAGTACACGGCCCGGTGAACGTTCGCATTGGCTTGCGCGTAGTAGCTGGCCGTCGCATCGATCACCTGCTGCGGCTTCTGGCTCGTCGCCGCGCTATCGAGGTACACCAGGGGCCTGCCGTTCACCCGTAGCGCGAGGAGCGGGAAGTCGGCACGGATCCGCTCCACGTCCAGCACGGGATGCACGGGCGCGCGCGACGCCGGCTTCGACGCCGCAGTCACGGCACGTTCTCCCGCCGCGACTCCCGTTGCAAGCGCGCGCGGACGAGGCGGTCGAGCTGCGCCCGGAGCGGAGCGATGTCCATTCGGCCCAGGATTTCAGCCCCGAAGCCGTAGCTGAGCAGGCTCCGCGCCGCATCGGCGCTCATCCCACGGCTCCGGAGGTAGAAGAGCGCACGCTCGTCCAGCGGGCCGAGCGTCGCGCCGTGCGTGCACCTCACATCATCGGCGTAGATCTCGAGCTGCGGCTGACTGTCGGCACGCGCCTCCCCCGACAGCACCAGGTTGTTGTTGGTTTGCTTGGCGTCGGTCCGTTGCGCGCCCGGCCGCACGATGATCCGGCCGTTGAATACGCCGTGCGACTGACCGTCCAGCACCCCGTTGAAGTACTCGTGGCTCTCGCAGTGCGGCTGGGCGTGGTCGATCGTCGTATGGTGGTCCGCGTGCTGCTGCCCGCCGAGCAGGTAGAGCCCGTTGAGCGTGCACAGGCCGCCGGACCCGTCGAGCACGCTGACGATGTCGTGCCGGGCGAGCGCAGCTCCCAATGCGACCAGGTGGAACCACACCACGCTGTCCCGACCCTGATGGGTGTGGGTCGTCGCCACGTGATAGGCCGTGCCGCTCTCTCGCTGCACCCGGTAGCAATCGGCGCGTGCGCCGTCCCCAACGACGACCTCGGTCACAGCGTTCGTCCAGTACACACCCTCGCCCACGCCGGCATACGACTCCACGATCGAGGCCCGCGCGCCCCGCTCGACGACGACCAGCGTGCGGGGATGGGAGACAATCGGCTCCCGGCTCGGGCTCGAGAGAAAGAGAACCTGGACAGGCTCCTCCACGTCCACACCCTCGGGGACGAAGACAAACGCCCCGTCGAGCAAGAACGCCGCGTTGAGCGCACTGAACGGCCCGGCGGCAGGACGTGCGTACCGTGCCAAGTGCTGCTGCACGACATCGGCCTCGCCCCCCAGCGCCGCGGCGAGGTTCCCGACCGTCACCCCCTCCGGCAAGCCCGCCAACGAGGAAAGGGCCGCCACGAAGTGGCCGTTGACGAAGACCGCCCGATGCCGGTCCGCTTCGCAGAGCAGGTACGGCGCCATCGCCGTCGCCAACGCCCCTGAAGGCACGGGCTCGTCAGCGCGACGGAACACGGTGTCCGCAATGGGCCTGACACTCGTGAAGCGCCATTCCTCCTGCCGCATCGTCGGGAACCCGACCTCGGCGAAACGGGCGATCGCCCCCTCTCGCACCGCTCGCAGCCATGCGGGTGTTTGCCCGGCGCCGTTCCCGGCGCTCGCCTCGAACTCCCTGACGTATCGGGCCCTCGCATCCGGGGCCGCGGCCAAGACGTCAGCAGCCTCGGGCGTCACGCGATAACCGCTCCCGCCGCAACCCAATCGTAGCCCCTGGCCTCGAGCTCCCACGCCAGCTCCTTGCCGCCCGATTTCTCGATCCGCCCGCCCGTCAGCACGTGCACGTAATCCGGCGTGATATAGTTGAGCAGCCGCTGATAGTGGGTCACGACCACCGTGGCGTTCGTGGGCGCGCGGAGCGTGTTCACGGCGTGCGCCACGGTCTTCAGCGCGTCGATGTCCAGGCCGGAATCCGTCTCGTCGAGAATCGCCAGCTTCGGCTCCAACACCGCCATCTGCAGGATCTCGTTGCGCTTCTTCTCGCCTCCCGAGAACCCGTCGTTCACCGGGCGGTTCATCAGGCTGTCGTCCCAGCCAATGACCTTGAGCTTCTCATCCAGCACCCCGAGGAAATCCACCGGGTCCAGCTCGTCCTCTCCTCGGTGCTTGCGGATCGCGTTCAGCGCGGACCGGAGAAAGTAGGCGTTGGTGACCCCGCGGATCTCGACCGGGTACTGGAACGCCAGAAAGAGACCTTGTTGGGCACGCTCCTCCGGATCCATCCCGAGGAGGTCCCTCCCCTCATAGAGTACCGAGCCCTCGGTGACCGTAAACGTCGGATGGCCCGCCAGGACCTGCGCGAGCGTGCTCTTGCCCGAGCCGTTCGGGCCCATGATCGCGTGCACCTCTCCCGTGCGGACCGTGAGGTCTATGCCCCGCAGAATCTCGGTGCCACCGACACCGGCATGCAGGTTCCGTATCTCCAGCATCGCTAAGTTCTTTCTCGGTAAGTATTTAGCCTACGCTGCCCTCGAGGCTGATCCCGAGCAGGTTCTGCGCCTCGACCGCGAATTCCATGGGCAGCTCGCGGAAGACTTCTTTGCAAAAGCCGTTGACGATCATGGACACCGCGTCCTCGGCCGAGAGGCCTCGCTGCTTGCAGTAGAAGATCTGGTCCTCGCCGATCTTGGACGTCGAAGCTTCGTGTTCCATGACGGCCGTGCTGTTTCGGACGTCGATGTAAGGAAAAGTGTGCGCCCCACAGCGGTCGCCGATGAGCATCGAGTCGCACTGCGAGTAATTGCGGGCACCGGACGCTCCCTTCATGATCTTCACCAGCCCCCGGTAGGTATTCTGCCCACGCCCCGCCGAGATGCCCTTCGATACGATGGTGCTGCGCGTGTTCTTCCCGATATGGATCATCTTGGTACCCGTGTCCGCCTGTTGGCGATTGTTCGTCACAGCCACGGAGTAGAACTCGCCGATCGAGTTGTCTCCCTGGAGGATGCACCCCGGGTATTTCCAGGTGATCGCTGAGCCGGTCTCGACCTGCGTCCACGAGATCTTGGAGTTCGCGCCAGCGCATTTCCCGCGCTTGGTGACGAAGTTGTAGATGCCGCCGCGGCCCTCTTCATCACCCGGATACCAGTTCTGGACCGTGGCGTACTTGATCTGCGCGTCGTCCAGCGCGATCAGCTCGACGACCGCTGCGTGGAGCTGGTTTTCGTCCCGCACCGGGGCGGAGCACCCTTCCAGGTAGCTCACATAGGAGCCTTGTTCAGCGATGATCAGCGTCCGCTCGAACTGGCCCGACGCGGCGGCGTTGATCCGGAAGTAGGTCGAGAGCTCCAGCGGACAGCGCACGCCCTTCGGGATGTAAGCGAAAGAGCCGTCCGTGAAGACGGCGGCGTTGAGCGCGGCGAAGAAGTTGTCGGTGTAGGGGACCACGGAGCCTAGATAGCGCTCGACGAGCTCGGGATGATCCCGCACCGCGTCGGAGAACGCGCCGAAGATGACGCCGTGCTCGGCGAGCGTCTCCTTGAACGTCGTCGCGACCGAGACGCTGTCGAACACCGCGTCCACAGCCACGCCGGACAGGCGCTTCTGCTCCGAGATCGGGATGCCGAGCTTCTCGAACGTCTCGAGAAGCCTGGGATCCACCTGATCCAGGCTCTCGAGCTTATTCTGCTGCTTGGGCGCCGCGTAGTAGACGATGGACTGATAGTCAATCGGCCCATACTTCACGTTCGGCCAGTGAGGCTCGCTCATCGTCAACCAGTGCCGGAGCGCCTTGAGCCGCCACTCCAGCATGAACGCGGGCTCGCCCTTCTTCTGCGAGATGAGACGGACGATATCCTCGTTCAGGCCTGCCGGCACGACGTCGGCGTCGATGTCCGTGACAAAGCCGTACTTGTAGGGCTGAAGGACGTGCGCTTCGATGGTCGTCATGCTTGCTCCCGCTTGGCTGCACCGGCGTGCTCGCCCGGCTGCCGGGGGGCTGCAACCGAAACGGTGTACTCGCACGCGTTTGAGCCCTCCGTGATGTGCGTGCGACGCTCCACCTCGGCTGCGAGCACCTCGCTGATGAAGCGCTTCTCCGCTGCACAGATCTCCGGGTAGCGCCCGGCGATGGCGCGTATGGCGCAGTGATGCTCCGCCAGCCTGATCGCGCCATTCTCGCTGCTCCACTCGGCCATGTAGCCCTCGTCGCTCAGATCGCGCACGAGCCGCTCGAGGCGCAGCTCGACCGGCTGGTCCCCGAGTTCACGCTTCAGGTGGTCGGCGCGCGCCTGGAACTGGTCGGCGAAGAGTCGGTCAACTTCTCCGCGTCCCGCGCGTTCTTCCACGTGGGCCAGCAGCGCCGTGAGCGCCTCCTCGTACCGATTGGGGAAGAGGGCCTCCCCTCGCGGCGTCAGTCGGTACGCGAAGGCAGGCGCTCCCACACCGCGCCGCTCCCGCCTATACTCGACAAGCCCTTCGGCCTCAAGTTCCTTGAGGTGACGCCTGACGGCGTTGGCCGATACGCGAAACGCTGAGCTAAGCTCTTTTGCGGTAATAGGTTGTGACTTCTTAGCCTGGAGGAGGATCTGGACCTTCAGGCCGCGAAAGCCGGACAGGGCCGCAGTCATTATTTCCATACGGGTGTGAATCTAGAGTGGAACCATTTGAATTGCCAACTTCGCCAACACTTTTGTTGTCGAACGAAACTTAACGGGCAAAGAGGTAGGGACGCAAAACCTGGGTGCCGTCGGGACCGAGGAGTGCCAAGAAATCGTCCATAGTGGCCCACGCTCCCCGGTGCGCGGTGGCGAAGGTACGGATCGCTTCCCGAAAGCGCGCCGCCCCGATCGCGCGCCGCACGGCCTCCAGCGCCGCTGCGCCTTTGGCACGCAAGAACGCGCGAGCTGTGTCGCTCTCCGCGGACACCGATGCAAGGGGCTGATCGCCAAACGCCGCCGCGCCTCCTGCCCAGAGTGACTCGGCGTCCCGCACCAGCCGTTGTCGCACCGAGTCGCTGGAAAGGGCACCCCGCGCGGCGATCGCCGCCCAGGCGGAGAATCCCTCCGTCAACCAGGCGGATCCGGGCCCGGTGCCGAGGACAGCATGACCCCACCAGGTGCGGGCCAGCTCCCGCAAGACGATCTCCCGCAGAGTGCCGCCTTCCGACGGAACGCCGGCGCCGAGCGAATCCGTGAGGAAGCCCGCGGCCCGCCCGAGGAAGAGCACACCCGGACCCCCGCGCGCTCCTCCGCTGCTCGTCTCAACGATCGCGACCTCGTCGATGGGCAGCGGGCCGAACGCGCGCGAGTAGAACGACCAGCCGGCCCGCACGAGCGCGGCGAGCGAGTCCATCGGCCCCTCGGAGGCCGTCTCGCGCATGTCAGCGAGCCAAAACTTCACCGTCAGTCGGCCGGCACGCCGAGTGACCACCCGGTAGCGGCCGATCGCAAACAGCGGCACCGACGCCACGGGGTCCTCGGCGACCCACGTCATGCGTCGGCGGCCCAGCGCCGTGGCGTGGGAGGTGAGCCGCCCTGAGGCGACCGCCTGGTGCGACGCGGGCAGGTCGAAATGCAGTGCCTGTCTCGGCCGAAGCGAGGCAACCGCCTGCCCGGTCGAGTCGAGCAGGGGCTGCACCCGCGGCACCCAGTCGTCCATCAGGAGCTCATCTTCCTGCGGTGCAGGGTCGAGGGAGAGCCGCTGTGGGTCGCCCCCGGCCACGTGGTAATAAAGGGTGAGCGTGGTCGTACCGTGCGGCGGAGCGAAGGGAACGACAGCGAGCCGTACGGTCGGACCTGGGTTGACACGGAGCAGTCGGCCCGAGGCGGAGCGCGCGCTGTCGAGCGCCAGGGCAGGCGAGAGCCACACCGGCACCGAGTCCTGGGGAAGGGGACCATCGTTGACCAGCTCCAGGCGCACGGAGAAGTCGAGCCGCCCTGGCGCGGCGTCTAAGCGGACCAGCGCGTCGTAGCTCCGGATCTGCCACGGCGTCCTGGCGAGGCTCCGCCACATCGCGTCGCGGGCGGGAAGCCCAGCCGGGCGAGGTGGGGCAGGGCCGGGG
>JACQVG010000058.1 GCA_016209905.1 Gemmatimonadota bacterium | reverse complement strand
ATCGTCGGGCGCGGCACCGAAGCCGGCGCGCGGCTGTTCCGGGAGTGGTTCCAGGGACTGAGCGCGGCGGCAGAGGAGGGCCGGGGCGCGGCGTACGTCTTCGTGATGGGGAGCCTCTCCGAGCTGCTCCGGGTGTTCGACTTCCCGATCGTGTTCCCGGAGATCAACTCGCTCCAGACCGCCGTCCGCCGGGTCGCCCACGAGTACCTGAACGAGGCCGAGAACCACGGCTACTCGACCGACATCTGCGGCTACGTCAAGGCGGACGTCGCGGTGCAGCTGCGGGGCGGTGCGCATCCGATGGGGACGATCCCCAAGCCCGCCCTCGCGGTGTGCACGAACGCCTGCAACACCTACGTCAAGTGGGGCGAGATCTGGGAGCGGATGTACGGGATGCCGATGTTCACGCTCGACGTGCCCGGCTCGCGAGGTGAGAACCTGGCGTCGCCGCGCCACTCGGATGACTTCGAGCGCGACCGGGGCTACGTCGAGGCCCAGCTGCGCGAGCTGATCGTGCTGTGCGAGCGGGTGTCGGGGGCGCGCTTCGACATTGACCGGCTTCGCGAGCACATGGCTCACGCCAACGCCATGAGCTCCGGATGGCAGCGCGTGCTGGAGCTGAACCGGAGCCGGCCCGCCGTGTTCAACGCGCTCTCGGACGGGACGATCTACCTCGGCGTCGCCAACGGCTTCCGCGGCACCGCGGAGGGGGCGGCGTTCTTCCGCGACCTGGTCGAGGAGATGAGCTACAAGTCGGGCCGCGGCATCGGCACGACGACCGACGAGAAGTGGCGCCTGGTCTTCGTAGGCGTGCCGTGCTACCCGATCTTCCGCCGGTTCGCCGAGCTGTTCACGGACTGGGGGGGCGTGTTCGTCAACTCGACGTACCTCGCGTTCGCCTCGGGAGGCGCGAACCTGGGCTTCGAGTACGATCTCGCGCGGCCGGTGGAGAGCCTTGCCGAGGGCGTCCTGCTGGGGGTGCGCCACGCGATGGACAACATGTTCTTCCAGACGCGCACGCTGGCCGAGATGGTGGACGGATTCGCGGTGGACGGCGTGGTCTTTCACCCCATCAAGAGCTGCCGCACGGTTTCCACCGGGCTCGCCGACACGCGCCGGGCGCTGATGGCGGTGTGCGACGTGCCGAGCCTGTTCGTCGAGTCGGACCTGATGGACCGGCGCGTCGTCTCGGAGGCGCAGATGAAGAACCGGGTCGACGCGTTCTTCGAGGGGCTCGGGTCGCGGCGCCACCAGGCCGCTGCGGCGGCGGCTCTGGCGTAAGCGGGGGCGGGCATGGCCTATGCCGCCGGTGTGGACGTCGGGTCCACCCAGACCAAGGCGGTCGTGATCGACGAGGCCTGGAGGATCGTGGGTCGCGCGCTCACCGACACCGGCGCGAACGTCGTGCGCGCGGCGGAGGCCGCGTTCGCGGAGGCGCTGAGGGACGGGGACATTCCCGAGGAGGAGGTCGAGTTCGTCGTCGGAACGGGCTACGGCCGCTACAAGGTGACCTTCGGCAACACGCAGGTGACGGAGATCAGTTGTCACGCGCGCGGCGCGGTCCACATGTTCCCCGGGACGCGCACGGTGCTCGACATGGGCGGACAGGACACCAAGGCGATCCGCGTCAAGCCCACGGGCGAGATCGTGGACTTCTGCATGAACGACAAGTGCGCCGCGGGCACCGGGCGTTTCCTCGGCGCCGCGGCCGTGGCGCTCGAGCTCCCGCTCGAGGAGTTGGGACCGACCGCGCTGCGGGGAGAGCGCGCCGTGAAGATCAGCACCACCTGCACCGTGTTCGCCGAATCCGAGGTGCTCTCCTGGCTCGGCAAGGGCAAGAAGATCGAGGACATCCTGCTCGGCGTCCACGAGTCCATCGCGTCGCGCTCGATCGGGCTGCTCAGGCGCGTGGGTATCGAGGAGCAGGTCACCTTCACCGGCGGGGTGACGAAGAACCGCGCGATGGTGGTGACGCTGGAGAAGCGGCTTGGCCTCGGCGTGAACGTCGGAGACGAATCGCACTACATGGGCGCGCTCGGCGCCGCGCTGTTCGCGCGAGACCGCATCCTGGCCGGCCGCGAGCCCGCCCAAGCCCCGGGGAGCGCCGCGTGACCATCACCGCCGGGATCGACATCGGCTCTACGTACACCAAGGCCGTCGTCGCCGCGCCTGACGGCGCGATCCTTGGCCGGGCGATGGAGTCGACGGGCTTCAAGCTCGCCGCAGCGGCCGAGCGCGCGTTCGCGCGCGCCCTTGAAGCGGCGCGCCTCACCCGGCCCGACATCGCGTACGTGGTGGCCACCGGCTTCGGGCGCCACCAGACGGCGATCGGGGACGTGCACGTCACCGACCTCACCGCCGCGGCGCGGGGGGCCGCGCACT
>JACQVG010000064.1 GCA_016209905.1 Gemmatimonadota bacterium | reverse complement strand
GAGGTTCTCGGGTGTCAGCGGCGTCGGCGTGCCGTCGTTCAGGGCGACCATGCGGTCGGCCCAGCGGTAGGCATCCTCCAGGAGGTGTGAAGCCAGGCAGACCACGATCGGTTTGCGTTCCTGCGCCTCGGCGATCGCCGCGTACAGCGTGTGTCGGGCCGCGCGGTCGGCGCCCGACGCCGGCTCGTCGAGCAGGAGCGCGTCGGGGCCGGTCGCGAGCGCCCGAGCCAGCGCGACGCGCTGGGCTTCCCCGGCCGAGAGCGTGCGCGCGTCCCGCGACGCCAGCGGCGCCGATTGGAGTGCCGCGAGCGCCTCGCGTGCGCGCCGCGCGGCGGCGGCGGCACTGGCGCCGCGCGCCCGGAGGCCGAAGGCGACGTTGGCGAGCGCGGAGCCGTGGAACAGGTACGGCTGCTGCTCGACGAGGGTCACCCGACGCCGCGCCGCGCGCCGCGCGGCGGCGCCACGCACCGGCGGGCCGTCGAGCGCGATCGTGCCGGCGGTCGGCTCCTCGAGGAAAGCCAGCAGCCGCAGCAGCGTGCTCTTGCCGGCGCCGTTCGGCCCGACGACGGCCACGCGCGCACCGCGCTCCAGCGCCAGGTCATCCACGGCCAGAACCGTCCGCTCCCCGTAGCGCTGGCGGATCCCCGTGAGCTCAAACATCGCCGCGGCCCTGGAGCAGCTGGATCAGAATGTTCACGCTGAGCGCGAGCGCCAGCAGCATCAGGCCCAACGCGACGGCGAGCTCGAAGTTCCCCTGCGACGTGGCGAGCGTGACCGCGGTGGGCAGCGTCCGCGTCTGGTGCCGGATATTGCCGCCCACGATCAGCGCCGCGCCGACCTCGGAGATGACGCGGCCGAAGGCCACGACGACCGCTGCGCCGAGCGCCCCGCGCGCCTCGCGTGCCACCGTCCACCCCGCGCGCAGCGGTCCGGCCCCCAGCGTCAGGGCGGTCCGCCGGACCCGCGGGTCGAGCGCTTGCACGGCCGCCGCGCTGAGGGCAGCGGCGATGGGAAAGGCCAGGACGATCTCGGCGACCACGATCGCCTGCCAGGTGAAGAGCAGTCCCAGGCCGCCCAGCGGGCCGTGACGCGAGAGGAGGAGGTAGATCAGCAGCCCAACCACCACGGTGGGAAAGGCGAGCGCCGTGTTGAGCGCCAGCAGCAGTCCCCGCCTACCGGCGAAGGTGGCGCTGCCGAGCCAGACGCCGACCGGAATCCCCAACGCGCAGGAGACGGCGGTGGCGGTCACGGCCACCCGAAGCGAGAGCGCCGCGACCTCGAAGACTTCGGTGTGCGGCCAGGTCATCGGCGGTCAGCTAGAAAGTGAAGGCGTACGTCAGGCCCACCGACAGGGTGAGGTTGTGGGTCCACTGCTTGTCCGGCGCCAGGGGATCGAGCACCGGCGCCAGGCGGTCGCCTTCGGGGCTCACCGGATTGAAGTACGCGAGCGGCCATTCGTATCGGAAGTAGTAGTCCCGGGCCTCGACCCGCAGGGCGAGGGCGCGGCCCACGAAGAGCCGGGTCCCCGCCGTGGGCACGAAGCTGAAGTTGGATCCGGCGCGATATCCGCCCGGATCGATCCGGGTCTCACTCGGCGCCATGACGCCCATGCCGATGCCGACGTACGGGGCGAGTTGGCGCCACGTCCTCGGCCCGGTGAGGTTCAGCGCCAGGCCGATATCGGCGGCGACGAGCGGCATGTCAATCGGTCCGGAGACGCGGGTGGCGCTGTCGGCGGTCGCGTCCACGACACGCCGGCTGCTGGCGATTCTGGCGACCGACGCCCAGAAGTCCACCGGTCCCGAGAGCCGGGTGTCGAGCCTCAGCGCGACGAAGGGCCCGGGAAGGGCACCGACGCCGGCCGCCGCGGCGTTGCCCGCGAACCGGCCCACGGCCACCGAGAGCCCCTGGCGTGTGGTGAGGTCGCGGAACGGCGAGCGCGCCGGGTCGTGCCCGACCTGCGCGCCGAGCGGCGGCGCCGCGAGGAGAGATGCCGCGGCGGCGGCGGCGAGCCCTCGCACGGCGAGGCCCCCGCGCAGCGGGGCGCCCGTCAACCGTTCGCTCACGCCGCCTCCCGCAAGTCGCGGCCCGTCATGAGCGCAGGCCGGGAAATACCGAGCAGCGCCAGGATCGTCGGTCCCACGTCGCGCAGCGAGCCGCCGACACGGAGCGGGCCCGCGTACCCGTCATCGAGGAGGAGGAAGGGAACGGGGTTCTGGGTGTGTGCCGTGTGCGGACCGCCGGTGGCCGGATCGATCATCGTCTCGCAGTTTCCGTGATCGGCGGTGATGAGGACGCTCGCGCGGGCCTTTTCCGCCGAGCCGAGCGCGCGGGCCAGGCACCGGTCCACCGCCTCGACCGCGCGCACCGCCGCGGGCAGGACGCCCGTGTGGCCCACCATGTCGCCGTTGGCGTAGTTGGCGAGGATGAAGTCGTGACGCCGGTCCTCGATAGCCCGGCAGAGAAGGTCGGTGATCCCCGGAGCGCTCATCTCCGGCTTGAGGTCGTAGGTCGCGACCTTCTGGCTGTCCACGAGCCGGCGCTCCTCGCCGCGATACGGCCTCTCCAGACCGCCGTTGAAGAAGTACGTGACGTGGGCGTACTTCTCCGTTTCAGCGGTCCGGAACATCGCCAGACCGGCGCGGCTCACCACCTCGGCCAGGATCTCGGTCAGGACCAGCGGCCCGAACGCGATGGGCAGCGTGAATGTCTCGTCGTACTCGGTCATGGTGACGACGTCGAGGAGCGGGGCGCCGCCGCGGTCGAAGCCGTCGAAGATCGGCTGGGTCCAGGCGCGCACCATCTGGCGCATGCGGTCGGCGCGGAAGTTGAAGCAGATGATCCCGTCCCCGGCGCGAATCGGCGCGACCGGCCGTCCGCCATCGCCGACCATCACCAGCGGGCGGACGAACTCGTCCGTCTCGCCGCGCGCGTACGCCTCGGCGAGCCCCGCCACAGGATCGGCGCACGGCGTGCCGACCCCGTGCATGATCGCCTCGTAGCCGAGCTTCGTCCGCTCCCAGCGCCGGTCCCGGTCCATCGCGTAGTAGCGGCCGGCCAGTGTGGCGAGCGTGGCCCGGCCGCCGGCTACGCGCACCAAATCAGCGACGAAGCCCCGTGCCGAGGTCGGGGGCGTATCGCGGCCGTCCAGTGCGCCGTGGATCGCCACGCGCCGCAGCCCCTGGCGCTCGGCGAAGTCGATCAGCGCGTACAGGTGCTGGTCCAGCGCGTGCACGCCGCCGCTGCCGAGCAGCCCGAAGAGATGGAGGGTGGCGTTCCGCGCCGTGACGTCCCGAGCCAGCCGGAGGACCGCCTCGATCTCGAAGAACGTGCCGGACGCGATCGCATCCGAGATCCGCACGATGTCCTGCGGCACCACCCGCCCGGCCCCGAGGTTGAGG
>JACQVG010000074.1 GCA_016209905.1 Gemmatimonadota bacterium | reverse complement strand
GGCGCCAAACGCGGTCTGGAGAACGAGCGGGCCACCATAACCGGCGTCGCGCAGCGCCGCGAAACAGCGGTCGAATGCGACCAGCCCTTCGCCGAGCGGAACGCTGCCGCCGCTCCGCGCACGGTCCTTCAGGTGGACGCCGCACAGCACCGGCGCGAGCGTCGCGAGATCTGCGGCGACGTCGTACCCCTTGGCGGCTGCATTGCCGGTGTCGTAGTAGGCCCCGACGCGCCCGTCGGACCAGCGGCGCACCAGCGCCAGGTACTCCTCGCGCGGCAGCTCCGCCTCGACCCCCAGCCGGACGTCGTGCGCCCGCGCTGCGGGGAGGCAGCGGGACACGGCCTCGACGAGCTCGTCCGCCTCCTCCGGGTTGTTGACGGCGGAATCCTCCAGCACCGGGACCAGGATCGTCCGGGTGCCTACACTCGCCGCCCGCTCGATTAACCGGCTGAGGACCTCGACGCTCGCGGCCACCCGGTCGCGGGTGACGCGGAAGAAGGGGTGCGCCATGAAATAGTCGGCGCACAGGGACATCACGGCCACGCCGTGCGCGGCACAGAGCTCGCGGATGCGACGGCATCCCGAGTCGGTCCAGATCGGATTCTCACCGTACCGATCGGCCTCGAACAGCCACTCCATGCCGTCCAGTCCGCAGAGCCTGGCCCGGGCGAACTCCTCCTCCCACGTGGCCCAGGGAAACGCCTGCAGTCGCCGCGGATCCGGCGAAGAGAGCCGGCCCTGCATGATACAGAGCGGATTCGACCCGCTAGGCGCCGGCACCCGTCGCCCCCGCATTGAGGTGCCGGATCAGGGCCAGCGCCTCCGCCACGGCACCATCGCCTCCCCGGGCCGCGAGAACGCGACTCGCGCTGCGCCTGGCCTCGGGCGACGCGTCCGCCGGCGCCAGGCCCAGGCCCACCAGCGAGAGAGCCGCCGCGTCCCGATCGCCGTCACCGACGTAGCACGTCTCCGCCAGCGGCACGCTCATGGCGGCGCAAAGCTGCCGCAGCGCGTCGGCCTTCTCCTTCGCTCCACGGGCGACCGTGTCCACCTCGAGCCGCCGCGCGATGACCTCCACCAGCGGCGACGCTTCCCCCGTGACCAGCGCCACGCGCAAGCCTTCGCGACGGGCCTGGAAGACGGCATCAATGTCGCGGTAGGCGAGCGTCTTCGATTCACCACCCCGCTCGTCGAGCGCCACCCGGCCGTCGGTGAGGACGCCGTCAATATCGAGCAGGAGCAGCCGGATCACCGCTCGTCCCTCGCGAGGCGGCGGACTCGCCGTCCACCAGCCACCGGTGCTGCACCAGAATCGGGCCGCTGCTCGACGGCGGGAGGCGCCCGCTGCCGAAGAAGTCGCCCTCGATCACCGTGAGGTGCACCGCCTCCGTCAGCTCGTCCGCGATCACCTCGCCGACCTTCCCGGTCAGGCTCAGCCGATAGCTGCCCGGCGCCAGCGGCAGCACCGGAATCTCGCACACGATCCGGCCGACCGGGGGCAGCCGGGCGAAGTTGCCGCCGCACGCCCGGGTGAGGCAGACGAACAGGTTCTGGCCGAACAGCGTTCCGAAGAGAACCTGGAAGAAGACGTTCTCAAGCACCGCCTCGGGGGCGGCCCGGTAGGCGAGCCGGACGCGCACGCGCTGGCCGCTCATGACCACGTCCATCGGTTGCCCGTCGGCGCCCAGCACCTGCATCTCCGTAAACCGGAGCACGCCGTTTCCCGACCGGTCGGTGCGGTCCTCCAGCGCCACGCCCGCCCGCAGCTCCTCGGACTCCAGATACCGCGCGATCACCGCCTCGGTGGTGCCTGCGGCCGCGACCCTCCCGTCCCGAAGCAAGAGCGCCCGCCCGCAGAGGGCGTTCACCATCCCCAGGTTATGACTGACGAACAGCACCGTCCGGCCGCCGCGACCGACTTCCAGCATCTTCGCGACGCACTTGCGCTGAAAGGCGGCGTCGCCGACCGCCAGCACCTCGTCCACCAGGAGGAGGTCCGGGTCCAGGTGGGCCGCCACGGCGAACGCGAGCCGCACGAACATCCCGCTCGAATAGTGCTTGACCGGGGTGTCGAGGAACTCGTCCAACTCCGAGAAGGCGACGATCTCGTCGAACTTGCGGGTCAGCTCGGCACGTCTCATACCGAGAATCGCGCCGCTCAGGATGACGTTCTCGCGTCCGGTCAGCTCCGGGTGGAATCCAGTGCCGACCTCCAGGAGCGAGCCCACCCGCCCGCGAATCTCCACCGAGCCTTCGGTCGGCTCGGTGACCCGCGAGAGGATCTTGAGCAGCGTGCTCTTGCCGGCGCCGTTCTTGCCGATGATCCCCACCATCTCACCGGGCGCCACCTCGAAGGACACGTCCTTGAGCGCCCAGATTGTCGGCCGCGACTGGGGGATCGCGGGGGCCTGCCGGCGGAACTGGTGCGCGACTCTGCGCACCGGGGCGAGGAAGGCGTCGGTGACGGCGTCGCGCAGCGTGCGATACGACGCCTCGCGCGCACCCAGGCGGTACTGCTTGCCCAGGCCCTCCACCAGCAGCGCACGCTCAGCCATTACGCGATGTCGGCAAAGACCCGCTCCATGCGGCGGAAGTAGAAGGCCCCGCTCACGAGCAGCAGCGCCGCTGCGGCCGCCGACACCAGGACGGTCGGCCCCGGGGCCGTGGCCGTGCCGACGAGGGCCCACCGGAAGCCCTCGACCACTCCCACCATCGGGTTGAGACCGAACACCGTCCGCCAGGGCTGAGACAGCAGGCTGCTGGGGTAGGCAATGGGAGTCGCGAACAGCCAGAGCTGCGTGATGAAGGGCACCGCATAGCGCACGTCGCGATACTGCACGTTGATGGCAGCCAGCCACAGGCTCACGCCCAGCACCGTGATCAGCGCGAGAAGCAGGAGGAGCGGCAGCCAGACGACGGCCACCGTGGGCGTGCGGCCGTAGTAGAGCATCATGATCAGGAGCACGCCGAACGCGAAAAGGAAATCCACCACGCTCGCGCCGACGCTGGCGATCGGCAGCGCCAATCGCGGGAAGAAGACCTTCTTCAGCAGGCCAGCGCTCTCGACCAGGCTGTTCGACCCGTGGGTGAGGCCGTTCGCGAACAAGGTCCACGGCACCAGCGCGGCGAAGGCGAAGAGGGGGTACGGCACGCCGTCCGAGGGAACCCGGGCGAGCCGGCCGAAGAACAGGCTGAAGATGACCATCGTGAAGGTCGGCTGCAGCACCGCCCACGAGGCGCCCAGGAGGGTCTGCTTGTAGCGGACCTTGATGTCCCGCCAGGTGAAGAAATAAACCAGCTCCCGGTGCGCCCACAGCTCGCCCAGTTGGAGCGAGACCCAGCCGCGCGAGGGGCGGATGACGGAGACCGCGGTGGCCCCCGCCGGCCAGGAAACCGCGCCGGGCGATGCGGTCAGGTGCTCGACGTCTGGATGTCCCGCGCCCAATCCCGGTTTCCCAGATACCAGTCCACCGCGCGCCTGATCCCCTCCTCGAAGGACGTCTCCGGGCGCCAGCCCAGCACGCGGTCCGCCTTCCCGATGGCCGCCCACGTCGAGGGCAGGTCGGCCGGGTCGGGCGGCTGATACTCGACCACGGCCTTCGCCCCGATGAGGTGCTCGAGGAGCTGCACCACCTCCCTCAGTACGATCGGCCGATCGGAGCCGAGGTTGACGACTTCGAAGCCGAGGGGCCTGAGCGCCGCCACGGTGCCGCGGGCGATGTCGTCAATGTAGGTGAAGTCGCGCGACTGCCTGCCGTCGCCATAGACCGTCAGCGTCCGGCTCTCCTTCAGCCGCTGCACGAAGCGGAACACGCTCATCTCGGGCCGGCCCGCCGGCCCGTACACCGTGAAGTAGCGAAGCACCGTCACGTCGAGCCCGTAGGCGTGATGGTACGTGTAGCAGAGCCCTTCGGCGGCGCGCTTCGAGGCGGCGTACGCGGACAGAGGGTGATCGGTGTTGGCGTCTTCGCGGAAGGGGCGAGCGTTCTCCGCGCCGTAAACGCTCGAAGTGGAGGCGAGCACGAACTTCTCGATCCCGGAATCGCGGCACAGCTCGAGCAGATTCAGCGTCCCGGTGACGTTAGTCTCGAGGTAGACCCAGGGGTTGCGGGCGCTCTCGCGAACCCCCGCCCGGGCGGCGAGGTGGACGACCGCGTCGAACGGTCGGCCGTCCCCGCTCGGCCGAGCCGCGGCCGCGCCGTGTGCCGCACCGACGAGCCGGCGCAGCGCCGCCAGGTCCGTCACATCGAGCTTGTGAAACGCGAACTCCGGCCGGCCTTCGAGCTGAGCGAGACGCCACTGCTTCAGGCGCACGTCGTACGCGTCGTTGAGGTTGTCCACGCCCACCACTGCGTGGCCATCCCGGAGCAGGAACTCCGTCACCCTGGCGCCGATGAAGCCGACACAACCGGTCACGAGGTAATGTGCCAAGTCACCCTCTCTCCTCGTCCAGGCCCGCGCTTCGTCCCTGCTCGAGCTCGCGGACTTGCACCGTAACCGCGAAGCTTTGCCTCAGACCTCGCACGCTGATGATCACGCGCTGGCGCCCGCCCCGGCGAACCACGACACCCTCGACACCGGCGAATGGTCCCGAGGCGACCGTGACTCGCTCTCCCCGCCTGGGGTACCGAACCTGGACGGGATCCACCCTGGTGGCTGAGAGCGCGGCCGCAAAGCGCCGCACGTTCTCGATGTCGCTGTCCGGAATCGGCGTCGGACGACCGTCCACGCGGACGATGGTGGCCACCCCGGGAGCCGAGAGCACCGCGTGCTGATCGCGCAACGTGAAGCGAGCGAAGACATAGCCGGTGAAGAGCGGCCACAGCACCGTCTTCTTGCGGTCTGCCCACTGCCGCAGCCGATCGTAGAGCGGCAGGTACGTCTCCAGCCCGCGACCAGCGAGGGACCGCGCAGCCGTCTTTTCCTGACGCGCCTTGGTCCGGCACGCATACCAGCGCGGCCGCGTGTAGAGATCGGACCCGGGACCGTGGGCGAGCGATGGGTCTCTACACACCTTGGCCCCGTCAGTTACGTGCACGCAACTGACCCAATCCCTTGGCTTTCAATCACTTCCACCGCCAGGCACAAGGGCGGCTCGCCACCTCGCCCGCCCTCTCGATTCGGCTCCGACCGGTCGCCCAGAGCAGCCGGTGCCGTCCGCAGGACCCCGTGCTGCCGCAGGAACGCAACCTCCCTGTGGCAACGCGCATCTGATTGCGGTCAGTAGCTGGCGCGCTCTTCCGAGGGTGATGGACACCTACCCTGCGGGATGCCGGGCCTCGGCACAGCTTGGCGAAACCCGAGCTCGGCTGCTGCAGCAGACCCGGGCTGCTCCCGCTCAGGGCGCGCGGCAGCGACCAGGCAAGCAGCCAATATACCCGGGAGGTGCTCAGGCAGCCAGACTGCCCTAACGCGCGGCGGGCAAAGGACCTGAGGCCGGCCGGCAGGCACGGCGAGGGACGCCGCGCGGCCCTGCTACGAGCTCTGTGACCCGGCCTTCTCCACGCCCAGACAGTACTCGGACAGCGCCGCGACGACCCAGGCGTCGCGATCGTCGCCGGGTGCGGACCCGCGGTCTTCGAAAAGCGGAAGGATGGGACGATCACCGGCTGTGGAATTCCTGATGATCCGGACCTTGGGGATGTGGGTCTCGATCGTCTCCTCATGGGGGGCCACGAGCTCTTCGTGCAACCGCTCGCCGGGACGCAGTCCGGTAAAGACGATTCCCGGCCCCTGCCCCGGCCGGGCACCGGAGAGTCGGAGCAGGTTCGCCGCCAGGTCGGCGATGCGCACCGGATCTCCCATCTCGAGCATCGCGATACGCCCGCGCACCTCCTTGACCAGTGATGCCTGCAGGATCAGTTGCACGGCCTCCTGGATGGTCATGAAATAGCGCGTGACATCCTGATGCGTAACCGTCAGCGGCTGCCCCGCCTCGAGCTGGCGCTTGAAGACGGGGATCACGCTGCCGTTACTCCCCAGCACGTTCCCGAACCGGACCGCCGCATACGCGGTCGCGGCATGGCGCTGCTGCAACTCCAGCACGATCAGCTCGGCGACGCGCTTGGTGGCTCCCATGACGCTCACCGGACGCACGGCCTTGTCGGTGCTGACCAGCACGAATTTCTCGGCCCGATGCCTACCCGCGGCCTCGGCCACCCGCCACGTGCCGAGGACGTTGTTGCGCACCGCCGCCCGCGGGTTCATCTCCATCATCGGCACGTGCTTGTACGCGGCGGCGTGATACACCCGTTCCGGTCGGTACTCGGCGAAGACGCTCTCGACCAAATCGGCGTCCACCACGTCACCGACCACGGGCACGAGGCGAAGCTCGGGGTGCTTCTCCCGAAGCTCCAGCTCGAGGTAGAACAGGTCCGTCTCGGCCTGGTCGAACAGGACCAGCGTACCCGGCCCGTGCAGCGCCACCTGCCGGGCCAACTCGGCGCCGATGGAGCCGGCCGCTCCGGTGATCAACACGGAGCGATCACTGAGATCCGCGGCGAGTTCCGGCAGCTTGAGCAGGACGGGCTCCCGACCGAGAAGATCCTCGATGCGCATCTCCCGCAACTGATTGATCCGGATGTCGCCGGCCAGTACCTCGGCGATGCCGGGGAGCACCTTGAAACGCAGGCCGGTCGCTTCGCACAGCTCGACGATGCGGCGG
>JACQVG010000061.1 GCA_016209905.1 Gemmatimonadota bacterium | reverse complement strand
CCTCACGTCCGCGGCCCGCCACAGCGATCCGTAGAGGGCCCCGATCGTGGCTCGGCCGTCGATCGCGCCGGCGAGCGCCCGCACGGCGAAGCGGCGCGCCAGCGCGTGGCCCGGCGCGGAGGCGAGGAGCAGCATGAGCAGGCCGAGGCCGGCGAGGACCAGCACCCCACCGGCGCCGCCGACTACGAGGAGCGCGCGCCGCACCTAGAACGCCTGCCCGACGCTGAAATGGAGCCGGATCCGTCCCAGGAACGACTCATCGGCCCGAGGCCCTGGAAAGCTCGGGTCCGCCAGCTCCAAGACGCCGCTGGCCGTGCTCGCCACGTAGAGCGGACCCGGCTGCCGATCGTAGGGACTGTACGCGGCGTCGAGCCGCATCGGACCGAGCGGGGTCGCGACGCGCAGGCCGAACCCGGGCGTGATCTTGAGACCGCTCGGGACGAGGCTGGCGGTGGTCTGCTCCCAGAGCTCGCCGGCGTCCACGAACGCCGCCATGCGCAGCCGGCTCGGCCACAGCGGCGAGGGGAAGCGCAGCTCGAAGTTGGCGAGCGCGACCGCGTTGCTTCCGAGGGGGGAGACGCGCAGACCGACGTAGCTGACGTCTCCCGTGGTCGTACTCGTGTCCGCCCGCTCGGCGACATAGACCACCGGCCCCATCTCGTTGCGGCCGAAACCGCGCACCGACGCCGGCCCGCCGGCGTAGAACCTCTCCTCCGGCGGGACGAATCGGAGGGCGCTGTCGGCGAGCACCGCCCTCCCCGGCCACACGACGCCACCGCGCAGGCGCAACGCCGCCACCCAGCGCCGCGCCATCCTGCGGTACCAGGTCGCCTCGCCCAGGAGCTTGTTGAAGACGAGCTCGGAGCCGATCGACGCCGAGGCGTGCGCCGCCTCGAAGGCATAGACGTGCCCGTGCGCAGGCTCGATCGGCGAGTCGGTACGGCTGGCGAGCAGGGCCGCGCCCAGCGTCGCCAGACGACGGCTCTCGGAGAGAAGGGCGACGGCCGACTGCTCGCACCGATCGAAATACACGCAGAAGGTCGCGGCTCCCGCGTTGGTCCGGCCGTTCGCGAAGCGGTAGGTCAGCGTGACCGGCAGGTCACGGCCGACGCCAATGCTGAGCGACGCCGCGAGGCCAAGGCTGACGCGCTCGAACGCCTTGAACTCGGAGCGTCGCTCCGCGAACGCCGTGATCGAGAGGGCGTTGCGCCGCGCGAGGAACGCTGGCTGCGTGAAGGTGAGCGAGGCCAGATAGTTCACGGTGTCCGAGAAGCGGCGATCCTCGGCGAGGGCCGGGCACACGGCTTCTCGAAGCCCCAGGGCCGTCGGGTGACCGAAGCCGAGCTTCGCCATCTTGGCGGCGAGCTCCAGCCGGCGCGCTCCTCCCATGAAGTTGTTCGACGCCACCGTGGCTTGGACGCGGAAGCAGTCACCGGTTCCATAGCCCAGGCCGGCCCGGAGGAGCGTCCGCGGCCCCTCGGCGACCTGGGCGAGAATGCGGACCAGCGAATCGGCGCCGACCACCGTCGAGTCGGGGGCGACGCGGACGCTCGCATACCGGAACAGGTTCGTCTGGTAGAGACTGCGCTGCGAATCGTACAGCGCGTCCTGGTCGAACTCGTCCCCGACCTCCACGCCGAGCAAGCCTCGGACCGTGCGCCGGTCCACCCGCTCGGCGCCCGCGACGACCAGCTCGCCGACCCGGGCATGCGGGCCCGGCACCAGCTCGAAACTCACCCGGGCGAGCCGGGTGGCCCGGTCCAGCCCATAGTTGCGGTACACGGCCGCGAACGGGTAGCCCAGATTGCGGAGCGCGAGCACCAAGCTGTCGGCCGCCGCCGCGAAGGCGTACCGGTCGAAGGGCCGGCCCCGGGCAAGCGGCAACCTTCTCAGCAGTCGCCGCGGCTCCACGATCCCGTCCACGCCGCCGATGGCGATGGAGTCCACGAGGATCGGGCGCCCTTCCGCGATCGCGAAGGTCACCTGCACGGCGCGGTCGCTGCGGCGCACGAGCGTGTCCACGCGCGCCTCGAAGTAGCCGTGCTGCCGGTACAGGAGACGGAGCCGCACCACGTCACGCCGGAACTCGATCTCGTCGAAGAGACGCCTCTGCCCGAGGCGCAGGCCCCTCAGGATGGGCCAGCGATACGTCCAGGTGGAGGCGCTGGTGAGGATGGATATGGAGAGAGCGTAGTCGTCCAGCGCGTCGTTGCCGCGAAACCGGACCGCCGTCACGATGCGCTCCGGCCGGCCCTCGCCCTGGGCCCAGAGGTCGCGCGCGGCGAGCGCGGCGAGCGCCAGCACGGCCCACCTTCTGACGCGACATCGCGCGTGCGCTTCCACGAACCGCAGCACGGGCGAAGCGCCGATCAGGGGAAGAGCGCGAACGGGGAGCCGGCGCACGCGGGTCCGGCACAAATTGACCGGAGCCGGCAGAACGCCGTACTTTCGTACTCCCGGCCCACCGTGCCAAGCACTCGGCAAGAGGCAGCATGACCCGCGCCACCGTTCTGCTCGCGCTGAGCGTCGCGACCGTCCTCCGAGCAGCGGACGCCGCGGCCCAGACGGCCCGGCGCCAGGCGCCCGCGCGCCGGGAGAGCACCCGTCCCCTCACCGAGCGGCTGCGCCGCCTGCTGGACGAGGAGCCGTTCAACCGGGCGCTGTGGGGCGTGGCCATCGCCGATCCGAATGGTCGGATCGTGTTCGAGCGCAACGGCGACCGCCTGTTCGTGCCGGCGAGCAATGCCAAGCTCGTCGTGAGCGCCGTCGCCGTCGCGTTGCTGCCGCCGAGCTGGCGGTTCCGGACCAGCGTGTACGCCGCAGGACCCATCGAGGCAGGAGTTCTCCGAGGGGACTTGGTGCTGTACGGCCGCGGCGACCCCACGCTCTCCGCCCGCTACTTCCCGACGCGGTTCTCCGCCTTCGACGAGCTCGCCGATTCGCTGGGCGCGCGCGGCCTGACGCAGGTCGAGGGGAGCCTGGTGGGCGACGCCTCCTACTTCGACAGCGTGACGGTGCACCCCACGTGGGAGACCGGCGATCTCGCGCAGGGCGACGCGGCGCCCGTCGCCGCGCTCGGCTTCAACGACAACGTGGCGGAGTTCCGGATCGCTCCCGGAGCGATCGGCCGGCCGCCGGAGATCACCTTCGAGCCCGACCTCGGGATGCTCAGCTTCGCCAACCGGGCGCGCACCGTGCCGGCCGATTCGCCGCGCACCGTGGCGTTCTTCCGGGCGCCGGCCACGAACGTCGTCTGGGCGGAAGGCGACGTTCCGGCGGACGCGCGCCCGTCGTCGTGGTTCGTCGCGATACACGACCCGCCCGCCTACGCTGCCGAGGCGTTTCGGCGCTCGCTCGAGAGCCGCGGCATCCACGTCGCGGGACAGACGCGCTCGGTCTACGACTCGACGGTCTTTGCGGCGGCCCGGCGGGGCCCGCCGCTGGCCGAGCACCTCTCGCCCGGGCTCACCGACATCATCCGGCCGATTCTCGAGACGAGCCAGAACTGGTTCGCCGAGATGCTGCTCAAGACGTTGGGACGCGAGCTCCGGGGCCGAGGCTCCTGGGAGGCCGGGCTCGACGTCGAGCGGCGCTTCCTGGTGGACTCGATGCGGGTGGACTCGACGCTGTTCTCTCTGGCGGACGGCTCCGGCCTTTCGCGGCTGAACCTCATCGCGCCCCGCGCGCTGCTGCGGCTGCTGCAGCGGATGCGCGGGCACCCGCGCGCGCGGCCCTTCCTCGAGTCGCTGGCCGTCGCGGGAACCACCGGCACCCTGCGCCTGCGGTTTCGCGATTCCGCGCTCGCGGGTCGCGTGCGCGCCAAGACCGGCTCGATCACCAACGTCAACACCCTCTCTGGCTACCTCGAGCGGCCGGGGGCCGCACCCTGGGTCTTCGCCATCCAGATCAACCATCATCTCGCCAAGAACCGCGACGCGCTGGCGCAGATCGACTCGATCGTCACGGCACTCGCGCGCTAGCCGGTGGTCGCGAAGAGACCCTCCATGTTGGAGGAGTGTCCCGGGAAGAGCTTGGCGGCCGGATTGAGGTGGTGCACGGCGTTGTTCACCGCGATCGCTACCTCCCCGAACCCGGTGGCGATGAGCTTGAGCTTGCCGGGGTACGTGACGATGTCCCCTGCGGCGTAGATGCCCTCGAGGTTGGTCTCCATCAGCTGATTGACGACGACTTCTTCCTTCTCCAGGCGGAGCCCCCAATTGGCGATGTCGCCGAGGTTCGAGACGAAGCCCAACAGCGGAATGAGCGCGTCGATTTCCACGCGCTCTTCCTCCTTGGTCTTGTTGTTCCTGATCGTCGCGGCCGCGACCCGGTCGTCGCCGTGGATCGCCTTCACCTCCCAGAAGGTGCGCAGCTCCATCTTCCCTTCGGCGCACAGCCGCCGCACCTGATCAATCGTGGCCTGGTGGGCGCGAAAACCTTCGCGGCGGTGGATCATCAGGACGGAGCTGGCGACGCCCTGCAAGTTCACCGCCCAGTCGAACGCAGAGTCGCCGCCCCCCACGAGGAGGACGCGCTGGCCCGCGAACGCCTTCGGGTCGATCACCTTGTCGTACATGCCGCGGCCGAGCCACGCGTCGTAGTCGTCCAGCGGCAGCCTGCGCGGGGAGAAGGCGCCGATGCCGCCCGCCAGGACGATCGTGCGGCTGAGGTAGTCGCCCTCCGGCGTGGCGAGCGCGAACAGCGGTAGCCCGCCGTCGTCCGCGGCCCGGCGCATCCCGACGACCTCCTGCGCGAGCCGGACGTCGGCCTTGAACTGCAGCGCCTGCTGGGCCAGGCCTTTGACCAGGTCCTTGGCCAGGATCCTGGGGAAGCCGCCCACGTCGTAGATGTACTTCTCCGGGTAGAGCGCCGTGAGCTGGCCACCCAGCTCCGGCAGCGCGTCAATGAGGCGACACGACGCCCCCCGCATCCCCGCGTAGAACGCGCCGAAGAGGCCGGTCGGCCCGGCGCCCACGATGGTGATGTCCCGGATGTCCCGCTCCGCCACGCGCGCTCCCGAGGAAGTTCGCGCCCGAAGGGTAAGCCGGTCGCGCGACCGATGCCAGCGGGCGGCGCGCACGCTAGACGGCGCCGGAGCGCCGCCTTAGCTTGGGCGGCGTGAAGATTTACACCCGGACGGGCGACGGCGGCGAGACGTCGCTCCTGGGCGGAGGCCGAGTCCCGAAAGACGACATCCGCGTGTCTGCCTACGGCGACGTGGACGAGATCAACGCGGCCATCGGCGTGGCGCGCGCCACCGCGCCCGCCGACTTCGCCGACGCCCTGCTCGCCGCGATCCAGCGCGACCTGTTCGCGCTCGGCGGCGCGCTCGCGACGCCGGAACGCGACCGGCTCCCGGACAGCCAGCGCGCCAAGCTGGTCGTGCCGGGCGAGCGCATCGCCGCCCTCGAGCAGGTCATGGATGCCGCCGAGGGCGAGTTGGCCCCGCTCCGGGCCTTCGTCCTTCCCGGAGGCTCGGCCAAGGCCGGTGCGCTGCACGTCGCGCGCGCGGTCTGCCGGCGGGCCGAGCGCGCGGTGGTGCGCCTCTCGCACCAGCAGCCCGTGCCGGCGCAGATCATCGTGTACCTCAACCGCCTCTCGGACCTCCTCTTCGTGCTGGCCCGACAGGCCAACCGCCTCGCGGGGCACCCCGACGTCACGTGGTAGCGATCCAGCCGGCCCGGCGCTGACCCCCACCGGTCCGCTCCCCAGCCCGAGTCCCTCGCCCGTGACCGCCATCTCCGTTCCCGTGCGCGGCGGGCACGATGCGTCGTACGAGGTGATCGTGGGTCGGAGCGTGCTCGCCGATCTCCCACGTCTGCTCGTGGAGCGCTGCCCGGCACGCCTCTACGCCGTCATCGCGGACCACCGGGTGGCGCAGTTGCACGGCGCGGCGCTCCTCGGCCGGCTGGAGGAGGCCGGTCTCGAAGCCCTCCTGTTCACCTTTCCGGCCGGCGAGTGGAACAAGACGCGACACACCTGGGCAGAGCTGACCGACGCCCTGCTCGCCGCCCGCATCGGGCGCGACGGCGCGGTGCTCGCAGTGGGCGGTGGCGTGGCGGGGGACGTCGGCGGCTTCGTCGCGGCCACCTACCTGCGCGGCATCCCGTACGTCCAGGTGCCGACGACGCTCCTCGCGATGCTCGATTCCTCGGTCGGGGGGAAGACCGGCCTGGACGTGCCGGCCGGCAAGAACCTGGTCGGCGCCTTCCACCAGCCGCGCGTCGTGGTGGCGGAGGTCGGGCTGTTGGCCACGCTTCCGCGCCCCCACATCGCGGCCGGGATGGCGGAAGCTATCAGGTACGTCGCGATCGCCGACGCGGCCTACGCGGCGATGATCGCCGAGGCCGGCCCGGTCCTGGCCCGCGATCTCGATCGGCTGGAACCGATCGTGCGCCGGGGCGTCGAGCTCAAGGCCGCCATCGTCGCGGCCGATGAGCGCGAGGCGGGGCTGCGCCAAGTGCTGAACTTCGGCCACACCGTCGGCCACGCGGTCGAGACGACGATCGGCTTCGAACTCCTCCACGGCGAAGCGGTCGCGATCGGCATGGCCGTCGAGGCCTGGATCGCCGAGGCCGCGGGGGTCGCCGAACCCGGTCTGCATCGCGAACTCGTCGCCCTGATCGAGCGCTACGGCCTGCCGGCCTCCGTCCCCGCGGACCTCGCGGCCGACGACCTCGTGGAGGCGATGCACGCCGACAAGAAAGTGCGCGCCGGAGCGGTGCGCTTCGCTCTGCCACGGCGGATGGGCGAGATGGCACAGAGTGCGGACGGTGCTTGGACGGTGGAAATCGAGCCGGCCTTGATTCGACACGCCCTCGACAGCAATCGCTGAGCGCAGTATCCCGCCACCATCGCCAGAGCAGAGCCGGCACCAGGATGCTAACATCTTATGTGCGAATAGCTTAGCAGTTCTAGCATCGCCCTTATCGTCTTGTGGCGATAGAAGATTGTGCACGATCGCTGGAATGCCAGCCAGAATAACAACTTAGTGATGTGGATAATTTTGTTCGCTTGACATGCCTTTCTCGCGCTCCCTATTATGGCCGCGCTTTCCCGGTTTTCTTCGCCGAGCCAGACCATCCGACAGTCCGCGACGGGGGCCAGCATGCGGCGTGCGCAGAGCAGCAAGGCTAAGGGTTTCTTTCGTCAGGCCGCGACAGGCGCATTCGACCAATACCTCCAGGACATCCAAAAGCTGCCGCTCATCGGTGATGCTGCGGAGGAGCGACGGCTCGCCCGGCTCGCCCAGAAGGGGGACCCGGCCGCGGCCGAGCGGCTGGTGACGGCGAACCTGCGGTTCGTCATCTCCTATGTGAAGAAGTACCAGGGGCATGGGCTCGATCTGTCGGAACTCGTCGCCATCGGGAACGAAGGTCTGCTCAAGGCGGTGAAGAAGTTCGACCCCGAGCAGGGGGTGAAGTTCATCTCCTACGCCGTCTGGTGGGTGCGACAGGCGGTGCTCAAGGCACTCGCCGAGCAAACCCGCAGCGTGCGCATCCCGCTGAACCAGAACGCGCAGCTCATCAAGATGTCGCGCACCGAAATGGTGCTGGCGCAGGAGTTGGGTCGGGACCCGACGGACGGCGAGATCGCGCGAGCGCTGGGCGATTCGGTGGACAACGTTCGCACGGCGCGGCGCATGACGGCGACGGAGCTCTCGCTCGACGCCCCGGTGGATCGGAGCGACCGCGACGCGGCGACCCTGGGCGAGCGGTTCGCCGGCGTCCAAGGGAGCCAGATCGAGGAGTTGACCGACAGCAATCTGATGCGCGGCTTCATCGACCGCATCTTCCAGAAGTACCTGACGCCGCGCGAGCGGAAGATCCTCTACCTGTACTACGGGCTCGAGCCGGGCTCCGAGGCGATGACGCTGGAGAAGATCGGCGCGCTGATGGGCGTCACGCGGGAACGAATTCGCCAGATCCGCGAGCGGGCCTTCGAGAAGTTGCGCGAGTGTCCCGAAGGCGCGGCGCTGATGAGCTTCTGGCGCGCGGCCTGAGCGCGCCCCGGATCCGCAAATGACATCGGGCGGCCACCGGCCGCCCGATCCCTTTTCCGGCGCCGAGCAGCCGCGGCGACCGGGCCCCGCGCCATCGTGGCGCCCGTCCCTGGGGTGACCGCCGCCTAGCGGATCTGTGGCTGCTGCATGCGCTGCGTCTGCAACATCTGGCAGACCGGGTTCATCGCCGCCGCCATGGGCTCGCTGCAGCTCTGATCGTAGGCGATAGTAACCTGATCGCCGACGACGTGCACGATCCGCCCTTCGCCGGCCAACACGTAGAAGTCGTTCGCCGACGTACCCCACACGGCGCGCGCGTCGCTCATGTCGTACGCCGCCATCATGATCATCATCATCATCGGGTTCTGCATCATCTGCTGCATTTGCATCATCTGCTGCTGTTGCTGCGGCGGGGGCGGAACGCCGGCTTGCTGCTGCTGCATCATTTGCATCATCATCTGCTGGGGCGTGGTCGGGACGACCGGCGTCCAGCGGCCACTCGCGTACCGTGCGAAGCCGGGGCCGTCGTACAGGGCGACCGGGGTGCCGTCGCTGAAGGCGAATGCCGCCTGGATCCCGGTCCGCGACATGGCCGAAACCGCCGGCGGGAGCATCGCCCACACCCCACCGCCCGACGACAGCGCGATCGCCGGCGTGCCATCGGTTCGCTCGCCGAACAGCAGTACCGACGTGCCACCGACCGAGATGCTCTTCCACCCCGCCCCTCCCACCACCTCGTCGGAGACCCGCTGGCCGTCCCACCCGCTCGTCGTCCAGCGCCCGGCGCTCATCCGGGCCAGCACACCCACGGTGCGGCGGTCTCCCGGCCGCGGCTCGTAGGAGACCGAGGCCGCAACGAGGACATCCGGTCCGAACAGAGCCAGATCGTTGACTTCGGCCGGGAACGGTAGCGGCGTTGCTGACCAGATCTGGCCGTTGTAGCGCAACACGAACGACGGCTCGCGGTCCCCGTAGGACCTGGCAAGCGCGTAGACCTCGGTGGGCGAACGGCCGACCACGGCCACTAGCTCCCGGTCCGTCCCGCTCGTCATCGGCTGCCACGCGCGGCCGTCATAGTGCAGGATCTGGCCGTTGTCGCCGACCGCGTAAACATCGCGCGGGCCACTGCCCCACAGCGCCCGAAGGCCGCCCGAGAGCCTCACGCCCAGGGGAATCTCATTCCAAGCCTGGCCATCCCAGTGGAGCGCGGCCGGCGCGCCGCCGACCACCCAGATGTCGTTGGGCCCGGAACCCCAGATCGCCATCAAGGTGACGTCGTCTCCCTGGGCCGGAAGCGCGGGCGCACCGCCCACCGCCAGAGCCGCGAGCGCAACCAGCATCCTTCGCATGTTCATGGGAACCCCCGGCATGACCCACCGTTGCGGGCGGCGAAACCAGGATGGCCGCTCCGGTTCAAAGCCTATCGTCCGCGCTCCCGAACCGTCAAGGCCGCGCGTCGGGCCTTGGAGAGGGTGTCGCGCTCGGCGTGTGCGGCGGCGACGATGACCGTGGCGGAAAGGGCGGCCAGCCAGGCGCGGAACACCAGCGGCGCCCCAAGGTGGGGAACAGAGGCCGATACTCCCCGTCCGCGCGCCGCACTACATTAGCCGCATGGCCCGAAGCGCCGCGATGCTCGCCGACGAACTCCGCCGGATCGTGGGCGCCCGCTTCGTGCGCACCGCCCGCGCGGAACTCGCCACTTTCGCGGCCGACGGACTGCCGACGCACCGGAGCACGCCCGGCGTGGTCGTCTTCCCGGGCTCCACGGCCGAGGTGTGCGCGGTGCTGAAGCTCCTGAGCGAGCGCGGCGTGCCCTTCGTCGCCCGCGGGGCCGGCACCGGTCTGTCGGGCGGCGCCCTCGCCGAACCGTCCACGGTCCTCGTCACGCTCACGCGGCTGGCACGGATCCGGGCGATCGACGCGACCAACCGGCGCGCCGTGGTGGAGCCCGGCGTCGTGAATGCGACGCTCTCGCGCGCGGCCCTGCCGTTGGGACTCATGTACGCCCCGGATCCGTCGAGCCAAACGGCCTGCACGATCGGCGGGAACGTGGCGGAGAACGCCGGCGGTCCGCACTGCCTGAAGTACGGAGTGACGACCAACCACGTTCTCGCGCTCGAGGTGGCGCTTCCGTCGGGAGAGCTCGTGCGGCTGGGCAGCGCAGCCGGCGAGCCCTGGGGCGCCGACCTGGTCGGCCTCTTCGTGGGAAGCGAGGGAATGTTCGGGATCGCGACGGAGATCACGGTGGGTCTCGTCCCCGTCCCGCCGTCCGTGCGCACCCTGCTCGCCGACTTCGCGACGCTGCGCGGTGCGGCCGAGGCCGTCTCGCGGATCATCGCCGCCGGGATCGTGCCGGCGGCCCTGGAGATGATGGATCAGAGCGCGGTCCGGATCGTCGAGGAGTCGGTCTACCGCGCAGGCTACCCGACCGACGCGGCGGCGGTGCTGCTTGCGGAGGTCGACGGCCGTCCCGACGGCGTGGCCGCCGAGGCCGAGCGCGCGGCGAGCATCTGCCGCGCGGCCGGAGCGCGGCAGGTGCGCGAGGCGAGCACGGCGGCCGAGCGCGAGCGGCTCTGGCAAGGCCGGAAGAAGGCGTTCGGCGCGCTGGGGCGGGTGAGCGCGGACCTCCTCGTGCAGGACGCCGTGGTGCCGCGCACGGCCCTGCCCGACGTGCTGGAGGCGATCGCCGCAATCGCCGAGCGGCATCGGCTGCGCGTCACGAACGTCTTCCACGCCGGGGACGGCAACCTGCATCCCAATCTGAGCTTCGATGCACGCGACCCTGACGCGCTGGCCCGCGTGGAGGTGGCGAGCGGCGAGATCATGCGGGCGTGCGTGGCGGCCGGCGGGACGATCACCGGCGAGCACGGGGTCGGCCTCGACAAGATCGACTACATGCCCCTGGTCTTCGGGCCCGATGTCTTGGGTCTGATGGCGGCCGTGCGGCGAAGGTTCGATCCGGACGAGCGGGCCAATCCAGGCAAGGTCCTTCCGGTCTCGCAGTGCCGCGAATGGCGCCCCTGGAGCGCGACGTGAGCGGAGCCATCCCCACGCGCTGGCTGGCGCAACTGGAAGGACAGCTCGCCGACGCTGAACGCCGACTCGGGGCGGCCGACCGCCACCTGGGCGGCGGCGCCGGCGGGCGCGCGATCGAGGAGGCCTACCCGGGCGTCATGGCGGCCGCGATGGTCAAGGTGTGGCTGGCGGACGAGCCCTGGCACCGGCAGCGCTCGCTCGACGAGTACAGCCGCATGGTGCGCGCCGAGCTGCCGAGCGGCTTCGCGACGCTGTTCGAGATGAAGGTGGACCACCGCAGCTTCGCCGGCTGGCGCCCGGAGGACGCACGGCCGCTGATCGAGGAAGCTCGGGCGTTCGTGGCGGCGGTCCGGACCGAACTCGAGCGCTCCGCCCCGAAAGCGGCGCCGCAGTGACGGCGGACCTGGCGGCGACGGCCCGAACGGTGGGCGCCGCCGCCGCCGCGGGCGCGCGCCTGTTCCCGCGCGGGGCCGGGCGCTGGTGGCCGGACGTGCCCGAAGGTGCAGAGGTCCTCGATCTGTCACCCTTCGCCCAGGTCGCGCGCTTCGACGCTGCGGATCTCGTCGCCACCGCAGGGGCCGGCTGCGCGCTCGACCGTCTCGCCGTGCGGCTCGCGTCGGGCGGGACCTGGCTGGCCCTCGATCCGCCGGGCCCAGTGGGACGCTCTCTGGGCGGCGCCCTCTCCGCCGGGGGCGCCGGCCCGCTCGCCGCGGGCTACGGACCTCCGCGCGACCAGGTGCTGGGCATGACGCTGATCGCCGGGAACGGGACGGTGGTCCGCATCGGCGGACGGGTGGTGAAGAACGTCGCCGGCTTCGATCTGGCGAAGGTCGTCGTCGGCGGACACGGCGCGTTCGGCGCGATCGTGGAGACGCACCTGCGTCTCCGGGCGACGCCCGAGGCCGATCGCTCGCGAGCCTGGGCCGGCCCGCTGGAGTCGGTCGTGGCGGCGAGCAGAGCGCTGCTGGAGGCCGGGGCCGCGCCGGCCGCGTTGGAGGTCCTGAGTCCGGACCTGGCCGAGGGCCTCGGCACGGCGGGCGAGTGGGTGCTGGCTCTTCGCGCGATCGGCACCCGACCCGCGGTTGAGGAGGAGCTCGAAACCGCAGCGCTCGCGCTGCAGTCCCTGCGCGCGTGCCGCGAGGTAGCTCTCCCCCGCGACGTCTGGGAGCGCTGGCGCGAAGTCGTGGGCTCGTGGCCGATCGTGCTGCGGATCGGTGCCGATCCGTCCTCGTGGGCGGACGCGGTGGCGCTGGCGGAGCGGCATCTCGGTCTCCTGGAGGGAGCCAGCGCGACGGTGCCGCGAGGCACCGTGCGGGCCGGGACGCGCGCCCTCGAGCCGGCCACTGCGTCGAGCATGCGGGCGGAGGCCGCACGGCGTGGGTGGCCGATCACCCTCGAGCGCGCCCCGGCCCGCACGCGATCGGCCGTCGGGATCTGGGGCGGCATGCAGCCCGGCCCGCTCCGGCTGACGCGCGCGCTGCGGGACACGTTCGACCCGGCGGGCGTCTTCGCCGTACCGCTCCTCGCGTGAGCGCGAGCGCGTATGCCGGGCTCGATCCGTGCGTGCACTGCGGCTTCTGCCTCCCCGCGTGCCCCACCTACGAGGTCACGGCGGACGAAAGCGATTCGCCCCGCGGCCGGATCGTCCTCATGCGCGCGCTGGCGCGCGGCGAGATGGCGGCGGACGACGATGCGCTCGGCTTTCACCTCGCCCGCTGCCTTGGCTGCCGCGCATGCGAGAGCGTCTGCCCGTCGGGAGTGGTCTTCGGTCCCGCGCTGGAGCAGGCGCGTGCCGAGATCTCGCGCGCGCGGCCGGTTCCGGCTGCGGTGAGGTTCGGGCTCTGGCTCCTGGCGCGTCCTTCGCGGCAGCGGCTCCTCTGGACGGTCCTGCGCCTCGCCCGCGCGACGCGGGTGCCCGCTCTCCTGGCGAAAGGCGCCGGACCGGCGGCTCCTCGGCTCGCCACTCTGCTCGCCATGCTGGCGGCGACCAGGCCCGCGGAGCGGAGGGGCTTCGGAGCGCCGAGCGCGGGGACCGGCCCACGCCGCGCGATCCGAGCGCAGGGAGCGGCGGCGGGGCCGATCGCCGACGCCGAGGTCGCCCTGTTCCGGGGCTGCGTCATGGACGGCCTCTTTCGCCACGTGCACGATGCCACGATCCGCGTTCTGGCGGCGAACGGCCTGGCGACCCGCGAGGTGCCGGGCGGCGTGTGCTGCGGAGCGCTGGCGGCGCACGCCGGGCTCGACGATCTGGCCCGAGAGCTGGCGCGGGAAAACGTGCGCGCTTTCGACGTCGGGGCAGGCGGCGTCCCGGTCGTGACCAACAGTGCCGGCTGCGGAGCGATGTTGAAGGCGTACGGCGAGTGGCTCGCCGACGACCCTCTCGCCGAGCGTGCGCGCGCTCTCGCCGCACGCACCCGCGACGTGTGCGAGGTGCTCGCCGAGCGTGGACCCCGGCCCGCGGGGCCGCTGCCGCTGCGCGTCGCGTACGACGCGCCCTGCCACCTCCTCTACGCGCAAGGAGTCGCCGCTGCGCCGCGCGCGGTGTTGGACGCCATTCCCGGCCTCCAGCACGTAGCGGTCGAGGGGAGCGAGCGCTGCTGCGGCAGCGCGGGCCTCTATTCGCTGCTCGAGCCGGAGCTGGCGCAGCAGGTGCTCGGCGCCAAGCTGCGGGCCATCGCCGACGCCGGGCCCGACGTGGTCGCCACCGGCAACCCCGGATGCCTCATGCAGATCGGGGCCGGCGCGGTGCTGAGCGGGATTGGGGTCGAGGTGCGCCACCCGGTGGAGCTCCTCGACCGCGCGTACGGGTCGTGACGACCGCGGGGCCGATCTTCACCCGCGCGGACGACGGGGTAGAGCTGGCCTTGTTTCGCGCCGCGCCCGAGCGGCGGCGGAGCGCCCCGCCGGTGCTGCTGGTTCACGGCACCTTCTCCAACCGCACCTACTTCCTCGGCACCCGGGGTCAGGGCCTGGCCCACGAGCTCGCGCGCCGCGGCTTCGACGCCTGGGTGGCTGAGCTGCGAGGCCACGGCCGGTCCGGTCCCGTGGGGCGTGAGCGCGCGTGGCACTTCGAGGACTGGATCCGCCGCGACGCCCCGGCGCTCGTTCGCGGCGTGCTCGAAGCGTCGGGCGCCGACCACCTCGTGTGGCTCGGGCACAGCGCGGGCGGCGTGATCGGCGTCGCGTTCGTCGGCACCGGGGGCGACGACGCGCGCCGGGTGGCCGGCCTCGTCCTCACGGCCACGCCGGCGCCGACAGGTCGGGGCCCGTTCCGCAAACCCCTGGCCGCCGCCGTCCTGGGCGCGGCCACGGTGCTCGGCCGCTTTCCGGCGCGCGCGCTCGGCATCGGACCCGAGGACGAGCACGCGGGCATTCTCCGGCAGTGGATGCGGTGGAACCTCGCGGGACGGTGGAGGGGCGCCGACGGGACCGACTACTTCGCGGCATGCCGGCGCGTCACGGCGCCCGTACTTGCGCTGGCGGGTGGAGGCGACTGGCTCATCGCGCCGCCCGCGCTCTGTCGGGATCTCGTGGACGCGCTGGGGAGCGGTGACCGGACCTACATCAGGTGCGGCCGCGCCCAGGGATTCTGCTCCGATTTCAACCACGAGGAGCTGCTGGTCACGCGCGCGGCCCGCCGCGAGGTGTGGCCGCTGATCGGAGACTGGCTCGAGAGCCGCTTCGCATGACGGACGCGCTGCTGTTCGACTTCAACGGCGTCATCGTGGACGACGAGCCGCTTCACTTCGCGGCGCTGCGATACGTGCTGGCGGAGGAAGGCCTGCCGCTCGACCGCGAGACGTACGACGCACACTACCTGGGCTTCGACGACCGCGCGAATCTGCGCACGGCGTACCGCCGCGCGGGCCGAGTCCTGGAACGCCGGGCCGCCCAGCGCCTGCTGGCGCGCAAGGCCGAGCGGTACGCGGCGCTCGCGGCGCGCGAGTTGCGCCTGGTGCCGGGGGTGTCCCCCTTCGTGCGCGCGGCGGCCAGTCGGGCCGCCGTGGCGGTCGTGAGCGGCGCCCTTCGCAGCGAGATCGTGCTGGGGCTCGAGCGCGCGGGACTCGCCGACGTCGTGGCCGCGGCGGTCTGCGCCGAGGATGCCGGCGTCACCAAGCCGGATCCCACGGGCTACCGGCTCGCGCTGGCGCGCCTCGCGGGTCCGACCGCGGGGAGCTGGCGCGCCGCCGTGATCGAGGACTCGCTGCCCGGACTCCAGGCGGCGCGGGCGTTCGGGGCGGGATGCGCGATGCTCACCACTTCGCACTCGGCGGATCGGCTGCGGGGGGCGGACCTGGTTTGGAACTCGTTCGAGGGCCACCGCCCCGAGGAGCTCGACGCCCTGCTGCGCCCCGTGGAGGTGTGGCGCGATGTATGATGCGGCCGTGGCGCTGGTGGCGCGGGACGACGTGGCCGGCGAGGAGCGGCACGCGCTCGAGGCCGGCGCGGTCGTGTGCCGGCGGGAGGAGGTCGCGCGCTATCGCCTCACGGGGCCCGGCCGCGAGGCGTGTCTCCAGGGGCTGGTTAGCTGCGACGTGGCGACGGCCGAGCGCGGCTCGCATCTCTTCGGTGCGCTGCTCACCGCCAAGGGGATGATCGTCTCGCTCGTGTGGGTCACGCGCCTGCCCGAGGAGTTTCTCGTCGAGGCGCCCGCCGCCGGCGCGGCCCGGCTCGAGGAGACGTTTCTCCACGCGCTCCCGCCCAGACTGTGCCGGTGGGAGAGCGTCACGGCGGCGACCGCGGGCGTCGGGCTGTACGGCCCGGCGGCCGTTGAGGTGCTTGACGCGGCGACGCGCGGGCCTTCGGTCATGCCCGCGCCGCTCGCGCTCCAGCGCGCGGCGGCCCGCGGGGCCCCGGGCTTCGACGGCGTCGCGCCCGCCGAGAGCGCGGAAACCTTCATCGCCTCGCTCGTCGCCGCGGGGGCCGTGCCCGCCTCCCCGGCCCTGCTCGAGGCCTGTCGCATTCTCGCCGGCATCCCGCGTCTCGGCGCCGAGATCGACAGCAAGACATTGCCGCAGGAAGTGCGCCTCGAAGAGCTCGGCGCCGTCTCGTACACGAAGGGGTGCTATCTCGGACAGGAGACCGTGGCGCGACTCCATTTCCGCGGGCACCCGAACCGGACCCTCGTCGGTCTCACGCTCGAGCGCGCGCCGACCCGCCTTCCGCTGGAACTGTTGCACCACGGGCGGCCCGTCGGCCGGCTCTCGAGCGCGGCGTGGTCCGACACGCTCGGCGGCTACTTCGGCCTGGCCGTGGTGCGGCGGGAGGTCCGGGACGACGCCGCAGTCGTGCTCCCGGACGGGAGCGGCGGTGTGGTGCGGCGAGCGGCCTGGCAGCGACCGGCGTGAGGATCGTCGTCACGGGTGGGACCGGCCTCGTCGGCCGGCACGTGATCGCCGCGCTCCGCGCGCGCAACGAGACGGTGATCGCGCTGGCGCGATCCGACCGCTCCGCCGCCGAGCTCACGGCGCTGGGCGCCGAACCGGTCCGCGGCAGCCTCGCCGACCCGGCGGCGCTCGAGCGCGTTTTCGCCGGTGCCGACGCCGTGGTGCACGCGGCGGCGGTCGTCTTGTCGCGGCGTGACTGGTCGCACTTCCACGCCACCAACGTCGTCGGGACGGAAGCGGTCGCGCGGTGCGCCGCGCGCCACGGCGCGCGGCTCGTGCATCTCTCGTCCGTGGCGGTCTACGGGCGACGCGCGACCTACGAGCGTGGCGAGCGGAGCGTCGGCGAGGAGTTCGGCCTCGAGCGACCGCTCTTCCCGGGCGATCACTACGCGCGCTCCAAGCGCGAGGCCGAGGCGGCGCTGTGGCGCGTCGCAGCCGAGACCGGGCTTTCCGCGATCGCCTTGCGGCCGTGCGTGATCTACGGCGAAGGGGATCGGCACTTCTCGCCGCGGGTCGCCCGGACGGTCCGGACCGGCTTCGCCCCGCTCGTCGGCGACGGCGCCAATCACTTGGGCGCCGTCTACGCCGGCAACGTCGCCGCCGCCGTGCTCGCCGCCCTCGACCGACCTGACGTGGCGGGGCCGTTCAATGTGGCGAACGACGGATTCCTGACCCAGCGGGAATTCCTGGAGCGGTTCGCCGCCGGCCTGGGGGTCAGGCTCCGGGTGCTCCGCATTCCGCGCGCGATTGCCTGGTCCGCCGCGATCATGGTGGACGGTGCGATGCGCACGGTCCGGCCGTCTGCGCCGATGGCGCTGCTCAAGAGCGCCATGCAGTTTCTCGGCAATCCAAACCCATTCACGTCGGCGCGCGCGGAGCGCGCACTGGGATGGCGCCCCGCCGTCTCGCCGAGCGAGGCCGTGGAGCGAACGGGGAGGGCGTACCGCCACGCGCACGCCTGAAAGCACGAAGACTCGGAGCGGGCTCCGAGTCTTCGTGGGCAGCAGCGCGCGCCGAACGCGTCAGCGCGTTCAGGTCGTATCGCGCGCCATGCCGGGGTCCTGCATCATCTGGCCCGTATCGCCCGCGGCGGGCGCTGGCGCGGCAGCGGGAGCAGCCGTCGTATCGGGCGGTGCAGCCTGCTGTTCACCCTGCGCACATCCCACCAAGCCCAGGACCGCGACGGCCAGAACCAAGCGCTTCATCGAATCTCCTTATAAACTGGAAAGTATCTCAGCGGGGCACATCCCGAGGTCCGAACGCCGCTGCCGCCGGCCTCAACCGGCGCCAAAGCTACCCAAACTCCCAACTGTGTCAAGGGATACCGGCGTCGGCGTCTGGATCGCCGAGGCCTCTGGTGGGAATCGAGCAGGCGGGCGGCCGGTGCTCGATAAGGCATTGCGTCGCAAGCCATTAGAACGATTGGCAGCGCGAATGTCGGCGCCGGCGGCTTGCTACGCGTGCGCCTCTCGGTCGGATTGGGCGAGCGGCCTGCGCGCCCCGCTGCGGCACCCTTGAACCGGTCCGCGTCCGGTGCGAGTATCCGCGGTATGAACAAGCCATGCACGCTGCGCGACCTCAGGCAAACCGTGTGGAGCAGCCCCGAGCGCCGGCGACGCAGCGTAAAGGACGAGATGCGGCAGAACCTCATCTGTCGCCTGGAGTCGGAGCAGCCGCTCTTCCCGGGGATCATCGGCTACGACGACACGGTGATACCGCAGCTCACCAATGCCATCCTGTCGCGGCACAACTTCATCCTGCTCGGCCTGCGCGGCCAGGCGAAGTCACGCATCGTTCGCGGGCTGCTCGAGCTGTTCGACGAGGAGATCCCCATCCTCGCCGGGAGCGAGGTGAACGACAATCCGTTCGCGCCGATCTCGCGCTACGGCCGCCAGCTGCTCGACGAGCACGGCGATCGGGCGCCGATCGCGTGGCTCCCGCGCGGCCAGCGGTACGTCGAGAAGCTCGCGACGCCCGACGTGACGATCGCCGACATCATCGGGGACGTGGACCCGATCAAGGCGGCCCGCGGTGGGCACATCCTGTCGGACGAGCTCACGATTCACTACGGGCTCCTGCCGCGAGCGAATCGCGGCATCTTCGCCATCAACGAGCTCCCGGACCTCGCGGCCAAGATCCAGGTCGGCCTTTTCAACATCATGCAGGAGGGCGACGTCCAGATCAAAGGCTACCCGATCCGGCTGCAGCTCGACGTCGCCCTGGTCTTCACCGCCAATCCGGAGGACTACACCGCGCGCGGCAAGATCATCACGCCGGTCAAGGACCGGATCGGCTCGGAGATCGCGACGCACTACCCGCGCTCGGTGGAACTCGGCCTGGCCATCACCGGCCAGGAGGCCTGGATCGAGCGCGGCGGCCGGCCCGTGCTGATCCCCGACTTCGTGGCGGAAGTGGTCGAGCGGGTCGCGTTCGAGGCCAGGGCCGACAAGCGGATCGACAAGCGCTCGGGCGTGAGCCAGCGGCTCCCGATCTCGGTTCTGGAGAACGTGCTGTCGAACGCGGAGCGACGGACGCTGCTCACGAAGGAGAAGACGGTGGTGCCGCGGATTTCGGACATCTACGCGGCGATCCCGGGGATCACGGGGAAGCTCGAGCTCGAGTACGAGGGCGAACTCCAGGGCGCCGAGACGGTGGCGCGCGACCTCATCCGCCGCGCCGCGGGCGCGACCTTCGAGGAGCGGACCGGAGGAGCGAACAGCGACGACATCGTGAATTGGTTCGACGAGGGCGGAGCGCTCAAGATCGCGCACGACGAGCGGGCCGACATACTGCTCAAGGGCTTCGGCGTCGTGCCGGGTCTCCTCGATTTCGTCGCCGACGTCGGGCTCGCCCGCCGCAAGGACCCCGCGACGACCGTCGCCGGCTGCGAGCTCGTGCTCGAGGGCCTCGCCGCGCAGAAGCGCATCGCCCGGAGCGAAGAGGCGGGCTACGCGCGCGTCCGCCCCGAACGCCCGGGGCCTCCGTTCCCCAAGTCAGGGCCCGGAAGCGCGCTGGCCTGACCGCCGGCGCGTGGCGCGGAGCGTGGCGGTCGTCACCATCACCCGGCAGTATGGGGCCGGCGGCTCGTCGGTGGCCCAGCGGGTGGCCGCCGCCCTCGGCTGGACGGTGATAGACAACGAATTCGTCAACGAGGTGGCCGCGCGCGCCGGACTCCCCGTCGAGGCCGTGGCCGCGAAGGAGGAGCGCGTCCCCTCCCTCATGGAGCGGATGGTGCGCGCGCTCGCCGACGCCTCGCCCGAGACCTTCGTGCCCGCCCCCTCCCCGGGCGAGACGGCCGACGAGGAAACCATCGTGGCGATGACCGAGCGAGTGATCGCGGAGGCGGCCGATCACGGCCGTGTGGTCCTGGTGGGCCGCGGGGCCCAAGCCTACCTGGCCCGGGCGCGGGAGGCCGACGCGCTCCACGTCTACGTCGTCGCGCCGCGCGAGGTCCGGATCCGTGAGATCGCGGCCCGGCTCGGCCTGGGCGAGAAGGAGGCGGCGAGCGCGCTGGACGCGACCGACGCCGACCGGGACCGCTACGTCGCGCGCCACTACCAAAGGCGGCGCCAGGACCCGGTGAACTACCACCTGGTGCTGAACACGGGGTGGCTCGGCTATGACGGGGCGGCCGACCTCATCGTCGCCTCCGCCCGCCGCCGCGGCTGGAGCTAGCGCAGGACCGGACCCGGCCGGCGCCGGAAGCTAGCGCAGCCGCGTCACCTCGGGGACGACCCTCCACACGGCGAGGGCGCTCGCGACGCACACGCCGGCGCCCAGCGCCACCGCCGTCGGAGCGCCGAAGCGGCTCGCCATCCATCCCAACAGAATCGAGCCCAGCGGGGCCATCCCCACGAACACGAAGGCGTAAAAGCTCATCACCCTTCCCCGCAGCTCGTCGGGCACGATCGTCTGGAGCAGCGTGTTGGTCAGCGCATTCTCCAGCACCAGCATGAAGCCGGTGACCGCGAGCGTGGCCAGCGCGAGCGGGTACGTGCGCACCGCCGCGAACGCGGCAAGGGAGAGCCCGAACAGCGGCCCTGCCCAGCGCAGCAGAGGCCCCTTGCGCAGCCGCGGCCCGAAGGCGGCCAGGCTCAGCGCGGCCGCGAGGGCGCCGACGCCGACCGAGGAGGTGAGAAAGCCCAACCCCGCCGCGCCGACTCCCAGCACGTCCCGCGCAAAAACCGGAAGCAGCACCAGGTACGGAAAGCCGAAGATGCTCAGGATCGCGGTCATAAGGGCGAGAGCCGCGACGCGGCGATCCCGCAGCGCAAAGCGCACCCCCTCGCGGAACCGTCCCCAGGGGCCGGAACTCAGCGCCGGCGCCACGTAGCGAGGCAGCCTCAAGCGCCGCAGCGCCGCGATCACAGCGACGTACGAGAGCGCGTTGAGGGAGAAGCACGCCGCAATCCCCACCCCACTGATCACGATCCCGGCGATCGCGGGGCCGATCACCCGGGTCGCGTTGAAGGCCGACGAGTTTAGCGCGATGGCGTTCATCAGGTCGTCCTTCCCCACCAGCTCGACGATGAACGACTGGCGCGCCGGGATCTCGAAGGCGGCCGCCATGCCGGCGACCGCGGCCAGCGCCGCCACCTGCCACACCCGCACCCAGCCCGTCCCGACCAGCACCGCGAGCGTCGCCGCCGCGGCCAGCAGCAGCACCTGCGCGATCGCCACCACGCGCCGCTTGTTGGTGCGATCCACGTAGACGCCCGCCGGGAGCGAGAAGAGCAGCACCGGCAGCGTTCCGAGCGCGCTGACCAGCCCGACGTAGAAGGCCGAGTCCGTGAGCTCGAGGACCAGCCATCCGAGCGCCACGCTCTGCATCCACGTCCCGACCAGGCTGATCGTCTGGCCGGTGTAGAAGAGGCGGAAATTCGGGTGGCGCAGCGAGCGAAAGGGCGAGATCGGCGGGCCGGGCATTGCCGGAATCTGGGGACGGCGGCAGCTTAGGGGGAAGCCCGTGCGCCATACCACGTTCTCGCGCTACATCGCGCAGCTCGCCGACGCAGTCAACCTCCAGGAGCTGCTCGACCAACTCGCCGACTTCCTCCTCCGGTCGGGATTCGCGGGCGGGCCGTCCGCCCATCCCTACTGGGGAGACCTCGACGACGACGCGGGCGATCGCTCGCTCGAGGCGCTGAAGGACGCGATCCTCCGGGCGCTGATGCAGTCCGGGCTCCTCACCCGCCAGATGCTCGCGGTTCTGCGCGGCGAGAGCTCGGGCAGCGATGCCGAGGACGAGGCGCTGCGGCAGCAGATCGCCGACCTGCTCGACCAGATCGTGCGGCGGTTGGCGGACGACGGCTATCTCACCGTCGCCGAGTCTCCAAGGATGCCCGGCGGCCACGAGGAGGTGCCCGGCCACGAGGGCCAGGCCCGATCGGCCGCCCGGCAGGTGCGCTTCGACCTGACGGAGAAGGGTCTCGACTTCCTGGGGTACCGGGCGCTGCGCAACCTCCTGGGCAGCATCGGCCGCTCCAGCTACGGCAGCCACGACACGCCGTACCTCGCCACCGGCGTCGAGGCGGAGGCGGCGAGCAAGCCGTACGAGTTCGGCGACACGATGAACCTGGACGTGAGCGCCACGCTGCTCTCGGCCATCCGGCGAGAGGGACTCGGACTGCCGCTCGCGCTGGACTATCCGGACCTGATGGTGCATCAGGCGGAGTACCGCTCCAGCGCGGCGACGGTGCTCATGCTCGACTGCTCGCACTCGATGGTGCTGTACGGCGAGGACCGCTTCACCCCGGCGAAGAAGGTGGCGCTCGCGCTCACCCACCTCATCCGCACCCAGTACCCGGGCGACACGCTCAAGGTCGTGCTGTTCCACGATGCGGCGGAGGAGATCCCGCTCTCCCAGCTCGCGCGGGCGCAGGTGGGTCCGTACCACACCAACACGGCCGAGGGGCTCAAGCTGGCCCGGCGGCTCTTGATGGCGCAGCGCAAGGACATGCGGCAGATCATCATGATCACCGACGGGAAGCCGTCGGCGCTCACGATGCCGAACGGGCGCGTGTACGTGAATTCCGTCGGCCTCGACCCGAAGATCCTCAGGGCCACCTATCGCGAGGCGGCGCTGTGCAAGCGGAGTGGGATCATGATCAACACCTTCATGCTCGCCCGCGACCGCTCGCTGGTGGAGTTCGTGAAGAGGGTCGCCGAGATCTGCCGGGGAAAGGCGTATTTCACGACGACCATGACGCTGGGCCAGTTCATCCTCATGGACTTCATGAAGCGGAAGACGCGGCGGGTCTCGTAGCGCCCCGTTCCCGACCCTTTCGACGGGCCGTCGCTACATTCCCTGGGCGTGAACGCCGCGCTCGCACTGCTCCGCTACGCCGTCTTCGGCGCCGCCAGCCTCGCCGTGCTCGGCGCGCTGGGCGCGATGGCCGTCCAGCGCCGGACGCTCAACCCCTTCAGCCGAACCGCCCGCCTCGTCCGCCGCCTCACCGACCCGCTGGTGAGGCCGTTCGAGCACCGGCTGGTGCGCGGCGGCGGGAACCCCCAGAACGCCCCGTGGT
>JACQVG010000056.1 GCA_016209905.1 Gemmatimonadota bacterium | reverse complement strand
CCTCGTCCACCAGGTGCGCGGGAATCCGCGCGGTCCGGTAGACGCCCGTCCAGAGCCCGCAATGCTCCGTGGACTCCTTCACGAAGCGGTCGTACATCAGCGCACCGTTCCAGACATGTGCGAATGCCCAGGTCAACTGATCCCCTTTGGCTGTGGTGATGACCTACAATGGTACTGCGCATACCAAGACGCGGCGTCCACCGCGTGTTCCCGTGCCCGCCGAGGTGCCCAAGATTGCTGGCTGCGGTGCTTGTCCGCCCTGCTCGGGGCGGTCATCACGCTGTCCACTGTTGTACGGCGACTTACCGGCTGGGCTGGCGGCTCGGCCGCGGCGTTTTTTTTGGCGCGTGGCGGCCGTCGTCGCGGCGGCGGCGCTCGCGCTGGCCGGGGCGCTTGCGCTCATCCTGCGCCGCTAGACCGCCCGCGTGGAGCGTCACGCGGCCGGAACATTCCGGCTTCGCTTTCGCTTTCTCTCTTGGACGGGCCGGGCCGACGGCGGGTGGCTTGGCGTGGTTGTTTCTCACGGAAGGAGCAACATCATGGCGAGGTTTGCGATCGTGGCGCAGCCCCAGAAAGCCGACATGGGGCGCGCGGTTCATAGCCTGCTGTATGCCCGTCAGCTCAAGGACGGCGGGCACGACGTCAAAGTGTTCTACGACGGTGAAGGGACGACGTGGATCCCGAGGTTCGAGGACCCCGCGTTCAAGTACCACGACCTGTACCGCGGGGTGCTCGACGAGGGTCTCATCGGTGGCGCCTGCGAGTACTGCGCCGGCGCCTTCGGGGCCAAAGCGGCGATCGAGACAACGGCCGTGCCTCTGGTGTCCGACTGCAACGGGCATCCCGACCTGGCCAAGATGGTCGCCGAGGGAAGGACCATCATCACCGTGTGACCGACGCCTTTGAGGGCTCGGGCGGCGCCGATTTGGCGCTCGTCCTCTCGGGCGGCGGCGCTCGCGCCGCCTATCAGGTCGGCGTGCTGGCCGCCATCGCCGAGCGCGTCCCCGACGTGGAGTTCCCCATTCTGACGGGCGTCTCCGCGGGGGCGATCAACACGATCTATCTGGCCGCACACCGGGGATCGTTCGCCACCGCGATCCAGGCGCTCGTGAAGGAATGGGGCCGCCTGACCGCGGACCGGGTCTACTGCGTTCGACCGGTGAACCTCGTGCGCTCGCTCCTCAAATGGTCGGTCCAGACCTGGCTCGGCCGCCGCTCCGCGCCGGCGACGCTCCGCGGCCTGATGGACATGCAGCCGCTGGCCCGGTTCCTGGCCGGCTGCGTGGACCTCACCGGCATCGAGGACAACCTGGCATCGCGCCGGCTGCGCGCGGTCGCGCTGAGCGCGACCTCGCTCACCGCTGACCGCACCGTCACCTTCGTCCACGGCGCTCCGGACGTGCCGACGTGGGAGCGTGCGCAGCGGGTAGCGGTGCGGGCTCGCCTGACGCTCGATCATGTGCTGGCCTCGGCGGCCATCCCGATTCTCTTTCCCGCGGTCCGCCTCGACGGCGAGTTCTTCGGGGACGGGAGCGTGCGCCAGACCGCTCCGCTGGCTCCGGCGATCCACCTGGGCGCGCAACGCGTCCTGGCCATCGGGATCGCGGCGCGCCGCGGCTCGGCGCTCCCCGCCCGTGCCTCGAGCGAGTATCCGGCCGCGGCGGAAGTGATGGGCCTGCTCCTCCATTCCATCTTCCTGGACGCGCTGGAAGCCGATGCGGAGCGGATCGAGCGGGTCAACCGCCTGCTAGCGGCGCTGCCCGCGGGCGCGCCCGCGCCGGACGGCCTCCGGCCGGTCGAGCTCCTGTTGCTGCGCCCCTCACGAGACCTGGCGGCCCTGGCGGCAGGGCACAGCTCGCGGCTCCCGCCGACGATGCGGTGGGTCTACGGGGGGATCGGCGGGCAGCGCGAGGGCGCGCTGGACTTCCTCAGCTACCTGCTGTTCGATCCCGCGTACACCTCGAAGCTGATCGAGCTCGGATATGGCGACGCGCGCGCGCAGTGGCCGGCCATCGAGGCCTTCCTCGCCGGGGAACCCGGGGTCATGCGGGAGTCTTTGCCCGAGAGATGAGATCCGAGGAATGTCGGCACCGGCCGGCCCAGCCACACGCGGCGCCGAGTGTGGAGCAGTGCCAGAGATGTGGCACCGAGTGGTCACTGCGTGTGTGTGCGACGTGCGGGCACGTCGGTTGCTGCGAGTCGGGCGGCGCCCACGCGCTCCGCCACGTCAAGGAGACGGGCCATCCCGTCATCCTTTCGCTGCCGCTGACGGAGCACTCCTTCGTCTGGTGCTACGCTTGCGACGACTACCTGCGATGACGGCGAGGTGAAGGGCGTGAGGACGTTTGAGGCGATCGTGATCGGCTCGGGCCAGGCGGGAAACCCTCTCGCCCACCGGCTCGCCGATCGTGGGTGGACCGTGGCGCTGATCGAGCGGGAGCACTTGGGCGGATCGTGCGTCAATTACGGCTGCACACCGACCAAGACCATGCTGGCGAGCGCACAGATCGCGCACTACGCCAGGCGGGCGGGCGACTTCGGCGTGCGTGCGGGGCCCGTGACCGTGGATCTTCCGAGCGTCGTGCAGCGGAAGAACGAGATCGTGCTCCAGTGGCGGAGCGGGCAGGAGAAGCACGCCGCCAGGCGTGCCACGATCACTCTGTACCGCGGCGCGGGGAGATTCCTCGGATCGCACGTCGTGCGGGTCAACAACGAGGAGCTGACCGGCACGCACATCTTCATCAACACGGGCACGAGCCCGCTGGTCCCGCCGATCGAGGGGATCGAGTCCGTTCCGTACCTGACTAACCGGAATGTCATGGACCTGACGGAGGTTCCCGAGCATCTCGTCGTCGTGGGCGGAAGCTCCGTCGGGCTGGAGTTCGGGCAGATGTTCCGGCGGTTCGGGAGCCGGGTCACCGTCGTCGAGTACGCCGACCAGATCATTCCTCGCGAGGACGGCGACGTCGCCGAGGCATTGCGGGCCGCGCTCGAGTCCGAGGGGATCGCGTTCCTCGTGTCGGCGGAGGCGACGAAGGTCGAGCGGAACGCCGCTGGAATCCGGGTGACGGTGAGGGATCGCCGGGACAGTACGAGCCGAGTGCTCGACGCGTCGCACATCCTGCTCGCGTCGGGGCGGCGGCCCAACACGGACGATCTGGGCCTGGACGCGGCCGGCATTGCGACCGATCGCGGGTGGGTGAAGGTGAACGAATACCTCGAGACGAACGTGCCGGGGGTGTACGCCCTCGGCGACGTGAGCGGTGGGCCGGCCTTCACCCACATCAGCTACAACGATTTCCAGATCGTGTTCCACAACCTCTTCAACGAGGCGAAGCTGTCCGCGGCGGGCCGGCTCGTGCCGTACGCGCTGTTCACGGATCCGGAGCTGGGTCGGGTGGGCATGACGGAGAAGGAAGCCCGCGCGTCCGGGCGCAACATCAAGGTCGGCACGATTCCCATGAGCCGCGTCGCGCGCCATCGAGCGCAGCGAGACGGCCGGTCTCATGAAAGTCGTGGTGGACGCCGACACCGATCGGATCCTTGGGGCGGCGATCCTGGGGCCGGGCGGCGGCGAGCTGGTGCAGACGCTGATGGCCCTGATGATGGCCGACGCGTCATGGAAGCTCTTCTACCGGGCGGTCTACATCCACCCGACCATGACCGAGGGCTTCTTCGCGCTGATGGACAGCGTGAAGT
>JACQVG010000055.1 GCA_016209905.1 Gemmatimonadota bacterium | reverse complement strand
CACGTGGACAAGAAGAGCCGAGAGCAGTTCGAGCTCAAGACCCACAAGCGGCTGATTGACATCAATGATTCGCGGCCGCAGACGGTGGACGCGCTGACCAAGCTGGACCTGCCGGCCGGCGTGGACGTCGAGATCAAGGTGGAGTAGGGATGGACGCCATCATCGGACGCAAGCTGGGCATGACGCAGCTCTTCGGTGAGGACGGCACGCTGACGCCGGTGACGGTGATCGAGGCGGGGCCGTGCCCGGTGGTGGCCGTGCGCGAGAGCGGTGGACGGCCCCGCGTGCAGCTCGGCTTCGGCGAGCAGAAGGCCAAGCGCGCCGCGCGCGCCGAGCTCGGCCACGCCGCGAAGGCGGGGCTCGCGGCGGCACCCCGGGTGCTGCGCGAGTTCGCCGCGGCGGGCGAGGCGCCGGTCCCCGGCGCAGTGGTGACCGTGACGGCCTTCGCCGCGGGCGAGCGGGTGAAGGTCACCGGCACGTCCAAGGGTCGCGGCTTCCAGGGCGTGGTCCACCGCCACGGGTTCTCGGGCGGCCCGGCGTCGCACGGCAGCACCCGCTACCGGAAGCCGGGCTCGGTCGGTCCCGGCACCGACCCCTCCCGCGTCATCAAGGGCAAGCGGATGCCCGGCCACATGGGCGCCAGGCGACGCACGCAGATCGGGCTGGTGGTCGCCAAGGTGGACGCGGAGCGGAACCTCCTGTTCGTGCGCGGCGCCGTGCCCGGTCCGATGCGCGGCATCGTGACGGTGCGCAAGGAGGGCGCGTGATCCAGGCCCTCGAGGTGCTGGCCTACACCGCCGAGGGCGCGCGGCGCCCGCACGCCGTGCGCCTTCCGCCCGACCCGTTCGACGGTCGGGTGCACGCGGCGGCGATGCACCAGGCGGTCAGGATGTTCCTCGCCAACCAGCGGCAGGGAACGGCGCAGACCAAGACCCGCGGCTTCGTGTCCGGCGGCAACCGGAAGCCATGGCGCCAGAAGGGCACCGGCCGCGCGCGGCAGGGCTCGATCCGGGCGCCGAACTGGCCCGGCGGCGGGACGGTGTTCGGACCGATCCCGCGCGACTACCGGATGGGGATGCCGAAACGGCTGCGGCGGCTGGCGCGGCGATCGGCCCTCAACGCGCGGGCCCGCGAGCGGGCGCTCGCGGTCATCGAGCCTCTGGCCTTCGAGGCCCCGCGGACCAAGCGGATGGTCGAGATCATCGGCCGGATGGGCCTCGCCGACCGGCGGGTGCTGGTGCTCACCGACCGGCTCGAGCACAACGTGGCGCTCTCGGCGCGCAACCTCCGCAACGTGGACGTGATGCGCTTCGCCGACGCGTCCACCTACGACATCCTGCGCGCCGACGCGGTGCTGATCGAGGAGCCGGCGCTCGGCACCCTGGAGGCGGGCGACGAGGCCCCTCGCGAGGTCGAGTCACCGCGGCCGGCGCCGAAGTCGGGGCCGACGGCCCGGGCGCGCGAGGGCGCGCGCGGGGCGCAGCCGGCGCGCAAGAAGCCGGCCACCAGGCCCGCCCCCGCGAAGAAGGCGCCTGCCAAGAAGGCGACGCCGGCCGGGAAGCCGGCGGCGAAGGCCAAGGCGACGGCGGCGAAGCCGGCGAAGAAGGCGGCCGAAGCCGCGCCCAAGGCCAAGAAGGCGGACGCGAAGAAGCCGGGGAAGAAGGGCTAGCCGATGCCGCAGCTCCACCGCACGCTGATCAAGCCGCTGGTGACGGAGAAGTCCTCCGCCGCCTACGAGGCGCGCAAGGTCTACACCTTCCGCGTGGACCCGGGGGCGACCAAGCCGGCGATCCGCGACGCCATCGAGCACCTCTTCGGCGTCTCGGTCACCGGCGTGCGCACGGTCAACGTGCGCGCCAAGGAGCGCCGCGCCGGCGGGCTCGGCCGCGGCCGCGCCGGGCGTCGCTCGGCGTGGAAGAAGGCGATCGTCACGCTCAAGGAAGGCGACGCGATCCAGATCTTCGAGGGGTAGGCGATGGGGATCCGGCAGCTCAGGCCCACGACGTCGTCGCAGCGTTTCCGCATCATCTCCGACTTCGCGGAGATCACGCGGGACACGCCCGAGGAATCGCTTCTTGAGCCGCTGCGCTCCACGGGCGGGCGCAACAACCAGGGGCACGTCACCACCAGGTACCGGGGGGGCGGCCACAAGCGGCGGTACCGGCGGATCGACTTCCGGCGCGACAAGTTCGGCGTTCCGGGCACCGTCGCCGAGATCGAGTACGATCCCAACCGGTCCGCCCGCATCGCGCTGGTGCACTACGCCGACGGGGAGAAGCGGTACATCCTGCATCCGCGCGGGCTGGCCCTCGGCGATACGGTGCTGTCGGGCCCCGGCGCGGACATCCGGCTGGGCAACGCCGTGCCGCTGGCGGAGATCCCGCTCGGGACCGCGGTGCACAATGTCGAGCTGAAGCGCGGCCGCGGCGGTCAGCTGGCGCGGGCGGCGGGTGCCGAGGCGCTGGTCGTGGCCCGGGAAGGCGCGCTGGTGACCCTGAAGCTCAAGAGCGGTGAGGTCCGGATGGTGCGGGGCGAGTGCCTCGCGACGATCGGGCAGGTCGGGAACGTCGAGCATGAGCTGGAGAGCGCCGGCAAGGCGGGAAGGTCGCGCTGGCTGGGGCGGCGCTCCCGCGTGCGCGGCGTGGCCAAGAACCCGGTGGACCATCCGCTCGGCGGCGGCGAGGGCAAGTCGAGTGGTGGCCGGCCGCCGGTGAGCCCGTGGGGCAAGCCCGAGGGCGTGAAGACGCGCCGCAAGAAGAAGGCCAGCAGCCGGCTGATCATCCGCGGCCGCAAGCGCGGCAAGGCGACGCAATAATGGCACGCAGCGTCAAGAAGGGCCCCTACGTGGACGAGCGGTTGCTGGCGCGGATCCACGAGATGAACGCCAAGCGGGAGAAGCGGGTGCTCAAGACCTGGTCGCGGGCGTCCACGCTGACGCCGGACTTCGTCGGCCACACCCTGGCGGTGCACAACGGCAACAAGTTCGTCCCGGTGTACGTGACCGAGAACATGGTCGGCCACAAGCTCGGCGAGTTCGCGCCCACGCGGCTCTTCCGGGGGCACAGCGGGAAGCTGACGGCCGACAAGAAGGCCAAGGTGGAGGGCGCGGCCTGATGGAGGCGCGCGCGATCCAGCGCATGGTGCGCCAGTCGCCTCGGAAGATGCGCCTCGTGGTGGACCTGATCCGCGGCCGGCCGGTGAACGAGGCGTTCTCGATCCTGAAGTTCAGCAAGAAGGGCGCGGCCCGGCAGGTCTCGAAGGTGCTGCTGTCGGCGGTGGCCAACGCGCGCGAGCGGTCGCTCAAGACGTCGCAGCGGCTCGAGGAGACGAGTCTGTACGTGAAGGCCGCCGCAGTGGATCCCGGCCCGATGCTGAAGCGCTTCCAGCCGGCCGCGATGGGACGGGCGACGCCGCTCAAGAAGCGGACCAGCCATGTGACGATTCTGGTCGCGACCAAGGAGAGCTAGAGTGGGACAGAAAACGCATCCGCACGGGTTCCGCCTCGGGATCGTCAAGCCGTGGCGCTCCCGCTGGTTCGCGAACCGGGATTTCCCGTCGCTCCTCAAGGAGGACGAGCTGGTCCGGACGTACCTCAAGACCCGGCTCCAGCACGCGGCGATCAGCGACGTGCACATCGAGCGGAAGCCGGGGAAGGTGGCGGTGACGGTGTACACCGGGCGACCGGGAGTCGTGATCGGCAAGCGCGGCGCCGAGGTGGACAAGCTGCGCGACGAGCTGGCGCAGCTCACCGGGAAGGAAGTGGGGATCAACGTCGAGGAGATCAAGCGACCGGAGCTCGACGCCCAGCTGGTGTCCGCCAACGTGGCGCACCAGCTGGCGCAGCGCATCTCCTTCCGCCGCGCGATGAAGCGGGCGGTGCAGGCCGCGATGCGGATGGGCGCTCAGGGGATCAAGATCAAGTGCGGCGGCCGACTCGGCGGCTCCGAGATCGCGCGGGTCGAAGGGTACCACGAGGGCCGCGTGCCCCTGCACACGCTGCGGGCGGACGTGGACTACGCGACCTCGACGGCCCGGACGACCTTCGGCACCATCGGCGTAAAGGTCTGGATCTTCAAGGGCGAGGTCGTGGAGGACTCCCGCGGCCGGACCTACAGCACGGGAGCCTAGCCGATGCTGGTGCCGAAGCGGGTCAAGTTCCGCAAGCAGATGAAGGGTCGGGTGCGCGGCGCGGCCACGCGGGGCCACACGGTCGTCTTCGGGCACTTCGGGCTCCAGGCCACGGAGGCGGGCTGGGTCTCGAACCGGCAGATCGAGGCGTCCCGCGTGGCGATGACGCGCGAGATGAAGCGCGGGGGCAAGCTCTGGATCCGCGTCTTCCCGGACAAGCCGATCACGAAGAAGCCGGCCGAAACCCGGATGGGAAAGGGCAAGGGGAACCCCGAGGGCTGGGTGGCGGTGGTGAAGGCGGGCCGTGTGCTGTTCGAGGTGGAAGGCGT
>JACQVG010000054.1 GCA_016209905.1 Gemmatimonadota bacterium | reverse complement strand
GTTCTGCCCCGCGGCGGGCAACAGCGCCACCTCGCCGAAGACCGCCCGCAGGAAGGGAATCATCAGGACGAACGAGAAACCGTCGAGCACCGAGGCGACGACGGTCGCCCCGAGCCCGGCCAAGAACAGGGGAAGGGAGGGGCGGAGGAACCGCAGCAGCCGCCGGTAACGAGTCACGCTAGCGGCCGGAGCGGGGGGTGAGCAGCGCGACGGGAAGGACCATCTCCTCGGGCGAGACGCCGCCGTGGAGGAAGGCGCCCCGGTAACGGGCCTGGTATTCGCGCAGCTTGGTCGGATACACGAAGAACCGGTCATCCACCGCCAGCAGGGCGCGCACGCCGAGACCACGGCGCGGCAGGCCGTAGCTCTCCAGGTCCTCCACCAGGATCGCGGCGTCGGCCTCCTCGGCGCGCAGGTCTTCGCCGAACTTGAAGCGCAGGTTGCTCGTCGCGTCGCGCTTGGCGAAGACCGTGGCCGGCGACTGGCAGTGGATGGAACCGTGGTCGGAGGTAAGCACCACGGGCACGCGGCGGCGCTCCGCCTCGAGCAACGCCGCCTTGAGCGACGAGCGCTCGAACCAGGCGCACGTCAAAGCGCGCAGGGCGGCCTCGTCGCGCGCGACCTCATAGAGGAGCGCGCTCTCCGACCGACCGTGCGTGAGCTGGTCCACGAAGTTGAAGACGAGCGCGGTGACGCCGTCCTGCGCGAGGGACGTGGGCAGTCGCCGAAGCATGTCCTCGGCGTGGGGGCCGCCCGCGAACTTCTCGTAGCGCGTCGCCACCGGCGCCCCCGTCAGCCGCGCGAGCTGCCGCGCCAGCAGCTCGGGCTCGTGCGCGTTGAGACTCTCCTCTTCCCGCTCCGTCCACCACCCCGGGTGCGCCGCGGCGATCTCCCGCGGCAGCAGGCCGGCGAAGAGGGCGTTCCGGCTGTACGGCGTCGCGCTCGGCAGGATGCTGTAGTAGTACGACGTCTCGACGTCCATGATCGGCGCGACCAGCGGACGCAGCGCTTCCCACTGGTCGAGCCGCAGGCAGTCCACCACGACGAAGAGGGCGCGACCGTGCTCCCGGATGACGGGCAGCACCATCTCCTCGACCACGTCCGGCGACAGCGCGGGGCGGTCGCGCTCCGGCTGGCCGATCCAGCGAACGTATTCCCTGGCGATGAACGCGGCGAAGTCGTGGCGGAGGGCGGTCCGCATGGCGCGGAGCGCCTCGAGCAGCCCCGGCTCGTTCGCCTCGGCCAGCCGGATATCCCACACAGCGAGCTCGCGCACCAGGTCGATCCACTCGCGCCACCCGAGCGCCGCGGCGCGCCGACCCTCGAGATCGCGGAACCGCGTCACGAACTCGCGAGCGAGGTGCTGCTGGCGAATCCGGTCGCCCTCGAGCAGGCGCGTCACCACCGACAGGATCTGGCGCGGCTGCAGCGGCTTGACGAGGTAGTCGTCAATCGCCAGTCCGATCGCCTCGCGCATGGTGGCGGGGTCTTCCGACTTCGTCACCATCACCACCGGCATGGCGGGGTCGAGCGCCCGAATCGCCCCGAAGAGCTCGAGCCCACGGCGGCCGGGCATCTGCTCGTCCACCAGGACGACGCCGTACGGCCGGCGGCGCAGGAGCTCGAGCGCGTCGTCTCCATGGGAGGCCGACGCGACCTCGTAGCCGTGCTCGGCGAGGAACCGCCGATGCGACTCGAGGCTCTCGATCTCGTCGTCAACCCACAGGATACTCTTGGGTCGCGAGGCCATGCGGCCAACCTAGCCGGTTGCCCGCGCGGCCGCTACATTGCCTGACGAAGCGGCCGCGGCAAGTCGCCATGAGCCACCCCGCCCTCCCCTCCGCCGACGCAGTTTTTGCGACCGCTCTCGCCGCGAGTGCCCGCGGCCCCGAGCGCAACGGGATCTTCGCGCTCTGGCTCGTGGTGCGCGCGGCGCTCGGCGCCGCGCCGCCCGCTGAGCCGCCGGCACGGCAGCCCGATCGGCTGCGCGCCCTGGCTCAGCGCCTCCGCAGCCTCAGCGTGTCCCCGCCGCTCCGGCGCTCGCTGGCCGCGGCGATGGCGGACCTGCTCTCCCCGCGAGGCGCGGCGCCGGCGATCGTGCTCTCGCACCTGGTGGCCCCGTCGGCCGAGTGCCTGAACCGCCGCGTCGCCGAGGCGGTGGCCGCAGCCGCGCGCGCGGCCAGACCCGCTTCCCGACCCGCCTGACGACGATGCCCGACATCCCGCGCCGCGCCAGCCCCATTGCAGACGTCATCGGCCGGGTTGATGATCGGCTGGGCGGAGCCGTGAACCCGGAGACGGTGGCCACCGGCTTCCCGAGCGTGGACCGCCTGCTCGGGGGCGGGCTCCGGCGGCGGGACCTCATCGTGCTCGGGGGCGACGTGGGCGTGGGGAAATCGTCCTTCGCCCTGGCCGTCGCGCTGCGGGTGGCCGAGCGCGGCGAGCCCGCGGCCGTGCTGTCGGGCGAGATGGACGAGGAGCGGCTGTGGGAGCGGGCGCTCGCCATCGAGGGCCGCGCCCGCATCGCCGACCTCCGCCGCGGCCAGCTCTCGGACGAGGCGCGGGCGGCGCTCGGCGCGGCCGCGATCCGGCTGCGCGACCGGCCGCTGGTATTCGTGCCGACGGCGGCGGAGAGCTTCGAGGAAGTGGCGAGCCGCATCCACGCGGCCCGGACGCCGCTCACGGTGGTGGATTTCCTCCAGCTCCTGCCGCCGCGCCGCGCCGCGATGGACCAGGCCGAAGAGGCTGCCGCCGCGGTGCGGCGCCTGAAGGAGGTGGCGCTGGAGGCGAACACGGCGCTCCTGGTGGTCGCGCAGCTCCCGCAGCACGACCCGAAGCGCCGGGACCCGCGCCCGGAGCTCGACGACTTCGGCGCGCGGGGGGCGGTGAAATACCACGCCGACGTCGTCCTGGGCCTGTACCGGGAGGAGATGTACCAGGTGACGCGGGGCGTCGAGGGGGCGACCGAGCTGATCGTGGCCAAGAACCGCCACGGCGCGACCGGCTTCGTGGACCTGTACTACTATCGGGAGTGGATGAGGTTCGAGGACATGGTGGATCCGGATCGGTAGCGCGCTCCGTTGCTCGGCCTCTCCGCGAAAACTAGATTTCGCGGCAGGCGGGAGGCTGGGCGTGGCCGGTCACAGCAAGTGGAAGCAGATCAAGCGGAAGAAGGCGGCGACCGACGCCAAGCGCGGGGCGCACTTCACCAAGCTCATCAAGGAAATCACGGTGGCGGCACGGCAGGGGGGTGGCGACCCTGCCGGCAACGCCCGGCTGCGCACGGCGATCGAGGCGGCGAAGGCGGCCAACATGCCGGCGGACAACATCGAGCGGGCCGTCAAGAAGGGCACGGGCGAGCTCCAGGGAGTCCACTACGAAGAGGTCACGTACGAGGCGTACGGACCGGGCGGCGCCGCCATCTTCATCGAAGTCACCACCGACAACGCCAACCGGACCGTGGCGGACCTGCGCCACCTCTTCACCCGGCACGGCGGCAACCTCGGCACGGCGGGCTCCGTGGCATGGATGTTCAACCGCTGCGGCCAGATCACCATCGCCGCTGCGCGCTACGGCGAGGACGTCACGCTCGAGGCCGCGCTCGAGGCCGGCGCGCAGGACGTGAGGCGCGAGGGCGACGCGTACCTCCTCACGACCGGCGTCCACGCCCTGCACCAGGTCCTGCAGGGGCTGCGCGGGCGCGGCATCGAAGCGGAGTCGGCGGAACTGGCGATGATCCCGAAGTCCACCGTTCGCGTGGAGGGCAGGGACGCCGAGCGACTGGTGAAGCTGATCGAAGCGCTCGAAGAGCACGACGACGTGGCGAAGGTTTCCTCGAACTTCGACGTGGATCTCGAGGCCCTGGCCGAAGTGTGATCGTGCTCGGGGTGGACCCGGGCACCGCCGTCACGGGCTACGGCGTGGTCGAGCGGCCGGAACCCGGCCCGCACCGACTGGTCGAGTGCGGCGTCGTCCGCGCGCCGCCGCGGGAACCCCTCGAGCATCGACTGGTTGCGATCTTCGACGCGATCACCGACCTCATCGCGCGCCACCGGCCCGACGTGGTGGCGCTGGAGACCATCTTCGTCGCCCGCAACGCGCGCAGCGCCATCCTCCTGGGCCAGGCGCGCGGCGTGATCCTCCTCGCCGTCGCCCGGGCGAACCTGCCTCTGGCGGAGTACGCGCCGGCGCAGATCAAGAAGTCCGTCGTCGGCGCGGGCGCGGCCACCAAGGCGCAGGTGCAGCGGATGACAGCGCAGTTGCTCCGGCTCCGAACCCCGCCGGCGCCGGCCGACGCAGCCGACGGCGTGGCGGTGGCGCTGACGCACTGCATGCGAGCCGGACGACGGTTCCGGCGGGCGGTGGTCGGATGATCGCGCTCCTCTCCGGCACGCTGGCCGTCAGGGAGGCCGACCGCGTGGTGGTGCGGACGCCGTCCGGCGTCGGGTACGAATGCTTCGTCCCGACGCGCGCGCTCGAGGCGCTGCCCCCTCCGGGCCATCCCGTCGAGCTGCACACGCACCTCGTCGTGCGCGAGGACGGCCAGACACTCTACGGCTTCGTGACTGCGGAGGAGCGGCGGGTCTTCCAGCGCCTCATCCAGGCGAGCGGCATCGGCCCCCGGCTGGCGCTGGCCATGCTCTCGACGCTCAGCGGGGAGCGGATCGTGCGCAGCATCCGCGAGCGCGACATCTCGGCGCTCGTCGCGGTGCCCGGCGTCGGCAAGAAGACGGCGCAGCGCCTGGTGCTCGAGCTGTCCGACAAGACCGACGACCTGGTGGGCGAGACCGGGGCGCCGATCGCCACGGCGACCGACGCCGCCACCAAGGCGCTGGTGCGGCTCGGCTACCACGCCGCCGAGGCCGACGAGGCGGTGCGACGCGCCCTGGCGGC
>JACQVG010000001.1 GCA_016209905.1 Gemmatimonadota bacterium | reverse complement strand
GGACGGAAACGCATAGGTCGCCCTCCCTTGAGAATGCCGTTACCCTTTGCAGGAATCCCGACTAGCCTACCATAGTTTCCTCGCCTCCCAGTCGCAAGCCGCCGTCAGCGGCGCGATCGCCCGCTCCGAAGCTGGGTCAACTTCACCGACGAGGAACTGCGCGCCCTGGTGGGCGAGGCCCACCGGCTCGGCCGCCCGGTGGCCGCGCACGGCGTCGGACGCGACGGCATCGAGGCGGCCCTGCGCGCGGGGGTCAACAGCATCGAGCACGGCCAGGGGATCACCGACTCGCTGGCGCGGGTCATGGCCGAGCGGCGATCCACAGCGCCACCAGCGTCGCGGCGGAGCTGCTGGGCCGGCAGGCGGACTTCGGCACGATCGAGCCCGGCCGTCTCGCCGACCTCATCGCCGTCGCCGGCAACCCGCTCCAGGACATCAGCGAGCTGGAGCGGGTGCGGTTCGTGATGAAGGGCGGCGTCGTCTACCGCAGCGAGCCGTGACGCCTAGAACGGCGTGAACGGCGGCGAGCCGAACCGCGGCATCGCAAGCAGGCGAACCAGCGGGTAGCCGTAGGCCGCGATCACCAGCACGACGGCGACCGCCGTCCACAGCCCCAGCCGGTCGAAGAGCGCCGCGCGCGGACCCGGCGGCTCGAGCGGTTCGGCGAACTCCACGGCGGCCTGCGGGGCCTTCTTGCCCGCCAGGCCGGTGCCGATCATCACCAGCATGAAGAAGCCCGCGCTGGCGAAGAGCAGCAGGCCCCCCACCGCCGAGAGGCCGGTCAGCGCCCGCCACGACTCGGCGATCGCGCTCCCGCCGTAGCTGGCGTCGTAGATGCGCCGCGGCATGCCGAGCAGCCCCGTCACGTGGTTCGAGACCGAGAACAGCAGCATCCCGACGAACCACAGGTACGGCTGCACCCGCGCCAGGAGATCCAGCTCCAGGTTCCGCCCCGTGAGCTTGGGCAGCAGCCAGTAGGCCACACCCATGAAGGTGAGCGCGACGGCGCTCCCCACGGTGAGGTGGAAGTGCCCCTGCACCCAGGCGGTGTTGTGGACCATCGCGTTCATGCCGAACGACGCGTTGACCGCGCCGCCGAAGCCGCCGATCGCGAACAGCAGCATCGAGAGCACCACGCTGGAAACCAGCGGGTCGCCCCACGGCAACGTCTTGATCCAGTCGAAGAGCCCCGTCGCGCCCCGCATCCGCCCCGCGACCTCGAGCGACGCGATGACGGTGAACGCGGTTACGAAGCTCGGGAACAGGATCCACAGGGTATTGACGGTGTGGAAGAGCTTCCAGCCGGCCGAGATGCCGGGGTCCATGAACTGGTGATGAAAGCCGACCGGCGTCGAGAGCACGATGAACATCACGAACACCAGCCGCGCCAGCGGGTCGCTGAACAGCTTCCCGCCCGCCGCCTTCGGCAGCACGGTGTACCACACGACGTACGCCGGCAGCAGCCAGAAGTACACCAGCGGGTGACCGAAGTACCAGAACAGCGTCCGCGCCAGGAGCGGGTCCACCGTCCGCGTCAGGCCGAGCGACCAGGGGATGAGGAGCAGGAGGACCTCGGCCGCGACCCCCACCGTGGCGATGAGCCAGATGATGACCGTCGCCAGCATTCCGTGCATCGCGAGCGGCACGGGCGCGCTGAGGTTCTCGCGGCGCCACGCCCGGTAGGAACGCAGCATGACCGCGCACCAGCCCCAGGACCCGACGATGAGCAGCGTGGCGCCGATGTAAAACGCCGGGTGCGCCTTGAGCGGCGGGTAGAAGGTGTAGAGCACCGTCGCGCGCCCGCTCAGGATCGCCGCCACCACCGCGAGCGTGCCGAGCAACGCCGTCCAGAATGAGAGCCAGCCGAGCCGCTCCCCCGCCAGCGGCCGGTCCAGCGCCCGCGCGGCCACCACGTAGCCCAGCGCCATGATGAAGAAGGTGGTGAACACCAGCGCGGTGAGCGTGCCGTGCGCGGTCACCGACAGGTAGTACAGCTTCGCCGACCGCCACGGCAGCTCGAGATTGGCGCGGGAGAGCGCCTGCATCAGCGCCATCGCCGAGGCCACGCCGAAGGCCAGCACGGCCACCCACAGGTTGGCGAGGGCCAGGCGATGGGTGCGCGTCATCGGCCTGCCTCGCCGGCCGGCGGCTCCACGATCACCTTGGCCTGCATGGTGTGGTGGCCGAGCCCGCAGTATTCGTTGCACACCACGAGGTGCTCGCCGGGGTGCTCGAAGGTGTAGGTGAACTGGCTGACGTAGCCCGGGAGCACCATCGTGTTCGCGTTGGTGCCGGAGATCTGGAAGCCGTGGGTCACGTCGGCGCTCGTCACCCGGAACGTCACCGGCCGGCCCGCCGGAACGCGGATCTCGGCCGGCAGGAACGCGAACATCAGCAGCACCACGTGCACCTCCACGTTGCCGCCCGCGTCCACCACCACGCCCGGCGGGCTGAAGCGCGGATCCGCCAGGACCTGCGCCGGGGCGATCGTCTCGGCGTGGCTCGGAGGGCGAACAGCGTAGGCGAACGTGGACACGGCTATGACGCCGACGAATACCGCGATGATGGCGGCCGCCGCCCACATCCAGATTCGCTCGTACAGACCGACGTTCATGGCGTGACCGCTCCCCTCGGGACGAAGACGAACAGGTACAGCGCGAGCCAGCCGAGCACGAACAGCAGCCCGTAGACCGCGACGATGGCGAGGGTCCCTTTGGGGTGGCGCGAGCCGCCCGGCTGTTCGTTTGTCATCGAGGTTTCCTCCTCACTCCCGTACGCAGTTGCGGCCCGCGTCCTTGGCCCGGTAGAGCGCCGCGTCGGCCGCGCCGACGAGCTCCTCCGCGGTCGGCCAGTCGTTTCCGCCGTCGTACGCCGCCACGCCGGCCGAGAGCGTGATCGAGCGAGTCGTCCGGCCGATCGAGATGGGAAGCGCCGCCACCGCCTGACGCAGTCGCTCCGCCGCATGCACCCCGCCGGCGCCGTTGGTCGAGGCCAGCACCCCGATGAACTCCTCCCCGCCGTATCGGCCCAGCCAGTCCACCGCCCGCCCCGCCTCCGCCAGCCGCCGGCCCACCTCCGTGAGGGCCCGGTCGCCCGCAGGGTGCCCGTGGGTATCGTTGATCGCCTTGAAGCGGTCCACGTCGAGCATGATGACCGCCAGGGGCAGCCGCGTGCGCGCCGAGCGCCGGATCTCCCGTGCGAGGGCGTCCATGACCACCTCGCGCCGGTACAGCCCGGTCAGGCGGTCGTAGAGGGCGGCCGTCTCGGTGTCCACGAACTTCCCGGCGGTCGTCATCGCCAGGCTGGACACGAAGGCGATCGAGCCCACCAGGATCATCCACGGGAATTCGGGACGATAGGCGAGGACCCCCCAGTCAATCAGGATGTCGTGGAAGAGCGCGATGGCCAGCAGCATGATGCCCCACACCAGCGTGCGCGCGTGCGGCGCGCCGCGGCGCAGCCGCATGATGGCCAGGACCAGGATCGTCGCCGTGGCGACCAGCAGCCCGGGGTCCACGAAGTATTTCGCCAGCCCGCGCAGCTGCCCCCACCCGGGCAGGATCAGCGCCGGGGGGACGAGGCCGAGGAAAAAGAGGCACAGGGCGGTTACGAGCCGGTTGCTCTCGAGGTCGAAGATGCGGCGGAAAGCGAAGCAGAAGGCCGCGGTGGAGGCCGCCGCGAGCGCCAGGTAGAGCCGGTACCAGTAGACCCAGGGCGCAAGCGCCAGCCGGACGGACGGCATCCAGCTCACGAAGAACAACGCGAGGCCCGCGCAGTAGAGGAAAATGAAGAGGTGCTCGAAGGCCTGCGGCCGGCGCAGCCAGAAAAAGATCTGGTACATGCCGATGCCGACCAGCAGGAGCGCGGTAGCCAGCAGATAGAAGTCGAGGCGACGGCCCTGCCACAGGAGGTCGGCGACCTCCCCGAACCGCACCTCGCCGACGATGCCGCCCATGCTCTCGGCCGAGTAGACGCGCACCGCGACCACGTGCTGGCCCGCGGTCAGACTGGCGGCCGGCAGGGCGAGGACGATGGGCACGACGGGTCGCGCGCGATACCGCGGCGGGAAACCGCCCACGCCGCCCAGGCGCTCCCCGTCCACATAGACTTCGAAAGCGGTCGCGACGCTGCGGAACCTGAGCCCGAGCGCTCCGGACGGGAGCTGGTCAATCGTGAACCGCGTGCGGTACCAGGCGAAACCGCGATAGCCGGGATGGCCCTGCCGCGTCCACGCCCCCGGCACCGCGATCCTCTCCCAGCCGCTGTCGTCCAGCGCGGGCTGGGCAAAAGCCGCCGTGTCACCGGTGCGGAAACGCCATGTCCCCGCGAGGTCGGTAAAAGCGAACGGCGGCGCGGTGGGAGCCTGGAGCAGCAGGCCGAGGAGGCCGACCCACATGGGGCCCAAAGCTACTATCTTATTCGCATGACCGCACCCACCATCGCTCCCAAGGTCACCGCAGCGGAGGCCCGCGCGGTCGCGGAGGCGGCGCGCGAGACCGAGTGGCAGGCGCCGAGCTTCGTCGCCGAGCTGTTCGACGGGCGCCTGCGGCTGGACCTCGTCCACCCGTATCCCGAGCCCGATCCCGAGGAGGAGGCGCGCGCCCGGCCGTTCCTCGACAAGCTCGCGAAGTTCCTGCGCGAGAACGTGGACGGAGACGCGATCGACCGGGAGGGCAAAGTACCGCCCGCGGTCGTCCAGGGCCTGAAGGACCTGGGCGCGTTCGGCATCAAGATCCCCGTCGAGTACGGCGGGCTCGGCCTCTCCCAGCTGTTCTACACGCGGGCCATCGCGCTCGTCTCGAGCGTCTGCGGCTCCACCACGGCGCTGCTCTCGGCGCACCAGTCCATCGGGGTCCCGCAGCCGCTCAAGCTCTTCGGCACGCCCGAGCAGAAGCGGAAGTACCTGCCGCGCCTCGCCAAGGGCGCCGTCTCGGCCTTCGCCCTCACCGAGCCCGGCGTCGGGTCGGACCCGGCGGCCATGGAGACCGTCGCGACGCCCACCGAGGACGGCGACGCGTTCATCCTGAACGGCGAGAAGCTGTGGTGCACCAACGGCACCATCGCCGAGCTGCTCGTGGTAATGGCCCGCACGCCGCCCAAGGTCGTGAACGGGCGGGAGCGCCGGCAGATCACGGCCTTCGTCGTCGAGACCTCGTGGCCCGGCGTGGAGGTGGCCTACCGCTGCGACTTCATGGGGATCAAGGGGATCGAGAACGCGGTGCTCCGGTTCACAAACGTGCGGGTCCCCCGCGAGAACATCATCTGGGGCGAGGGCAGGGGCCTCAAGCTCGCGCTGATCACGCTCAACACCGGCCGGCTCACGCTGCCCGCCTCGTCGGTGGCGGCCGCCAAGCGCTGCCTGGAGATCTCGCGCCAGTGGGCCAATCAGCGGGTCCAGTGGGGCGCCGCGATCGGGAAGCACGACGCGATCGCGCAGAAGATCGGCGCCATGGCCGCCATCACCTTCGCGCTCGAGGGGGTTGCCGGAGTCTGCTCGCTCCTGGCCGACAAGGGGGGCTACGATATCCGCCTCGAGGCGGCGATCGCGAAGCTCTACAACTCGGAGCGCGCGTGGAGGATCATTGACGACACGGTGCAGATCCGCGGCGGCCGCGGCTACGAGACGGCCGACTCGCTCAGGGCGCGCGGCGAGGTGCCGTGGCCGGTCGAGCGGATCATGCGCGACTTCCGCATCAACCTGATCTTCGAGGGCTCCTCGGAGATCATGCACTTGTTCATCGCCCGCGAGGCGGTGGACCGCCATCTCAGGGTCGCGGGGCCGCTGCTCGATCCGCGCGTGCCGCTGGGAACCAAGCTCGGCGTCTTCCTCAAGGCCGCGCTGTTCTACGCGGGCTGGTACCCGACCCGCTACCTCGGTTGGGGCCGGTGGCCGCGGTACGCCGCGTTCGGCCCGCTCGCCGGGCACATCCGCTTCGTGGACCGCATGGCGCGCCGGCTCGCCCGCACCACCTTCCACGCGATGCTGCGCCACGGCGCTCGGCTCGAGAAGCGTCAGGCGGTGCTGTTCCGGCTCGTGGACGTCGGCGCCGACCTGTTCGCGATGACGGTCACCTGCGCCCGCGCCGAGATGCTGCGCAAGCAGGGGCAGCCGGAGGCGGTGGAGCTGGCCGATCTTTTCTGCCGCTACGCGCGGCGGCGCGTGCGCGCGATCTTCCGCTCCGTCTTCCGCAACGAGGACGTGCCGACGTATGGCGTGGCCCGCGACGTGCTGGACGGGAAGCACGTGTGGATGGAGAAGGGGATGGTCTGAGCCCTCCGCTCGGCGGGTGACCCGAGAGGGGGAGGGGGGAGGGGGGGGCGAGAGCTACCGCAGGCCGAGCAGGGCCAAGGCCGTCGTCGCCCAGAACAGAAACATCCACTTCAGCAGATCGGCCCGGAGATTGGCGAGGCCCGTGTGGAGGTCCTGCCGCAGCGCGACGATCTCCTGCCGCAGTTCTGCCTTGGTTTCGGCCAGCCGCTGCTCCAGCTTGGCGTCGAAGCGCGCGTAGTAGTCGTCAGCCAGCGTGCGCAAGTCAGTGCGGTAGGTCGCGTCCACCTGGTTGAACCACTCCACGAACTCGTTGGCGATCTCGTCGCCGAACGTCTCGTAGAACTTCCGCGACAGCTTGGCGGTCACAGGCATCGGCTCCCTCGCGGTTTCGGGCCGATGCCATCGTAAGCGTATGCTCGGCCGGCCCAGGGGCGCAACAGCGCGGAGCGGAGCGTCGCGGCCGCAGCGCCGTAGGTCCAGGTCGCCGCGGTCGCGAGCGCGCCCGCGACCTGACCACGGTACACCTCGCCCTCGAGCGTGATCATCTAGAGGTCGGTCCCTTCAGGTTGCCGGCGGCTCGGCCGGTTGGATGGCGAACGCGTCAGTCACCACTCCGGCTCCGGCGCCACGCCGCCACGTTCCGCTCGACCTGCCGGGCGTGGATCTCCAGGTGTTCGGCGTAAATCGTCAGCCAGTCCTCGGCCGTGTAGCGGCCCGACTCGGTGTGCCTGCCCGCGCGCGACCAGGCCGCGTCCGGGAGCCGCGAGAGCAGCGCCGCGGTGTACCCCCGCACCGCCTCCACTTGCGCCAGCGACGGCTCGAGCGGCAAGCTGTGATAGTCGAACGCGACCGCCCAGCGGTCCTGGTCATAAGCGACGATGGCGGGGTCGGTCTCGCCGACGACATAGCGGATCCGCGTCGCGGCGTTTGTCTCGCTGTCGGCGCAATGGCAGATGACCTCGTGCACCGACCACTTGTGCTCGGCGGGACGCCACTTGAGAGCCTCCGCCGGTACCCTGGCCAGCGCCTCCCTGAGCAGCCGCGGGCCGTCGGCGTAGCGACGGATCAACTGCTCGCGTTCCGAAGGCGTCATCGTCACTCCGAAAAGGGGGAGCGGCATTCTAGCCCCGCCCGCCTCGGCGCCGCAAACCCGATCCCTCGGCCGCGTGGAGCCCCGGAAACACGGCCCTCGCGACAGCCCCCGGCGTCGCGCCGTGGCGTCGCCAGCCTTCGGGACCCCCGACGCGTCAGATTGGTAGGAGGTTGGTATGAGGATTAAGGCGATTCCGCTTCTCGTCGCGACGGCGATCGCGGCCACGCCCGGCGGCACGGCGGCGCAGCAGCGCCGGGACGGTCCCATGCCGCCCGCTCCCTCGGCGCCGCTCGACGATCCGATCGGCCTTCTCCTCGAGCACCGCACGGACATTCAGCTGGCGGACAGCCAGGTGACGGCGCTGGTGCGACTGAACCTCCGTCTGTTCCGGCGCAATCAACAGCTCAGGCTCAGGCTGGACTCAATCCTGCCGCCGGACCGCGAGCCGGAGACCGAGTTCGGCCGCGGAATGCCCGCCCGGTCGGCGGACACGCTGGACCCGGTGGTGCAGCGCGCCCGCCCGCTGATCGAGCAGATCCGGGAGAACAGTCGGGCGGCACGCGATTCGGCGTTCGCGCTGCTGACGCCCGAACAGCAGGACCGCGCCCGGCGACTGGAAGAGCGGGAGCGCCCGCGCGGGCGCAGGCCCGGGGGCCGCCCTGGCGACCGGCGCCCGGAGCGCTAGTTTCCTTCCCCATCCCGACATCCGTTCCTTCATTTCCGGAGCTCAAACGTGCCAAGGCCCCACCTCGCCCAAACCGGACGTCCTGCGCCCCTCATCG
>JACQVG010000053.1 GCA_016209905.1 Gemmatimonadota bacterium | reverse complement strand
GCTCTCGACGCCTAGCCCTTCCCCACTCTGCGCCGCGCCAGCTCCACTCCCCGCGCCTTATTGATCAGGTACTGCTGCGGCAGGCTCACGAGATTGGAGACAGCGTAGTAGAGGTTCAGCCCCGAGGCGAAGTTCAGGAACAGCACCGTCATCATGATCGGCATGACCGTCGTCATCATCTTCGCCTGCGGGTTCGGCGGCATCCCCATCTGCCCCAGCTTGGACAGCGCCCACATCGACGCCCCCATCACCACCGGGATGATATACAGCGGATCCCGGTGAGAGAGGTCCGGGAGCCACAGGAAGGCCACACCTCGGAACTCAATGGTGTTGGCGAAGACGAAGAAGAGCGCGAGCAGCACCGGGAAGGGCAACAGCATCGGGAGGCAACCCCCGAGCGGGTTCACCTTGTGCTCCCGATACAGCTTCATCATCTCCTGCTGCAATCGCTGCGGGTCGTCCTTGTGCTGCGCCTGAAGGTCCTTGAGCAACGGTTGCACCGCCTGCATGGCGACCGAGCTCCTCATCGCCCTCTGGTTCAGCGGCCACAGCGCCAGGCGGACCAGGACCCCGAACAGCACAAGCACCCACCCGTAGGCGAGGTGCAGGATTTCGTGCATCCAGATGAGAAGCCGCGTGATCCAGGTCGCAAACGGCATCACGATCGGCCTGAAGATCCAACCGTAGGGCGATGCCTTGTCGAGTTGGCGTCCGAGCGGGCGTAACGTCCGGTATGCTTGGGGGCCCAAGTACACCAGGTAGCGGAACCTGCCGTCCGGCCCCACCGGCATCGTCACCCACGTTTCCACGCGCGTCGCGTCGCGGCCCAGGCGCGGACCGCCCGTCACGACCGCCCCTCCGAACTGCGGTCGCGTGCTGTCGCTCGAGAGGAGCGCGCCGATGAAGTACTTGGACTTGACGGCGACCCAGTCGAAGGGCCCGGACAGCGGTCGAGTCTCGCCGGCATCCAGCGACCGGAAGGGGAGGTTTTCCGGCGTCGCGCGCCTGGTGACGACGCCATAGTGCCGGTAGTTGTCCCCGCTGTCCGTCTCCTCGGTGTTGGCGAACCCGGATCCGAGCCCGACCAGAAGCAGCGCGCCGCGACCCTCGAGGCCGCCGACCGAGCCCGAGACGGCCAGGAGATAGTCCCGTCCGCTCACCGCTGCGTACTCGATCCCGACCCGCAGCGCGCCAGCGGCCCCGTCGAAGCGCACGCGCTCCTGCTTGCGCTCCACGGCAAACCGTACGCTGTCCAGCCGTACCGTGTCGTCTCCGACGATCAGGCGGTGCCCCAGGAGTCGATCGTCGCGGCGGATGAGGCTGACGACGCCAGTGTCGCCGAACGCGTACCCCGGGAACTCCGCTCCCTCGACTCCACCGCCCACAGTTGTGAAGCGGTAGCGGAACCACGCTCCGGAGAGGGAGACCGTGTCCGCCACCACCGGTTCCGCCGCCGGCCCGCGGCGAGCGGGCTGCGGCTCGGCAACCGTCGGCAACGGCCCCCGCTCGAGCGGCGCGGGCGCCGCCCGGCCGATCGGCGAGCGCGGCCCACCCGCACCACCCGGGGCTGGCACCCCGCGCGGTCCCGGCTTCACGAACAACGAGGGCAGCACGGCCACCACGACCATGAGCACGATAGCGAGAAGAAGGCGACGTTCCATCACGCCTCAGGGCACTGGATCATAGCCCCCGGCGCGGAAGGGATGGCAGCGGAGGATCCGCCGCACTCCGAGCCACGCCCCCTTCGCCGCCCCGTAGCGCTCCACTGCGGCCAGCGCGTACTGGGAGCATGACGGAACATAGCGGCACGCCGGCGGCATGAGCGGCGAAACCATGACCTGGTAGCCGCGGATCAGGAGGATGAGTGTTCGGGCGGCGATGGACACAGGCTCCGCAACAATTCCCCGCGCAGAGTCTCCAGGCTCGTTTCGTAGGCGCTCCGCCGCGCCCGCACGGCGACGTCGCTCGGGACCGCCAGCGCGGGCAGCACTTGGCGCCGGCCGATCTCGCGCAGCTGACGGCGCAGCCGGTTGCGCCGGACGGCCGTGTGCGCGAAGCGCGGCACGACGAGCGCCAGCCGGGAACAGCCGACAGGGGAAGGCCGGATGAACAGATCCAGATGATCTGTTCGATGGCGCTTCCCCTGTGTCATGAGCGCGCGCAGTTCGGACGCACGCCGAATCCGAAACGACCGCGGCAGCCCCTCGGCCGTCAACCGCCGTGGTGTTTGGACGGGAGCCGCACGGCCAGACGCTTGCGGCCCTTCTTGCGCCGCCGCGACAGCACGGCCCGGCCCCAGCGGGTCTTCATCCGGGCCCGAAACCCGTGCTTGTTGATGCGTTTGCGATTGCGCGGACGATAGGTCGGTTGCACCGGTCAGCCTCTCACTCCTCAAAGCTCCGAAGGCCGCGAAACGTACACGTGGCCGAAGACCGGGGTCAAGGTTGACTTTCCCACATTCGCTTCGTACCTTCGGGCGCCCTTTAGACCCACCGCTCGATCCCAGCGCCCGGACTCGATGCAGCAATCAGCACAAGACACCTGGAAGCGCCTCCTCGACCAGGCGCGCGGCCGCTTGCCGGAGCCCACGCTACGGACGTGGCTGGAGCCGGTCGACGCAGTGGCCCTCGAGGAGGACAGACTCGTCCTGGCGGCGCCCGACCAGTTCGCCGCCGAGTGGAACGAGTCGAAGCACGCCAAGCTGCTCTCCGAGATCGGGAGCGAGCTGTTCGGAACCCGATTCGAGGTGTCCTTCCGCGTGCAAGAGGAGCGCTCACGACGCCCCCAGATGGACTTCTTCGTGGCTCCGCCGGGGGCCGCAGCGGCACCGGCCGGAGGGCCACCCGCCTGGGCCACGCCGCTCAACGAGCGGTATACCTTCCGCACCTTCGTCATCGGCAAGTCGAATGAGCTGGCGGCCGCTGCGGCGTACGGCGTTGTCGAAGCGCCCGGCAAGGCCTACAACCCGTTCTTCATCTACGGTGCCACGGGCCTCGGCAAGACGCACCTCATGCAGGCGGTTGCCCACGCGCTGATCGAGCGGTCGCCCGAAGGGCGGGCGGTCTACGTCGGCGCCGAACAGTTCATCAACGAGGTCATCGAGCACATCCACGCCGGCAAGATGCCCGACTTCCGCCGCCGGTACCGGCAGGAGTTGGACGTCCTTCTCGTCGACGACGTCCACTTCCTCGAGCGGAAGGAGATGACCCAAGAGGAGTTCTTCCACACCTTCAACGCCCTGCATCAGACCGGGAAGCAGATCGTCCTCACGTCCGACCGGCCGCCGACCGAGATCCCGGGCCTCGAGGCGCGCCTCGTGTCCCGCTTCGAGTCGGGCATGGTCGCCGACATCGGCCAACCGGACCTCGAGCACCGGACGGCGATCCTCCGCAAGAAGGCCGAGGAGGACCACCTCGAGCAGACCATCCCCGACGACGTGCTGGGGTTCATCGCGGAGCACGTCCGCAGCTCGGTCCGCGAACTCGAAGGCTGCATTATCAAGCTGCTGCTGTTCGCGTCACTCAAGCATCGCGAGATCACCATCGACCTGGCCCGGGAAGCGCTCGCCGACAAGATCAAGGCCGGCACGGACGGGGAGGGCGGCGGGAACGGCCGCCGCGCCCCGCCGTCCATTGACCGCGTGCAGGAGGTGGTGGCCCGCCGCTGGGGCGTGACGCCGGAGGGCCTGCGCTCGAAGGCCCGGACCAAGCGGCTCACCGTGCCCCGTCAGGTGGCGATGTATCTCGCCCGGGACATCCTCGGGATGCAGCTCGTCGAGATCGGCCAGGCCTTCGGCGGCCGTGACCACTCCACGGTCATCCACAGTCTGGACAAGGTGGGCCGCCAGATGGCGCGCGACCACACCTTCCGCGACCGAGTGGGCCAGGCGCGGACCGAGTTGTCCTCACTTTAGACGTTGGCGGCTTGCGCATGGGTGTGGGCGGCTGTGGACGGTATGGCAGGCGATGGGGAAGCCGCGCACTGCGTCCACATCGCAGGCTCCGCGGTGGGGGTGTCCAAGTGGGCCGCACGGCGCGAAATAGCCGGCTCACCCACAGTTCCACATTCCCTACTACGGCTACTAGATTCTTTATTAGATCGTGGAGGTAGTGCCGTACTCGCACCCCATGAGGGTTGGATGAAGTTCACGATCACCCGCGAAAAGCTACAGGAGGGTCTGCTCGCCGTCGTATCGAGCGTGCCGGCGAAGACCACGCTGCCCGTTTTGTCGAACATCCTGCTTGAGGCCCGGAAGGACGGGCTCCGTCTCTCCGGGACCGATCTGGACATCGCCGTTTCCACGACGGTCCGCGCCGAGGTGGATGAAGAAGGGTCCATCACCTTGCCGGCCAAGAAGCTCTCGGACATTGCGCGCGAGCTGCCGACCTCGCCGGTCCGCATCAGCTCCGCGGGCGAGCAGCGGGCGCAGCTCGAGTGCGGCAAGAGCAAGTTCCGGCTCCTCGGCCTGCCACGCGACGAGTTCCCGTCCTTTCCCCATGTCAAATTCGACGGTGCGTGGAAGGCTCCCGCGAAGGATCTCCACAAACTCATCGGCCACGTCGCCTTCGCGGTCTCGACCGAAGAGAGTCGGCCGATCCTCAACGGTGTCCTGTGGGAGCTGCGCAAGGACCGGATGCGGATGGTGGCCACCAACGGGCACCGGCTGGCCCGGATGGAAGTATCGCTGGAGGGTGACGGCGCCACGCAGGCCGACTTGATCGTTCCGCCCAAAGCGCTCGAGCAGATCCGCCGCCTCTTCGGGCACGACGAGGAGGTCGAGATCGCGAGGAGCGAGAACCACCTCGGCTTTCGTTCGGGCGGCACGCAGGTATACACGCGACTCATCGAGGGCCCCTACCCCAACTATGAGCAGGTCATTCCCAGGGAGAACGACAAGTTCGCGACCGTGGACAAGGCGGCGATGGCCGCCGCGCTGCGGCGCATGAGCATCCTCGCGAGCGATCAGACGCACCGGATCCGCCTCGCCTTCGGGGGCGGGACCGTCAAATTCAGCGTGCAGACGCCCGATCTCGGCGAGGCCCAGGACGAGATGGCGGTGACCTATGAGGGCGACGCGCTTGAGATCGGCTTCAACGCCGCTTACCTGCTCGAGATGCTCAAGTACATGCCGACGGACGAGGTGCGATTCACGTTCAAGGCGCCGGAGCGCGCGACGACGGCCGAGCCCGTCGGCTGGGATGACGCGTCGTCTTATCTGTGCTTGGTGATGCCGCTCAGGTTGGTTGACTGAGCGTCGGTCCCAAGAGCGGCTTGGGTGGCGCAGCCGCCGTATCGGGGGCGTTCCTCGGCGCGGCGGCTGAATCGTCTCGGGGCACCACGAGCGAGTCGGCGTGGGATGCGGTGTCGGCGGCGGGGGCCGGAACCTCCTCCGCCTCTCCCTTCGGCACGAGGACATCCTCGCCGCGCAGCCGACGCAGGATGAGCTGCTGGCGCCACCGCGTCCTGCCCGGTCGGTAGGCGGGGTTCGATGTCAGCGGGTGCGGCAGCGTGGCGACCAGGAGCGCCGCCTGCTCCAGCGAGACGCGGTCGGCGCCGCGGTGGAAGTACCGCCGGCTTGCGGCGTCCACGCCCCACAGGTTCGGGCCGAACTCCGCCACGTTGAGGTAAAGCGCCAGGATCCGAGGCTTGGATAGCGCCCACTCCAGGCGGTACGCGATCACGGCCTCCTTGACCTTCCGCAGCGGACTGCGCGCGGCAGACAGGTAGAGGTTCCTGGCCAGCTGCTGCGTGATCGTGCTCGCGCCCCGGAGCCGCTCGCGACGAGCCCAGGCGCGCGCGAGCACCCGGCGAAGCTCCGCGCGGTCGCGCCGATCGCTCCAGGTGAAGGCGGCGCGTCGATAGCCCAGCGCCTCCCGCACGGCGCGATAATCGATCCCGTGATGTGCGAAGAACCCGTCGTCCTCACCGGTGGTCGCCGCCCGCAATAGCCAGGGGGCGATCGAGTCGCGCGGCACCGGCCGGTACTGCCGCGGCGTGGTGTCCCCCGCGGCCGCGAGCTGCCGCGCCCGCATCGCCATGAACGCCGTCTCCGCGGGCCAGTGGCTGCGCCACCACGTCGGCGGGGGCCACACGAACGCCAGCCAGAGAATCGGCGCCGCGAGTGCCGCGCCACCCCATAACGGTCCGCGGCGCAGCAGGCGGTTCAGGGGGCCTCGGTCCGCCCTGCGGGCGACGGGCCCGCGACTCGGGACCCCTGGCACCGAACGCGCGACGGCGCTGCGGCGCGGTCCAAGACCGCATCGCAGCGCCGAAGGCGGAGCCGTAAGCCGAGTTCTGTTCGACCCGAAGGTCGGATGGTCATCCCTCTAGGATGACGGTCGCCCGCCACCTCGTGCGGCCTACCCGCGGCTCGCCGTGACAGACGCCGATGGCGCTGCCGGCGTGAACGGTCCGGGCCGGACCTCGCCGCCTATTTGGCCTTGCTCCGGCTGGGGGTTGCCGTGCCGCGCCTGTTGCCAAGCGCGCGGTGGGCTCTTACCCCACCATTTCACCCTTGCCTCGCCTCCCGGCGGGGCGGTCTCTTTTCTGTGGCCCTCTCCGTCGCCTCGCGACGCCCAGGCGTTACCTGGCAGCCTGCCCTAGGAGCTCGGACTTTCCTCAGACCCCGCTGGGGGTCCGCGACCACCACACTCCGCACCAACAAGATAGCCTGTACTCGCCCGCCGGCCCAGGGGGCCGTCCCCTCGCTCACGGCCGGGCGCCAGCGCCACCGGCGGATCGTCATACTCGCAGCCAGCACCACTCCGGCGTCAGCGGCGTGCGATTCATCTGCTCGCCGCGCGTCGCCGTGATGAGCAGGTTGTTCGAGTGATTGTATCCGTAGCCCCCTGCCGGGCTGTAGAGCCCCGGCTCGTTGGAGAACATCATCCCCTGCTGCAGCACGGTGGCGTCCCCGAGGGCGATATAGGGGGCCTGGTGACCCTCCATGCCCGCGCCGTGCGCCGGGCGGTGATAGACGTACTCCTCCAGGCGCGCCCGCCTCGCGATCTCCAGCACGCGGCTGGCGACCTGTCGGCACTCGACTCCCGCGCGCGAGTGCTCCTGCTGGGCCAGCGTCATCTCCGTGTGCACCTCCCACATGCGCTGCTGCTCCGAGGTCATCGGAAGCACGTGACAGGCGCGGTAGCCTTCGCCGCCGTACCCGCCGATGCGCACCATGATCCCGCTGAACTGGATTGCCTGACCCCGCTGGATGCGCGTCAGGAAGAACTGGTTCGGGTGCGGGTACGCTGTCCCCACGCCCGTCCGGCAGCCGCAGGAAATGGACACCCCGAGCCCGCTGTGCGGTCGGCCGTCGTGGGGGATGTCGTTCAGGACCAACTCGGTACCGTAGCGCACCGCTTCGTGGCGCACGTCGAAGTCCGTCGCGTCGGTGCCGCGCCGGAGCACGTAGTCGCGGCAGAATGCCAGCATGCGGTCGTGGTAGTCGATCGCCCGTTGCGTGAGGGCGATCTCCTCCGGCGTCTTGATCATGCGCATCGCGAGCAGGAGGTCCGGAGCCGGACGGAACCGTGCGGCCGGCAGGGCTTCCTGGAAGGTGCGCGCCTGGCTGGTAGCCGGCTCCCAGTCGAGCCCGAGGGTCTTCGCGCCGAAGCCGCGGCGGTCGAGCGCGCGGAGCATCCACACCCAGAGATTGGTCGTGCCGCTTGGCGAGCGCACCCCGCCGGCGCGCGGGTCGCCGTCGACCTCGGCGTGCGGGAAATCGAAGTAGTACTCGGCATCGCGCACCCACCACGCGGAGACCAGGTCGCGGTCGAGGCCCGGGACGAAGAGCGCCGGTTCCCCTTCTCGCGGCACCCAGAGCGCCTCCGGGCGTTCGGTCGTGGTGTGAAAGTAGCCGCAGACGTAGACGATGTTCCAGGGGTCCCGCAGCAGAATACCGTCCAGCCCGATCTCGCCGAGTCGAGTTTGAAGCCGCGCCACGAGGGCGCGATACCAGGCGACCGGCAGGCGATCGGGAGCATCCCGGATACCGGTGGCGGCGTCTCGAGCGGGATGGCGCCACCACGAGGGCACGGCGCCGACGGCGTCCCGCGGCAGCGCGAGCGCGGCGGCCGTGGCAACGGTCGTCTGGGCGAGGAAATCCCGGCGGCTGGTGTTCATGTGCGGCTCCGAGTGCGTGGGTGGTTTCGGTCACGGGCTCCGGCCCCGGGGGGGGGCGGGGGCGAACGACCTCATGGCGACAGTCGGCGGGGTGCCAGCCCGAGGCGCGTCGCGACGGCGCGACGCATCAGGATCGGTGGGAGCGATCCTTCGGCGAGCACCGCTTCGTGAAAGGCGCGCTCGTCGAAGCCGCTCCCCAACGCGCTCCTCACATCCTCGCGCAGCCGTTCCAGTTCCCGCATGCCGACGATGTAGCTGATGGCCTGCGTCGGCCAGGTCGTGTAGCGGGCCACCTCGGCCCAGGCGTCGCGGCGCTCCAGTCCGACCCGGTCGACGAAGAACTGCACCGCGTCCTCGAGGCTCATCCGGCCGGTGTGCAGCGACGGGTCGATCACGACGCGCGCGGCACGCCAGAGCCGCATCCGCAGCTGCGTGAGCCGAGCCAGCGAGTCGCGGTAGAACCCGCTCCGGTACATCAACTCTTCCGCATACAGCCCCCAGCCCTCCCCGAAGACCTCGCTGCCGAACAGACGTCGCACGAGTCGAGGGTTTTCCAGCGCCTTCACCGTCTGCAGGTGGTGCCCCGGATAACCCTCGTGGACGGCGACCACCGTGATCCAGCCGTAGTTGTGGCCACGCAGCTTCGACTCCGCGTCTCCGCTGGACAGCTCGGAATCGACCGGCGTCACGAAGAAGCGCCCGACTCGCTCGCTGGCGAAGGGTGCCGGGGCGTCGTAGCCCCCGTACGCGTAGGTCGCCCGGAGATTGGGCGGCGTATCGATCATCTCCAGACGCTCGTCGGCCGGAAGAGCGAATAGGCCTCGCCGCTCGATGAAGTCGCGGGCGCGGGCGGTCTCGCGAGCGTACGCTGCGCGCACGCTGTCGCGCGGAGGGTGGAGGGTCTTCGACGAGTCCGCCAGCTGCTGCCAGGAGCGGGTCGAGTCGATGCGACGACCCAGGGCGGCGAGAGAGTCTTCGGTCTCGCGCATCACCTCGCGGCCCAGGTCGATCAGCGCATTCGCGGTGAACGGCAGGAGCTTGCTGTTGGCGAGCAGCCAGTCGTAGTGCGGTGCGCCGATTTCCCACGACCCCTCCGAGCGGATCAGCAAGGTGTCCTGCATCCAGCGTCGGAATGCATCGAGGGCATCGGCCGCGCGCGCAGCGGCGCCCCGCAATGGGGCGCCCACCCGCGGGGGCGCCGAGTCGGCGGCAGCGGCCACGCGGGTCCGCAGATACCGTGCGATTCCCTGTGCGCTGCCCAGGGCCAGCTCGGTCCACAGGCGCGGAGGGCGGTCGAGTTGGCGCCGCGCCAGCGCAAACGCCATCGGCCACGTCCGGAGCCGCGCCGTCGCCGCGGCGAGAAGCTGCCCGCGCGCGGGCCCGCCGTCCTCGATGAGCTGGTAGACGCCACCGAAGGGAATGTAGGCGCCGGGGATCCGCCGCAGCGGCTCGCTGATCTCGGCGCTGCGCACGGCCGTGGCGAGCGCGGCGTGGAAGAGCAGGAAGTCGATGCGGGACCCCTCGTCGAGCGTAGCGGTGTCGACGTCCCGCCGCAGCGCGTCCAGCGCCGCCGCGACGGCGCGTCGCTCGACCGCCGCGGCCCGCAAGGAGAGGTCGCTCGACAGCCGGTCGTAGCGATGAATGCCGACGGCGGTGGCCGACTCCGGATGCCGCCGCCACGTCGCCTCAAGGTATTCCCGGACGCGCGCATCGAGCCGCTGGATCGCCGAGGAATCCGCGGTGAAGGCCACTGCGCTGAGCAAGGCCACGATCATGTTTCGCTCCCGGTGACGTGGCGGTGACCGCTGGCGCTACTATCGGCCTCGGACCACGGATGGAGGACTCGCGGATGCGCAGCTGCACCGCCACGGTCGCGACGGTTCTGCTGCCGGCGGAGCGTTCCCGGGTGGAAGCCGCCGGCCAGGGGTGCTTCGTCACCCTGCACGGCGAGTCCCTCGAAGAGGCGACCCGGCAGGTCCGGCGCCAGACCGTGGACGCGGTGTTTCTCTCGGTGCACTGGTGCGGCGACGCGGAACTCCCCCGGGTCGCGCAGTTCGTCCGGGAGTTCCCCCACGTGCCGGCGGTGGCCCTCATCTCTCGTGCCGACTCCCAGGCGTCGGAGCGCGTCCTGCGACTGGGCGCGTCCGGCGTACGCGCCGTGGTCGACGTCAGCGTCCCGGCCGGGTGGCATCGCCTGCGCGAGCTGCTGCGCGAGCCCAGCTCACCGGTCGTCGCCCGCGTGATGGCGGCCCTCGATCCCGAGTTGCGGGACGCGCCGCCCGACTGCCGGCTTTTCTTCGAGGTACTGGTGCGCCGCGCTCCCGAGCTGCGCACGGTCACGACCCTGTCCGGCGCGCTGGACGTCGTCCCGAGCTCGTTGATGTCGCGCTTCTACCGCGCCGAGCTGCCCTCGCCCAAGATCTACCTCGCGCACGCGCGACTGCTCCACGCCGCGCACCTGTTTCGGAGCGACGGCCTCAGCATCGCGGACGTGGCGCACCGGCTCGAATATTCCTCGCCTCAAAGCTTCGGCCGGCATCTGCGCACGCTCCTGGGAGTGACGGCGGGAGAGTTCCGCCGGCGCCTGCCATTTGACGAGGCGCTGGATCGCTTCTGCGCCTCCTTCATCACCCCGTACCGGGATCGGCTGCTCGCGTTCCATCCATTGGGAACGTGGCCCGGCGATCACGGACGAAGCGCCGCGTGAGCTGCCGACCCGGCGGGGTGATGACGGCGCCGCAACGCGGCGCCCTGCCTGACCAACCACGGTGTGCCCAGTACCGACGGGCGCTGGGGTTGGCGGCGCGCGCCCAGTCCGGCGCTCACACCAGTTCGGGCAGCGCCACCAGCGCGTGCAGCGCTAGCCCTGCACCTTCGATCGCCTCGCGCCCGCCCTCCCCGCGATCTACCACTGCCAGAACGCCGAGCACGCTCCCGCCGGCTTCGCCGATCGCGCGCGCTGCCTCGAGCGACGAGTTCCCGGTGGTGAGGACGTCCTCGACAACCACGACGCGGGCCCCGGGCTCGAAGCATCCCTCCACTCGGCGGCCGGCGCCGTGCACCTTAGGGTCCTTGCGGACCGTGAACCCGTGCACCAGCGGCGGGTCGGCGTGCGACGCGGCGGCGATCGCGTACGCGACGGGATCGGCGCCGAGTGTCATTCCCCCTACAGCCTGCGGTTGCCAGCCCACGCGGCGCAGCGCCTCGAGGCCCAGCGCACCGATCAGCGCCAAGCCTTCCGCGTGCATGGTGGTGCGGCGACAGTCGACGTAACAGGATGAGCGGCGGCCGGACGACAGCACGAACTCTCCCTGCAGAAGCGACCGCTCCTTGAGCAGCGCGATCAATCGCTGGCGTCTAGCCGACAAGACGCCACCGAACAGGCGGCGCGGGAGCCGGTCGCCGTAACTGCCTCACTGGCGGCCGCCGAGCATCCCCCTCAGTGAGCCAAGGAGCCCGCGACGGGCGACGATCGGCTGGGTCGAGGCCGCGGCCAGATCCCTCGCGAACTCCAGCACCGTCCGCTGCCGCTTCTTCGGATCGCGGTGCAATCCGCGCATCACCGCCTCCTCGACGGCCTGGGGAAAGTCCAGGTCGCGCCGCGCCGCGTTCAGAGCCACGGGAGGCTGGGTGAGCAACTGATGGAAGAGTTCCCGCGGCGACTTCGCCACGTAGGCCAGCTGTGCGGTGAGCAAAAAGTACGCGATCGTCGCCAGCGAATAGATGTCGGCCGCTTCGTTCACGAGTTCGCCCGAGAGCGCCTCCGGCGCCACATACTGGAGCGTGCCGACGAAGAAGCCCGTCTTGGTCAGCCGCTCCTCGGGCGACAGCTCCGCGTCGCGGGCGATCCCGAAGTCGAGCAGTCGCGCCCGCTGGGTGCGCGGATCGTAGATGACGTTCTCGGGCTTGAGGTCTCGATGGATGATCCCGGCAGCGTGCGCGGCGTCCAGCGCGCCAGCGATCTGTTCGACGATAACCGTCGCCAGCGAGAGGGCCAGCGGTCCCGAGCGGCGTACGAACTTGGCCAGGATCTCGCCGTCAGCCCACTCGAGAGCCAGGTAGTGTAGCCCGTCGGCCTCGCCGAAATCGTACGTCTGGACCACATTAGGATGGATCACCCGCGCGCCGTAGGAGGCCTCGCGCAGAAAGCGCTGCACCGCCGTCCGGTCGGAGCGAAGCTTGGCGCGCAGGACCTTGAGGGCACAGGTGCCCCGCTCGGCGTGCCGGGCTTGATAGACAGTGGCCGTGCCGCCCTCCCCCACGCGCTCCAGGAGTTGGTAGCCCGCGACGACCGCGCCCGTGAGGTCTTCCGGTGGCATCGACTCGCGCCAATGTATCGCGGGCCGCTGAACGCAGCAAGTGAAAGCACCATAGCGGCTTGACTCGACAGCCACGGCCCCCGTAGCTTGCGCCGACGCAGCCCGGCTCCCGGCACCGAGGCCCACACGCTTGCTTCGCTGAAACGCCTCACTCGCTGGTCCCTCCTCCTGCCGCTCGCGGCCTGCGGATCGCCCGGGCAGGGAGATACTTCGGGCAACCCCCCGCTCGCTCCGGCCAGAGCCCCCCAGATCCTCGGCCCGTCGGTGGTCTACGGCGCCATGGGCCTGATCGCCGAGACGGGTCCGATCCCGTTCGTGGGATCGGTGCACCTCTTCGCAGGGCCGACGCCCGACTCGCTGATTGCCGTGGTGGCGCTGTCGCTTCGAAACCACGGGCTGACGTTTCGCCGGGACGCGGACGCCTTCGTGGCCGAGTATCACGTGGAGCTGATCTTCCGCAGAGGGACGGAGATCGCGCAGCAGGTCGTCCGCGACGAGCGGGTCCGCGTGAGCACGTTGCGCGAAACCCAGCGGTTGGACGAGAGCGTGATCTACCAGCAGTTCGTCAGGTTGGCGGCCGGCCAGTACGTCCTGACGATCAGCATCCGGGACCGCAACGGGCCGAACGCGAGCCACCGCCAGGAACCACTGACAGTGTCCCCGGTTTCGTCACCCGGCGTAGCGACGCCGCTCGCCGTCTACGAAAGTCGGTCGCGAACGGCGCTTTCCGTGGCGCCCGACCTCGTGGCGAACCCGAGGAGCACGGTGCAGTACGGAATCGACTCGCTGCATTTCTACGTGGAGTCGTACGGCGTTCCGGCGGGCACCGTGCTGGTTGTTTCGGCCTTCGACGCCTCGGGTCGGGTGGCCTGGATGGACACCAGCCGGATCGAGGTCGCCGGGCCGGTGCGGGGGGCGGCCTTCACGGTGCCGCCGTCGCAGCTCTCGATCGGCCGCTACGAGCTGCGGGTCGCAGTCGCCGCCGCCGGCGTCACGGTCACGGCCCCGTTCCTGGTGTCGTTCTCCGACCGATGGGCGGTTTCCAGCCTGGAGGAAATCGTCTCGCTCCTTCGCCACTTCACGTCGCCCGACACGCTGCGCGCCCTCCTCGAAGCGCCGCCTAGCGAGCGGGGCGCTGCGTGGCTCCGCTTCTGGCGGTCTACGGACCCCGCGCCGGCCACGGCCGAGAACGAGGCGCTCGACCAGTACTTCGTCCGGCTTCAAGTCGCCAACGATCGGTTCCGCGACGAGGGGATCCCGGGCTGGCTCACCGAGCGCGGCGAAGTGTTCATTACCCTCGGCGAGCCCGATGAAGTGCTCGACCGGCGCGCGGACCTCCAGGGTCGGAGTCGAGTGCTGTTCTGGGTTTACCGCGAGCACCGTCTGACCGTTGCCTTCGTGGACGACGCCGGCACCGGTCGGTTCCGTCTCGATGCCCGCTCCCGGTCGGAGTATTTGCGCGTCCGCCAACGCATCCGTCGCGACACGTGATCAGCGCGGCGGGCCCGCCGGGCGCGCCCTCCGCCTCGGAATGCGTCCCGCCGTGCCGAGGCCTGCTGAGCGTGAAGGCTGGCGCCGCGCCCTTCACGCCGCTTCCGTCGTGATCGCGCCTTTGGCGGCGTGGCTGCCCCCGCCGGTGGCCTCCTACGGCTTCGCCGCCCTGGTTCTCCTCGCGGTCGGCCTCGAGGCGGCACGGCTCGCGGCGCGAGAGCGCCGGGGACTGGTCGAGCGGCTTGCCGGGCCCCTCTTTCGACCGGCCGAGAGCGGCGCGGTCAGCGGCGCCTCCACCCTCGCCCTCGGCTACGCGCTCACGTGGTGGCTCTTTCCCGGTCCTGCCGCCGCACGGGCGATCGCCGTTGCCGCGATCGCCGACCCCGTCGCGGCTACCATCGGAACACATTTCGCTCCGGGCTCGGAGAGGAAAACGTGGATCGGATCGGCGGCGTTCGCGCTCGCGGCGGGAGTAGCCCTTCTTCTGGCCAGCGTGCCCCCGGCGAGCGCGGCGGCGGCAAGCGCGGCGAGCGCGCTGGCCGAGCGCGTGCCGTGGCGAGCCAGCGACAACGTGGCGGTTCCCGTGCTGACCGCTGCCGTGTTGACCTGGCTCGCGTGAGCACCGTTCAGCCGGGTCGCTGATGGCCGACCGCCCCCGACTGTTTCTGATCGACGGCTACGCGCTCATCTATCGCGCGTTTTTCGCGATGCTCGCCCGGCCGCTGACAACCAGCCGCGGGGAGAACACCTCGGTGGCGTGGGGCATCACGAACTTCCTCCTCCGCCTGCGCGATCGTCACCACCCCGACTACGTCGCTTGGGTTCACGACGCCGGCACCAGCTTCCGGCACGAAGCGTACCCGGCGTACAAGGCGACGCGCGAAAAGCTTGATGAAGAGCTGCAGCAGGACTTCGACCGCTCGGTTGCGCGGGTCGAGGCGCTGCTGAGCGCGTTCCGCATTCCGCTCGTCACGTTGGACGGTTACGAGGCCGACGACGTCATCGCCACCCTCGCCTCCCGGGCTGCCGGACACGACCTGGATGTCGTGATCGTCTCGGGTGACAAGGACTTCTACCAGCTGATCGAGACTCGTGTCGCGCTCCTGAACCCGGGCCGCGGCGGGCCCGCGGCGATCGAGGAACAGTTGGTGACCGCCGCCAACGCCATGGAGAGGCTCGGCGTGCCGCCCGCCCAGACCGTGGACTTTCTCGCACTGGTGGGCGACAGCGCCGACAACGTGCCGGGTGTCGACGGCGTCGGGGAAAAGACGGCGCAGAAGCTGCTCGGTGAGTACGGGAGCTTGGACGCCATCCTGGCGCACGCGGCCGACATCCCGGCGCGGCGTGTGCGGGAGGCGCTCGGGCGCGACGCCGACCGCGCGCGACTCTCGCGCGCGCTGGTGACGCTACACCGTGATGTGCCGATTGCGCTCGAGCTGGCCGCGCTCCAGTCGCGCGACCCGGACTGGCCGGCGCTCCTCGGCCTCCTGGGCGAGCTCGAATTCCACTCGTTGGCGCGCGCCCTCGGCGGGCGTGCGGAGGGGGGGCGGGCAGGCGCGGGCGCCGCGTATCGGGTCGCCGATTCGGTCGATGCGGTGCTGGAGGTCGTGCGGCAGGCGCGCAGCGCGGGGACCGTGGCCGTCGACGTCGAGACCACCGCTCTCGCCGCGACGCGCGCCGACCTGGTGGGTCTCTCGATCGCAGTGGCCGACGGCGTCGCCTGGTACTTGCCTTTCGGGCACCGTGCGCCGACCGACGTCTTCGGCGGGCCCGAGGTGCGAAACCTGCCCGCGCCAAGGGACCCCGCGCTCGGTCCGCTCGTCGAGCTGCTCGCCGATCCGGCCGTGGGCAAGGTCGGGCACAACGTCAAGTACGACATGCTCGTCCTGCGCCGAGCCGGCACCCCGCTCCGCGGCGTCACGTTCGACACCATGATCGCCAGCTTTATGCTCGACCCGGGCAAGCGCTCGCACGCGCTCGACGCCCTGGCGCGGGAGCACTTCGGCGCTCAGCTGCGCGCTTTCGAGGATCTCACCGGCAGGGGGAAGCACGCGGTCCCCTTCGCTGCGGTGTCGGTCCGCGACGCGGCCGACTACTGCTGCGCGGACAGCGACTTCTCGTTGCGCCTCCGGAGCCGACTCGAACCGGCCCTCGGCGACCACGATCTCGCCGGTCTCTTTCGCGACGTGGAGCTGCCCCTGATCGGCGTCCTCGCGGACATGGAGTGGGCCGGGATCGCCATCGACTCGGGGCTGTTCACGCGGCTGACCGAGGAGTTCCGGCGCGAGCTGGCGGCGCTCGAGGCAGCGACTCACGCCGCAGCGGGAGCCGGCTTCAACCTGCAGTCCACACCGCAGCTCCGTCACATCCTCTTCGAGAAGCTCCAGTTGCCGGTGATCAAGAGGACCAAGACCGGTCCGTCGACCGACGCCGACGTGCTTGAGGAGCTCGCCGCCATGGGCCACGAGGTCCCGCGGCTCTTGCTGGAGTACCGCGAGGTGTCGAAGCTGCTGTCCACCTACCTGGAGGCGCTCCCGGCAGAGGTGAATCCTGAGACCGGCCGCATCCACACCTCCTTCAACCAGATCGGTGCGGCCACCGGTCGCCTCAGCTCGACGAACCCCAACCTCCAGAATATCCCCGTCCGTTCGGCGCGCGGCGAGTCGATCCGCCGTGGCTTCGTTCCGCAGGCCGGGGCGCAGTTTGTGGTCGCCGATTACTCGCAAATCGAGCTCCGCCTCCTCGCCCACCTTTCCGGGGATCCCGCGTTCGTCGAGGCGTTTCGAGCCGGCGGCGACATCCACCGCCAGACGGCGGCGTTGATCTTCGGGGTCCCGGCAGAAGCGGTGACGACGGAACAGCGTGGCCGCGCCAAGACGATCAACTTCGCGACCATCTACGGTCAGGGCCCCCACGCGCTCGGGCGTCAACTCGGCGTCTCCTACGATGAGGCGAAACGATTCATTGAGCAGTACTTCGACCGGTTTGCGGGAGTGCGGCGATTCCTCGACGAGACCGTTGCGTCTGCCCGAGAGCGGGGTTTCGTTGTGACGATCTTCGGGCGACGACGGTACATCCCCGAGCTGAGGGACAAGAACCACAACGTGCGCGCGTTCGGCGAGCGGACGGCGACCAACTCTCCGCTGCAGGGCTCGGCAGCCGACCTGATCAAGGTGGCCATGATCCGCGTGCAGGAGGCCCTCCGCGCCGGGTTCGGGGCCAAGCTTCTGCTCCAGGTCCACGACGAGCTGGTCATCGAGAGCCCGGCGCAGGAGATTGACGCCGTCGCCCACCTGGTCAAGACACACATGGAGGGGGCGGCGACGCTCACCGTGCCGCTGGTCGCGGCGATCGGCATCGGTCGGAATTGGCTCGATGCCAAGGCCGAATGAACGGCTTGCTGCGTCCCGACACGATTGATACCTTCCCCCGCTGCTGGACTGAGCACCTGCTCGCTGCCGACCAGGGAGGGTTTGGGCGTGGGGCATTCGCGTGGCTTCACCCTGGTCGAACTCATGATGGTGGTGGTCATCATCGGACTGCTGGCGGCCGTGCTCATCCCCCGGTTCGCCAACTCGCGCGAGAAGGCGTTCATCGCCACCGTGAAGTCGGATCTCCGCAATCTCGCGGCCGCGGAAGAGTCGTATTTTTACGACAACGCGACGTACGCCTTGAGCCTCGCGGCTCTTTCGACCTTCCGCCCCTCCACGGGCGTGACGGTCACGGTGAATGAAGCCAGCATGGGTGGCTGGTCCGCCACCGCCGAGCACCCCAACTCCTCGCGACAGTGTTACCTCTTCGTCGGCAACGCCGCCCCCGTCGGCACGGCCACACAAGAGGGCCAGGTCGCCTGTCAGTAGGGTGGTGTGGCGAGAGTTCCGTCGGCGCCGCGAGGGCTTCGTGCACGCGCTGGAGGGCGGACTTTGGCTCCACCGCTTCACCTTGGGCGACCGCGCGATGGCACACCTGGTCAGTAGCGACCGGGACGCGCTGCTCGCCTGGGGGCGGAGCGCCGGTCTCGATCCGCGCTGGCTCCAGTACAAGCCGCTGCGCGACCCACGTACGGGCGATCGCGTTCCCGCCTGGCACTGGGATCTCTGGGGAAACAGCCTTCCTCCTGGCCGCGACGACGCGTGAAATGAAGCGGCCCGTTCGCCCCGTCTCGCGTCCGGCGCGCTGCGCCGACTCCGCGGCGCTCGGGCTTCGCCGAGCGCTGCGGGCCGGCCGACCCCAGTACCTCGCGCCCCCCTCCACGGGAGCAGGCTCATGAGCAGACCCGGGCTTTTTTCGCGGTGCGCCCCCTGGCTGTTCGCTGTGACCGCCGTGTCACCTGAACTCCTCGCGGCCCAGCGGGCCACCGTGGGCCCGTTGCTGCCGGCCCGCGCCGCGACCCGCATCGCGCTCCCCGAGGTGCTTGCCGTCTCCGCCGACTCCCAGTACACCCTGCTGCTGCCAGCGCTCTACGAGCCTCGCGCGCTCTATCGCACGGTGGCGGGGGAGTGGACCATCGCCGAGCCCGTGTTCCGGCGCGACAGTCTCCGGGCCGCGCGTAGCGTGGTGGGCAAGGCAGTCGGGCTGTACATCGACGGAGTGGCGGTAGGCACCGGGCGCGTGCGTCAGGTGCAGGCAGGGCTATGCGATGAGCCGCCGGCGTGGTGCCCGACCAGGGCGACGGTGGAGGTCGTCGGCGGGCTGACCAGCTCCACACCACCCATCGTGGCGGTGAGCCCCCCGCCGACGCACTCGGCCGAGACGGTGGAGCCGACCGACGACGAAGTGGGCGCGGCGTCGCGCGCTCTCCTGGCAGTGTTCCGCATGGCGGCCGGCCCCCGCCAGCCGATCCGGGAAGAGCAGATGTCCACACCGGTGGTCTTCGCCATCAACGACGTTGACAACGCGCGGCGAGTGCTCGTCGCCGGCGGGTCCTACGACCTCGGCCGCGCCGGCGCGTTGAGCGGTGTGGTTGTGGGGATCGCTGCCGACACGCTGCTGCGCGCCGCGACCGGCCGCGCCCGCCGGCTCGCGCCGGGGATCAGTGAGGAATTGCGGTCGGTGAGCGCCTTCGACCTCAACGGCGACGGTCGTGACGAAGTGCTGTGCGGGTGGGTGAGCGGTGGCGAGTGGCAGTTCGAGATCCTGTCACCCGACCGCCTCGGTCGGTTCTCGCAGCAGTGGCGCGGGCCGGACCGGTCCCCGCCGCCCGCCCGCCCGCGGCGTTAGCGCCGCACCAGGCCGGCAGCGACGAGGTTCGCCAGGTACTGCTCCACCATGGCCGGGGTGACCACGCCATAGTAGTGTGCCCCCGCGGCTCGCGCCTCCGCACTGACCAGCTGGTAGATGTCTAGTCCGCTGCGGCGGCCGTCCACCGCGTTCGCGATCTCGAACGCCATCAGATCGTGCAGGCCGGCAACGGCCCGCGCCCGGCCGCGGCCGTCGAGGAATTCCCGCGGGCCCGCGACGAGGGTGGGCCGGAGGCTCTCCAGCCTCTGTTCGGCCGCCGCCTGCCGCGGTGCCGGCGGAGCGCGGCCGGCGAGTTCCCGCCACAGCGCATCGAGGTCGGCCAGACGCGCGCGGCCGTCCGCCTCGACTTGCGACGCGCCGCGTGCGATCAGGCGCAGCGCGGGGGGGCTGGTCGCCACGTCGCCAACCGTGCGGACGTGCCGGGCCGCGACGGCCGCGACCGTCTCGATCTGCGGCCGGCCGAGCCAGTACGCGTCCTCCCGCCCGGTCGAGTCCGCGCCGAGTAGCCACGACGCAGCGAGTCGGTATGCCTCCGCGACCCGCTCCAGGCCGCGCCCCGTGGTCGCGGCGACCAGTGCCGGCGCATCGGCGTCGCCTGCGCGCGCCAGGAAGACCGTCATCATCGCGACCGCGACGGCATTCCGCTCCAACTGCGTGCGATCGATGTTCCACAAGTCGTCGTCGGTGGTGTGGATGTAGTTGTCCGGCCAGTTTGTGAAGGTGATCGCAGGAAGCCCGATCGGCGCTTCCGTGAAGGTCATGTGGTCCGTGTTGTTGTGGAACGGGATCAGGGCCGCGGCGAAGCGGTGCCGTGAGCCAAGGTGCGCCACGATCGGCGCCGGCCTCCAGCGCGGCGGCACCGGCACCTGCCGGGAAGCGAGCTGGGCGCCGTTCGCAGCCACCAGAAAGTCGATCGTGGCCGCCGCCACCTCGTCGAGGAAGTGGGCACGCGTCCAGGGGACGCGGGTGATGTTCTGCACCCGCAGCACGTCTTGCCCTTGGTTCGCGCCCACCATGTCCTGGTTGATGTTCAGCCACAGCCGAGCGACCTCGTCGGGGTGGTCCGCGAAATACTGCCGCTCACTCCCGATCTCCGTGGTCCACCAGAACCGGATCGTGCGTCGCGGACGGGGCAGCTGGCCGGAAGCGATGAGGCGCGACAGCGCACGCGAGATTTCCAGCACGTTGGCGACCCCGGAGCCGTCGTCGTTCGCCGAGAACTTCTCTTCCTGCATGTGTCCGGTGAGGACGATCGCGCGTGCCGCCGGATCGGTGCCGCGCAGCACTCCCTCGACCATGACCTGCCATCCCTGACCGCTGTCGGTGAGCGTCTCCACCGAGGCGCGTGCCTGTCGCGGGCCGTGCGCGAGGAGCTGCGCGAGCGCGGTCCCTTGGCGGTGTGAGAGCACGAAGGCGAACGCCGCCGGCGTGCGGCTCCATCGCACTTGATCGGGATAGTCCATCGCCTGCGCCCCCATCGGGTCGGGCCGGACCACGACGCCCGCCGCGCCGCGCCTTGTGACGGCCTCCAGGACCACGCTGTCGATCGGGCCGAAGGCCAGCGCCAGCTTGCCGCGGACGTCGCGGTCGCGGTAGCTCGCGCTGTCAGCGCCCCTGCCGACGTCCACGATCTCGGTCGTCACGTCCGCCGACTGGCTGAAATCGGCGAGGTGCAGGGGCGTCTGGCGCAGCGACGCCACGCGCCTCCATTCGGGCGCCGTGCCCGGTGCGGCAGCCCCCTGTACCCAGAGCTCCGCTGCCCGCGCGTTCCACGACGGATAGCTCGCCGCCTGGCGGATCAGGCGGACCTCGTCGAGGCCGTACTCGCGAGCGCGGGCCTCGACGTACTGGGCGACCGCCAGCAATCCCTCTGTTCCCCCTCGCGGCTTGTGGAACTGAGTTGTGAAGCGCAGGTGCTCGTAGGCGGCGTCGCCCGAGATCGTGCCTACGAGAGCGCCGTACTCGGCGCGGGTGACGAACGGGAGCTCCTGCGCGGCGAGCGACAGGGGCGCGGCGACGAGCATGACAGCTAGCGCGAAGCGGTCCATGAGATCCTCTGCCTCAGTTGACAGAACGGCACGGCGCTAGTATGACCCGCGCGAAAGGAGCTTGCAACCATGCCGATTCGCCCGGCCCTCGTCCTCGGCGCGGCCACCGCGGCCCTCGCTCTCGCGCCGGTTTCCCATCCGGCGGTGCGCATCCGGGAGTACGACATCCCGACGCCGAACGCCGCTCCCCACTGTCTGGTGGCGGCCCCCGACGGGATGATTTGGATCGCCCAGATCGGAACCAACCAGCTCGGTCGGTTCGACCCTCACACCGAGCGGTTCGCGGCTTGGTCCCTGCCGACCGATTCGTCGCGCCCCCACGGTATCGTCTGGGCCAGCGACGGTCGCGTCTACCTGACCGAACAGCGTGGAAACAAGCTCGCGGCCTTCGATCCGCGCACCGAGCGCTTCACGGAGTACCCAGTCCCCAGCCCGGAAGCGGGACCACATACGCCGATCGAAGGTCCGGACGGCGAGATCTGGTTCACCGAGCAGCGCGGCAATCGCATCGGTCGCTTGAATCCGCGCACCGGAGTCGTCACCGAGTACCCGGTGCCGACGCCGAACGCGAACGCGTACGGCATCATCTACGCGCGCCGAGAGAACGCGGTGTACTTCGCCGAGCTCAACGGCCACAAGCTGGGCCGGGTGGATCCCGGGACGGGCCGCATCGAGGAGTTCGGTACCCCAACCCCGAACTCCGGCGTGCGGCGGCTCGCGGTCGATCGCGCCGGCGGCATCTGGATGACCTACTTCCGAGCCGGCAAAGTCGCTCGGTTCGACCCCGCCACGCGGCAATTCAGGGAGTTCGACGCGCCGGGCGGGCGCGACGCGGGTCCATACGCCGTGAGCGTAGACTCGACGGGCCACGTCTGGTTCAACGAGTTCCAGCCGTCGCTGAACGACCTCGTCGAACTCGACCCCGCCACGGGCGAGATGACACGCTACCCCATCCCGACCGGCCCCGCGCTGGTACGCAAGCTGACCGTCGATGCGACCAACACCGTGTGGTACGGCAATAACGGGCAGGGCCGGATCGGGCGGGTGACCCGGGAGTAGCGGGGAGACAGGCTCGCCCCCGGGCCCCCGGGCCGGAGCCCCGCCAGGCATCGCGGCAGCATCAATCGTCCGTCGAGACCTCGACCGTACCGCCGCTCCCGCGCCGGTAGTGACCGCTACCGGCTCCGCGCCGGTAGCCGGGCCACCAGTTGAACCGCCCCGCCAGGTGCATGACCGCGGGCACCATGGCCATTCGGATGACGGTGGCGTCCAGGAGCACCGCAACCGCGAGCCCGAACCCGATCAGCTGTACCGCCAGCACCCGTGCGAAGGCGAACGCGCCGAACACGAGGATCATGATCAGCGCCGCGCTGGTGATCGTCGCCCCCGTGGCCGCGAGGCCGGCCGTCGTCGCCGCGTCGTTGTCGTGCGAAACGTCGAACTCCTCCTTGATCCGGGCCAGCAAGAAGACCTCGTAGTCCATCGACAGCCCGAATACGATCGCGAAGACGAGGACCGGTCCCATCACGAAGATCGCCCGCGTCGGCCCCTCCAGCCCGATCACCGATCCGCCGATCCCCCACTGAAAGACGACCACGGTCAGGCCAAAGGCGGCCGCCACCGAGAGCGTGTTCATGATGACGGCCTTGATGGGCACGAGCACCGACCGGAACACGAGGGCGAGCATGAGCCCGGTCACCCCGAGGACGAGGACGACCAGGAACGGAAAGCGCCGCAGCAGCTCGTCACGGAAATCGAGACTCGAAGCGGCGAATCCGCCTACCACGAGCTCTGCGCGTCCGAGGTTTGGAAGCGCGTGGACCGGAACGCGTCGCACGTCCGCCACCGCCGCCATCGAGCCGTCCAGCGTGACGCTGTCGCGCAGGATCACATCCATGGCGGTGGCTGCCCCGTCGCGGCTCACGAATGCCCGCAGGACATCGGGCATCCGCGCCCGCGCCCTGGCCGTATCGGCGTACAGCACCGCATACTGCCACAGCGGAATTCCGGGGCGCACATCGACCAACCCGCGCACCTCTTTGACCCTCGGATTGGCCCGGAAGGTGTCGGTCAGCGCCTTCAGGCCACGCAACCGGTCGCCGTCGAGTACGGCGCCGCCGTCCGGCAGAGTGAGCACCACCCGCAGCGGCTGGAGCGCTCCTCCCTGGCCCATCGCTTCGAGCACCTCGAGCCCGCGCCCCGCCTCCGTATCCTTCGGGAACCACCCCGACGCGGGCAAGCCGATCCGGAGCCATGCCGCGGGCGCGGCGAGCGCGACGATGACGCTCGCAGAGATCACCACGGCCCGCACGGGGTGCTGCGAGATTCCGAGGGCGTAGCGGTTCCAGCCGACCTCGGAGCGGAAGCGCGCCAGCTTCGCAGCCAGACCGCGCGGCCAATCCACCCGGTGGCCGAGAATCGCGAGCACCGCCGGCAGAAACGAGACCGAGAGCGCGACGGCCGCGGCGACGACGATCAACCCGCCGATCCCCACCGAGCGCGTCTCCGACAGGGGCACGATCAGCAGAGCCAACAAACCTACCATCACCGTCGCCCCGGACGTGATCACCGCCTGCGAGGCCGTGCGAATCGTCCGTTCCGCCGCCAGCAACGGATTCGCGCCAGACTCGAGTTCCTCCCGGAAGCGCGTCAGGACCAGCAGGGAGTAGTCGATTCCCACGCCGAGGCCCACCATCGTGGTGATGTTGAGCACGAAGATCGACATCGGCGTGATCGCGGTGAGCATCGCGATGACGCCCAGCGTCACGTTGATCGCGATGAACCCCACCGCCACCGGGACCAGGGCGGCGACGATCGCTCCGAACGCCACGACGAGGAGCAGCCACGCGAGCGGGAACAGGCTGCGCTCGAGGGACCGCGAATCCTCGGCGGCCACCGTGCGCGTATCGTAGTCGAACGCCAGGCTTCCCGTCAGGTAGGTCGTGAAGCCGCGCCCGCCCGTGGCCTGCGTTCCCCGCAGCGCTTCGCGGAGCCGCGGCACGTAGCTCGTCGCGTCGTTGTCGTTGTGCCCCCGGAGTCCCGCGATCACGAACGTGATCTTGCCGTCTTCGCTCCGGAACTGCGCATCGTTCGCCCGGCGCCAGTTCAGCGTCTGGAGGACGAACGGCAGCCTGTCGAGGGCGACGGTGAGGGAGTCCACATACGCCGCGTACCGCGGATGATCGAGCGTCAGCGCCTCATGCCGCACCACGGCCACGACGAATTGGGCATAGGGCGTGCTGAAGCGGTCGCGGATGATGTTTTCGGCCCGGGTGGACTCCGCGTTGGGTATTTTCTGCCCACCGACCTGAAGACGCTGATGCACCCCTCGCGCGACGGGCAGCATGAGCCCCGCGCCCAGCGCCCACGCCACCACGATCGGCCAGCGCCATCGCACGATGAAGTTGGCCGGCAGTGGGATCAACGCTCGGTCCCGAAAAGCTCGCGGTGAGAGATCCGGTTGACGCTCCGACAGCGCAGGCGCGGATATTGGCGCCTCGCGCCCCGTTTGGCAATCGCCCTAGCGTGACGTGATCATGCGCGGGCGCGCCCCGGCTCCGAGCTCCGTCGCGAGGCGGTACGCGAAATCCGCGTACCGCACCAACCCCGCCAGCGGGAAATCCGCAGCCCACTGATCGGATGCCTGGTGATAGCGATCCCACCGCTGCCGGAGTGCCCGCGACGATTCGGCGCTCTGCCCCTCAAACGCGCCCGGGCCGGGAATGAGAAAGACCGCCGGCACGCCGATCCGAAGCAGGGGAAAATGATCGGAGTTCGGCGTCGCCGGCGCCGTCCGGGCTTCCCAGCCGGCGCGCCGTGCCACCTCGACTGCGAGTTGCCCGAGGGTCGAGACATCTCCACCCTCGATCCGCCAGGTGACACTCGGCGCCGGCGGCGCGCCGGCGTCGAGGTTGATGGCCCCAATCATCCGTTGCGGCGCGACCATCGGGTGCGCCGCGAAGTAGTCGGATCCGAGCAACCCGAACTCTTCCCCGGTGAACCAGAGAAGCAGCACCGACCGCGCCGGCCGGCGCCCACGGGCCATCGCTTCCGCGACGCCCAGGAGCATGGCGGCGCCCGCCGCGTTGTCCGAGAAGCCGTTGTAGATCGAGTCGCCACTTGCATCCGGCGTCGAGATGCCGAGGTGGTCGTAGTGCGCGGCAAGAACGACGACTTCTGACCGCTGCGCCTCTTCCCCTCCCAGCAGGAGCGCCGCCACGTTTCTGGGCGCGATACGGCGCTCGCCCAGCCCGATCTCGACCTCGAGACGCCGGCCAGCGAGGACGTCGGGGCGATCGGGATCGGGGCCGGCCCCCCAGTCGGCCAGCAGAAGCTCCTCCAGAGCCGGGCTCGCGATCACCGCCGGAATCTCAGGACTGAACGACGACCCCCCCTGTGTCCCATCCGCGCTGTACATCCGAGACCGACCGCGACTGCGGACGTAGAGAGCGTAGCGCTCTTCGCCGCCGACCAGATGCACAACGCCGGCGGCGCCCCGGGCCAGCAGAGTGTCCGCGGCAGCCGCCTCGGATCCAAACGTCCCCCGTACGACGGCCACCTTGCCAGCCAGCGTCGGCAGCCGCTCGGCGTGCGTCAGGATTCCGCGGGCAGTGCCGGCGAAGACGAGGTCACCGCCGAAGTCCCTCAACGTGCGTGCCGTTCCGACGTTGGGGATGAAGCCGGAGGGGTAGGTAAAGCGCCGGCGAGTCCCGTCACCGCCCTCGCTCCGACCGACCGAGAGAACGAGGCTGGTTCGAGCTGAGTCGATGTCGACCTCGACCAGCGGGACTGCCTGGAAGTAGCTGCCTCCCGGGCCCGGGCCGACCAGGCCTAGGCGCGCCGCTTCGGTGGCGAGATACAGGCTGGCGACATCGTGCCCGTGGCGGCCCGTGCCGCGGCCTTCGAGCAGGTCGTGCGAAAGGAAATACAGATGCGCGCGCAGGCGGATGGAATCGATGCTCGGCGGGACGGCAACCGTCTGCGCCTCCAGACGAAGCTTCCCGGCCGACCCCGCGAGGTGGAACGCAAGCGCAAGAGCGGCAATCGCTTTCGGTCGCACGCCGGCATCCTAAGCGCCCCCCTGGCGCGGCGGCAAGCCGTTCGTCAACATTGAGCCATGGCCGCCGGCCGTCCACGCCAGCTCGCGAGCCTCATCGCCGGACGGGAAGCGGCAGGAACGACGCTCCAGGCTGCGCTGGATGAGCGCTCGGCACCGGGCGATCTCTGGCGCGCTGAATCCAGCGGCGCCGTCCGCTGCTTCGCGTGCGGCCACCGCTGCCTCATCAAGCCGGACCGGCGCGGGATCTGCAAGGTGCGCTTCAACTGCGACGGCACGCTTTACGTGCCCCGCGGCTACGTGGCGGCGCTGCAGACCGATCCCACGGAGAAGAAGCCGTTCTTCCACGTGTTGCCCGGCTCCGACTGCTTGACCTTCGGCATGCTCGGCTGCGACTTCCACTGCGGTTACTGCCAGAACTGGCTCACGTCGCAGGCGCTGCGCGACCCGGCCGCAGGAGTCGCTCCGACGGCTGTCACCCCGGAAGCCCTCGTTCGCGTCGGCATCGAGCGCGGGGCACGCGTGATCGGCTCGTCCTACAACGAGCCCCTGATCACCTCCGAGTGGGCGGTCGACGTCTTTCGGCTGGCGCGCGAGGCCGGGCTCCGGACGGCATTCATCTCCAACGGGAACGCCACGCCGGAGGTGCTGGACTACCTTCGCCCGTGGACCGACTGCTATAAGATCGATTTCAAAGCGATGCAGGACCGGGCCTACCGCCAGCTGGGCGGAGTCCTCGAGCACGTGCTCGACGCGATGCGGATGGTGTATGAGCGCGGGTTCTGGTTCGAGGTCGTTACGCTCACGGTCCCGGGTTTCAACGACGGCGCAGATGACCTGCGCCGCATGGCCGAGACGATCGCGGCCATCTCGCCCACCATTCCCTGGCATATCACGGCGTTTCATCGAGACTACAGGATGACGGAGCCTCGCAACACCACGGCGGCGGACCTCGTTCGGGCGTGCGAGATCGGGCGGGCCGCCGGACTGCAGTTCATCTACGCGGGAAACCTGCCCGGCCAGGTGGGCCGCTGGGAAAGCACATGGTGTCCCAGCTGCGGAGACCTGCTGATCGAGCGCTTCGGCTACCAGATTCTCCAGCAGCGCCTCGGCGCCGACGGCCGCTGCCCGTCGTGCGCAGCCCGCATCCCCGGCGTCTGGTCCTGACCGGCTTCCCCCAGTCCCCGCGGCGGCCCCAGCCGATTACCCACCAGCCCCATGAGGGCGACAGCGGTGTGGACTCTGATCTACGACGGTGATTGCCGTTTCTGTCGAGGGTGGGTAAGCGTCCTCGCGCGGCTGGATCGGCGCAGCCGCCTGCGCTTCGTTCCGTTCCAGTCGGCGGCGGGGTTGCGCCAGCTGCCTCCGATCCCGGCTGCCGCCCTCGCGCGCGCGATGCATCTCGTGAGCCCCGAGGGGGCTATCTTAGCTGGTGCGGCCGCGGCACCGACGATTCTGCGGCTGCTTCCGGGCGGGCGCGTTCCCGCTTCCCTATTCGCCGTGCCGGGCGTCGCGATCCTCGCCGGCGGCATCTACCGGGTCGTGGCGCGGAACCGGCACCGGCTCGGGTGCGGTTCCGCTGCCTGCCGGCGGGGCGGTTGATCGCGGGTCCGCACGGCGGTACGTTGCGACACTATCTGCGGAGCTAAGGGCATGGTGACCCAGGAGCAGGTCCGAACCGCACTCCGAAGCGTCAAGGATCCGGAGCTCAACCTCAACATCGTTGATCTCGGACTCGTCTACGATGTTGAGGTCGGCGAGGGCGGCGACGTCCATGTCCGGATGACGCTCACGTCGCCCGGATGTCCTTCGGGCCCGGAGATGATGGCGGAGGCCCAGAGCGTCGTCGAGGCGCTCGAGGGAGCAGGCAAGGTCGATATCGAACTGGTGTGGACGCCCTACTGGACCCCGGAAAGGATTGATCCCCGGCTGCGGGCCTTCCTCGGCGGCTAGCCCGCGAGCGCCTTCGAGAAGTCGGTCCCAAGCACCTGGATCTGCCACCTCCGCATTTCCGGAATCGCTTCCAGCTGCGCCACGGCTTTGGGCATCGCTCGAGCGACGGCCTCCAGCGTTCCCTTCGGACAGAGCACGCCGGGGTCCAGCGCCAGCCGCTCGGCGGCGGCGTTGCGGACGACCTTGAGCCGCTCTACCCGCTGGTTGAACGCCGGATCGCTCTCGCGCCGCTCCCGGCGCGGAAAGCGAGGCAGCTCCTTCTCCGGCACAGCCAGGCCGCGTTCCACCGCCTCGAGGAGCGCGCCACCCCGCTCGGCGAGGAGACGCGGTGAGAGCCCACGGACCCTGCTGAGCGCGTCGCGCGTGCGAGGCGCGAGACTGGCCAGCGTAAGTAGGGCGTCGTTCGACGCCACCCGAAAGCTCGCACGGTCGAGTTCGCCAGCCACCGCGTCCCGCCACTGAGAGAGCTCTCGCAGAAGGGCGAGGCCGCGCCGCGACAGGAGCCTGGCACCCTTCACCCGCAGGTAGGCGGCGCCGTTCACCTGCGGCGGCGCCCAGCGGAGTCCCTCCAGCTTCGCGAATTCCTCCTCGGCCCACGCCAGCCGACCGCCCCGTTCCAATGCCGAGCGCAACGTGTCGCGCAGCGCCGGCAGGTGGCGCGTGTCCGTCGCAGCGTACTCCAGCATCTCCGGTGGAAGAGGGCGACGCGACCAATCGGCGCGTTGGAACTTCTTGTCAAGCCGCACGCGCAGATGCTTCTCAAGTAGCGCCGCCAGGCCGATCGCCGGCTCGCCCAGAAGCTGCGCCGCGATCCGCGTGTCGAACAGCCGCCGCGCCCGGAAGCCGCAGTCCCGATCCAGTATGCGAAGGTCGTAGTCCGCGTCGTGGAAGACCACCTCGACGCGCGGATCGGCCAGGAGGGTCCCGAGCGCTGCGACGTCCCCCACCGTCAGCGGGTCGATGATCGCAGTTTCCCGCCGGCTCGAGAGCTGGATCAGGTAGACGCGGTCCACGAAACGGTGGAAGCTCGCCGCCTCGGTGTCCACTCCGACGAGGGGCTCGCTCGCCACCCGTCGCATCAGCGCCGCCAGATCTGCCGGCGTCCGGACGTACCGGTGCGGCGCTCGCCGTTCCGACCCTCTAACCATCATGAGGCATGGAAGCTCGCCCGGCCTGGTGGCGCGGCGCAACTGCTAGAGCACACGCTTTTCCACCTGTCCACAGCGGGGTGTATAGAGGTGCCAACATTGGCGTGTTGATGTGTTGACGCTGTGTTAACTTGAGAGCTACATGCAATGACGCAGTAACGTCGCTGTTGTAATACTGTAGCTACGGTAAGCGCATCTTGGGGTCACGGAGTGCCTGTCGAGCCATGCCCCCACGGGCGAGTAGCTGGACTATTCCTGGTCTGCTGGAGCCTGTTGAGTACCCGGGCGATCTCGGCGAACGCTTTCGCCAGTCGCCTGAAGAGCTCAGCGTCGGGCGCGGGAGCGCCGGCGTGCGCGGCGAGCTTGCTTCACGTACCTTGGTGCCCGATGGATGAGTCAGCCACCCCTCCGCCGGTCGCCGCCCAGGGCAGCGGCGTTCCCAGCCACCGGGTGTCCGCCCGGCCGGGCGAGGTGGTGCGCTGCGACCTCGGCGAGGTGACGCTGGCGGTGGACGTGCGAGGCGAGGGCCGGGCCTTGCTCCTCGTTCACGGGTTTCCGCTCGACCGCTCGCTCTGGGCTCACCAAGTCGCGACCCTCACCGGCTGGCGCCGGATCGCGCCCGACCTCAGAGGCTTCGGCGCCTCGGATGCTCCTGCCGACGGCTACTCCATGGCGACGTACGCCGAGGACCTCGTACGTCTCCTCGATTGCCTGCGGGTGAGCACAGCCGTCATCGCCGGTCTCTCGATGGGAGGCTACATCGCGTTCGAGATCCTGCGGCGATACCGGGCGCGCGTCGCCGGCCTGATCCTCGCGGACACGCGCGCCGACGCGGACAGCGACGAGGGACGCCGCGGACGCGACGAGATGGCGGCGCTAGCGGCGTCACAGGGAGCAACCGCCATCGCGGGGCGACTGGTGCCGCGCCTTCTCGGCCGCTCGACCCAGCAGACCCAGCCGGAGCTCGTCAGGTCGCTGCACGAGACGATCGCCCGGGCACCCGAGGCCGGGATCGTGGGTGCGCTTCGCGCGATGCGCGACCGCCCGGACTCGACGGCCCTCCTCGCCTCGATCGCCGTGCCGACCTTGATCGTCGTCGGAGAGGAGGACGAACTTACTCCGCCCCAACTGTCCAAGGCGATGACTGCTGCGATCCCCTCCGCGGCGATGACCATCATCCCGGCGGCCGGCCACCTCGCTCCGCTCGAGGCGCCAACGGCCGTGAGCCGCGTGTTTGGGGAGTTCCTGGAAGCGGTGCACCGGCCCTAGCGGAGAGCTCCTGTGCAAACAAGCCCCCGAGGATGCGATCCTCGGGGGCTTGGACCCTCTCGCAGCGGATCCGCTAAGCCTTCTTCAGCGGCGGCCCCGGCGGATTGGCGCTCGTGAAGACATCCTTGTTCAGTGCGATATAATGCTTCCACTGCGGCGGAGTGTCCTCTTCAGCGAAAATCGCGGTCACCGGGCACTCGGGTTCGCACGCTCCGCAGTCAATGCACTCATCGGGGTGGATGTATAGCTGACCCTCCCCCTCGTAGATGCAGTCGACGGGACAGACATCGACGCAACCACGATCCTTCACGTTGATGCACGGTTCGGCGATGATGTACGCCACCTAGGACTCCTCCGCCGACGGCGGGCTTGCGCGATCGGTACCCCTAAGGCGCCAAGATGCCGGAGGCCGTTCGGCCATGTCAAGTGGAGCCGCGGGCGCCCCCCCGGGTTCCGGAAAGGCATTGGCCCGCCTCGCTCGCGGGCCCGGCCGGCGCCGCCTCCGGCCGCGAGCCGACGACGTGTCCCTCGCGGCTCCGGCCCTGCACCGGCACGCCGCCTACTCCCTCAGCGCCCCCACCTGCTCCCGCCCCGCCGCGATGTCGGCGACCCCCTCGGCGATGGTCCGCGTGATGTGCATCGAGCAGAACTTGGGACCGCACATCGAGCAGAACTCGGCCGACTTGAAGTACTCGGCCGGCAACGTCTGGTCGTGGTAGGAGCGCGCCCGCTCGGGGTCCAGAGCGAGCCGGAACTGCTCGTTCCAATCGAAGGCGAACCGAGCGCGCGAGAGCGCGTCGTCCCGGTTCCGAGCCCCTGTGCGCCCGCGCGCGATGTCGGCGCTGTGCGCCGCTATCCTGTAGGCGATAACGCCTTCGCGAACGTCGTCGGCGTTCGGCAGCCCGAGGTGCTCCTTGGGGGTCACGTAGCAGAGCATGGAGGCCCCGTACCAACCGACCATCGCCGCTCCGATCGCGCTCGTAATGTGGTCGTAGCCGGGCGCGACGTCGGTCACCAGCGGGCCGAGGGTGTAGAACGGCGCCTCGTGGCACAGCCGCTGCTGCAAACGGACGTTCATCTCGATCTCGTGCATCGGGATGTGCCCCGGCCCCTCGACCATCACTTGAACGTCGTGCTCCCAGGCCTTCAGCGTGAGCTCGCCCAACGTCTCGAGTTCCGCGAACTGCGCCCGGTCCGAAGCGTCGGCGATCGAGCCCGGCCGAAGGCTATCACCGAGGGAAAGCGTGACGTCGTACGCCCTCGCGATCTCACAGATCTCGTCGAAGTGGGTGTAGAGCGGGTTCTGCGCGCGGTGCGCGACCATCCAGGCGGCCAGCAGCGACCCGCCCCGACTCACGATGCCCGTCACGCGCCCCATCGTCAGCGGCAGGTGCTCCAGGAGGATACCGCAGTGGACGGTCATGTAGTCCACGCCCTGCCGCGCCTGGTGCGCGATGTTGTCGAGAAGCTGCTTCGGCGTCAGGTCCGCCACGTCCTTCACGCAGGTGATCGCCTGGTAAATCGGCACCGTCCCGATCGGTACCGGGCTCGCCGCGAGGATTGCCTCCCGGATTTCGTCGATCCCGCCCCCTGTCGAAAGGTCCATCACCGTGTCGGCGCCGTAGTGGACCGCGAAGTGGAGCTTCTCCAGCTCGCCGTCCACGTTCGACTTCACCGCCGAGTTGCCGATGTTGGCGTTGATCTTCACCGTGGCGACCGTGCCGATGCACATCGGCTGCAGCTGGCCGGCGAGGTGACCGACGTTGGCGGGGATGACCAGCCGGCCGCGTGCCACCTCGCGCCGGATGACTTCCGTCTCCAGTTCCTCTTTTTCCGCCACGAAGCGCATCGCGTCCGTGATCTCGCCTCGGCGGGCGTAGTGCATCTGCGTCACGCAGTCAGTCATCGCTTCGGTCCTCGGCCTAACGCGAGAACGCCTCCCGCGCGGGCAGGGGTCCGCGCAAGAAGCGTCCTTGAGCCTGTAGGTGACTCCCTACGCCGGTCCTAACCGGGTCAGGTTCGGAGGGTATGATCTCAGCCCGTACCCGGGCACCCCTGTCATTGGGCAATCTAGGAGGGTGCCCAGGGGTGGTCAACCATGCTTCCGCGCCGAGCGACGAGGTCGGCAGCGACCGGCGGCCGAACCGCCGCGTCGAGGCCCCGCTCGTCCGGGGCCTACCAGTCCCCTCGGAAGCAGTCCGCTGATGTGGAACACGCGGATCGGTGATCGGGAACACGTCGGGCTCGGGCTCGGAGCGGAGCGACGCTGGCTGGTGGTCTCAGCCTTGGAGCGTGGCCTCCTTTCGGCGGGACGGTCCCTTGAGGACGATCCGAGGAGCGTTGTGAAATAACCGGTCGCAGATGGCGTCGGCAAGCGTGGGCTCCCCGATGTAGTCGTGCCACGCGGTCGGCGGCAACTAGCTGGTGACGATGGTGGCGCGCACCGCGTAGCTGTCTTCGAGGATCTCCAAGACGTCGCGGCGCTCCGGGTCGCCGAGGGGGGCGAGGCCCCAGTCGTCGAGGACCAGGACGTCGGTGCGGGCGAGCTTGGCGAGCAGGCGGCCATAGGAGCCGTCGGCCCGGGCGAGCCGGAGGTCGTCGAAGAGGCGCGAGGTGCGGCGGTAGTAGGCGCGGTAGCCCTTGCGGCACGCCTGCTGAGCAAGCGCGCAGGCGAGAAAGCTCTTGCCCGTACTGGTGGCGCCGATCACGAGGTCGTTCTGGTGGGCGGCGATCCACTGGCAGGTCGCGAGCTGGCGGATGAGGGTCTTGTCGAGCTCGCGGCGCGGCGGCTAGTCGATGGCCTCGATGGCCGCCTGAGAGAGCTTGAGCTTGGCCTCCTGCAGGGCGCGGGTGGTGCGCTTGTTCTCGCGGGCGAGCCACTCGGCCTCGACGAGGAGCCCGAAGCGCTCTGGAGTTGACCCGGCGGCCTCAACCGATCAACGCACCATGCCACGTCCGCCGTCACCTCGTCGGCGAACTTGCCGGCTTCCTCCCGCCAGACGCGGGCCGGCGCCGTCTCGAACCCGGAGGGGCCGGGGGTGTCGAGCAGACGCTTGAGGAAGGCGAGCGAGTTGGGGTTCATCGGGTCTGCGTCGAGGAAACCGTGGGCGCCGTGGGCGAGAGCTGCATCCGGGTTCGCACGCTGTCGCCGGCGGCGCTGTCGGCCAGGGTGGCCTGGAATCCCACGCGGATCGGCACCAGGCCCACGGTGATGGTGCCGTCCGGCTCGACCGTGAACTGGAAGATCGCCGACAGGTTGGTCCAGGGCGGCCGCTGCTGGAAGATGAAATTGCCGAGCGAGTAGGCGATCGGCTTCCCGCGGTACCATTCGACCGGCCGCAGCACGTGCGGGTGGTGGCCGAGGACGATGTCCGCGCCGGCGTCCACCGCGCCGCGCACGAAGTCGACGAGTCGCTGGTCGGGGAGCGGCGTGTACTCGTCTCCGGCGTGGATGCTCAGCACCACGAGGTCGGCGGCGCTGTCCGCCCGGATGCGGCGGATCGCCGGGTAGAGCCAGGCCGTGTCCGCGTACGCGATGTGGCGCGACCCCACGTGCCGGTAGAACGCGTTGGGGGCCGGGTTGTAGGCGCGCGTCACCGCGAACAGCGCGATGCGCCAGCCGTGCTTCGCGAGAATCACCGGACGACGCGCCGCTTCCCGGGTGCGGCCCGTCCCGGCGAAGGGG
>JACQVG010000047.1 GCA_016209905.1 Gemmatimonadota bacterium | reverse complement strand
CGGCGACCTGGCTCGCCCCCTCAGCCGTGCCGCGCGCGGGCGCCGAGCGCCGCGTCGAGCGCGGCGGCGATTCGCGTGAGCTCTTCGACCCGCACTCGCAGCACCCGCCGCCCGCGTCCTACCAGCGCGCGGTAATCGCCGAGCGCCTGGGCGAGCTTCAGCTGCCCGAAGCTGTAGGCGCCGCCGGGAACCGGTAGATCGACGGCATCGTCGGTCTCGATCTGGAGGAAGACGCCGCCCCCGCCGCCACCCTTGTGGAGCTGGCCCGTGGAGTGGAGGAAGCGGGGCCCGAAGCCCGCCGTGGTTGCCACGCCCAGCGCGTCGCGGAGCGCACGGCGCATCCTTGAGACGAGGAGCGCGTGCTCGGCGCTCGGCTCGACGTACGCGAGCAGGGCGACGTAGTCCCCCGGCCGGATCAGCGCCACCCACCGAGCCAGGGCCTCCGCGAGAGGCGACGGATCGGCGACCGCGGGTTCCGGGGACGCTCCTTCGGCCAGCTCGCCCAGCACGCGCTCGGTGTTCGCCTTGCTCTCCGCGACGTTCGGCTCGTCGAAGGGGTTGAGACCCATCCACGCGCCCGCCAGCGCCGTCGCGACCTCCCACCGGAAGAACTCCGCCCCCAGCTCAAGCGGCTCGCCGACGACGATCCGGCCGACCGGGTGCCCCGCCCGCTCGAGCGCCGCCAGGGCGCGGGCGCCGGCCGGGTCCGGCGAGCGCCCGTCCTGGACGGCGACGAAGAGCCGGTCGGACCCGTACGCATCGGGAAGCGCGAGCGGCTCGTCCACGATGGGCAGCAGCCCCTTGCCGTCCTTGCCCGTGCTTTCCGCGACGAGCTGCTCGACCCACGCGCCGAGAGAGGCGAAGGCCGGCGCCATCACGAGGGTGAGCTTGTCGCGGCCCGCGCGCCATGCCTCGGCGAGGAGCGCCGCGAGCCCGGCGGCGGCATTCTCCGCCGCGGGAAGGAGGCAGGCTTTCGCCATACGGCAGGCGCGCTCGAGGAGCGAGGCCACGTCCACCCCCACCACAGCCGCGGGCACCAGGCCGAAGTATGAGAGGGCGCTGTATCGCCCGCCGACGTCGGGCGCGCTCTCGAACAGCCGGCGAAACCGCCGCTCGCGAGCGAGGGAGGCCAGCGGGGTCGCGGGATCCGTGATCGCCGCGAACTGCTCGCCCCGCCCACCGGTGCGCGACCAGAAGTGCGCGAGCAGCGCGCCCGTCTCGAGCGTGGTGCCGGACTTGCTGGCGACGAGGAACAGCGTTCGGCCGAGGTCGCCGGTCGCTTCGAGGCGGAGGATGGCGGCCGGATCGGTACTGTCGAGGACTACAAGCCCAGGGTAGCCGGCCCGCAAGCCGAAGGTGCCGAAGACGACCTCCGCCGCGAGGCTCGAGCCCCCCATGCCGATGAGGACCACCCGCGTGAATCCGGCCGCGCGCGCCTCGTTCGCGAAGGCCAGCAGCTGGTCGCTGCGCCGCGACAGGGCCTCCGGGGCGGCCAGCCAGCCCAGCCGGGCCGCGACCGCAGCCTGCTGCTCGGGGTCGGCCGTCCAGAGGCCGGGGTCTCTCGCCGCGAGCCGCCGAACGGCGTCGGCGCCTTCGGCCGCCAGGCGCCGCTCTACGGCGGCGTCGAGCACCCCTCCCCTAGCCGCGGGACGAGGTGGCGAGGCGCCCGCGCTTGGCTTCGACCGCGGCGAGAACGCCCGCGTACGAATCCGCGAACTTCTTCACGCCTTCCACCTCGAGCTGGTCAGTGACCTCGCGCAGGCTCACGCCGACCGCCTCCAGCTCGGCGAGCTGCCGGCGCGCCCCCTCGACATCGGCGTCCAGCGTGCGCGTCGCGCGCCCGTGCTCGGCGAACGCCCGCAGCGTGGCCGGCGGCATGGTGTTCACGGTATCCGGCCCGATGAGGCCGTCCACGTACATCGTGTCCGAGTAGCGCGGGTTCTTGGTGCCGGTGCTCGCCCACAGCGGCCGCTGCACGGCCGCGCCCTTGGCCATCAGCGCGCGAAAGCGCGGCGCCTCGAAGCCCGCCACGTACGACTGGTAGGCCACCTTCGCGTTGGCGATCGCCGCCGTGCCGAGCAGCGCCTCGCGCTGCGTCCGCTCGGCCGGGCTCGCGCCCGCCGCGGTCAGCGCTTCGAGGCGCCGGTCCGTCTCCGTATCCACGCGGCTCACGAAGAAGCTCGCCACCGATCGCACACCGTCCAGCGGCTGGCCCGCCGCCGCGCGCCGCTCGAGCCCGGTCAGATAGGCGTCAATGACCCGCTCGTAGCGCTCGACCGCGAACAGCAGCGTCACATTCACGTTGATCCCGTCCGCGATGAGCTGGGTGACCGCCGGCAGTCCCTCGATCGTGCCGGGCACCTTGATGAGGACGTTCGGGCGACCCAGAGCCGCCCAGAGCCGCCGCGCCTCGGCCACCGTCCCGTCGGTATCGCGGGCCAGCCGCGGCGAGACTTCCATGGAGACGAAGCCGTCGCCCGCCGCCGACATGTCGTAGATGGGACGGAAGAGCTCGGCCGCCGCGCCGATATCCGCCGCCGCGACCGACTCGAAGATCGCCTGCGCGCCCTCGCCGGCCCCCGCCAGTTGCGCGATTGCCTCGTCGTACGCGTCGCTGCCGCCGATCGCCTGCTCGAAGATTGTCGGATTGCTGGTCACGCCCCGTACGCTGTCGTTCTCGATGAACCGCTTGAGCTCGCCGCCGCGAAGCATCGCCCGGTGGATGTAGTCGAGCCAGACGCTCTGGCCGTACCGCGCGAGGGCCTGTAGGGGCCCGCCCGCCTGCGATTGCCGTGCCATCGCGACCTCCTCAGTCCAATAGGGCGCGCGCGCGCGCCGCCACGTTCTCGGCCGTGAACCCCAGCTCCCGGAAGATGCGCTCGCCGGGCGCCGACGCCCCGAACCGCTCGAGGCCGAGAACGTCGCCGCCCGGTCCGACCCAGCGGTGCCAGCCGAAGGTCTGCCCCGCCTCGACCGCGAGCCGCGCGGGCACGGACGGCGGCAGCACCGCATCGCAGTACGCCGCGCCCTGGCGCGCGAAGATCTCGACGCTCGGCATGCTCACCACCCGCGCGGGCACGCCGCCGCGCTCCAGAATCTCGCGCGCGCCGAGGCAGAGCGCGACCTCGGAGCCGGTGCCGATCAGCACCACCTTCGGCACACCGCCGCCCGCCTCCGCCAGGACGTATCCGCCCGCGAGCACGCCCTCCGCCGACGCATGCACCGACCGGTCGATCAGCGGGACCTTTTGGCGCGTGAGCACGAGCGCCACCGGACCGTCCCGATGCTCGAGCGCCGCCCGCCAGGCGTAGGGCGTTTCCGTGGCGTCCGCCGGCCGGATCACCGTGAGGTGCGGGATCGCCCGCAGCGCCGCGAGCTGCTCGATCGGCTGGTGCGTGGGACCGTCCTCGCCCAGGCCGATGCTGTCGTGCGTGAAGACGTAGATGACCGGCAGCTCCATGAGCGCGGCGAGCCGGATGGCCGGCCGCATGTAATCCGAGAAGATCAGGAACGTCGCGCCGTACGGCCGGACACCTCGGTGCAGCGCCATGCCGTTGAGCACGCCGGCCATGCCGTGCTCGCGCACGCCGAAGCGGAGGTTGCGACCGTCGTAGCTCCCCGCCTCGAAATCCCTGCTGCCCCTGATCAGGGTGTTGGTGGACGGCGCCAGGTCCGCGGCGCCGCCGATCAGGGTGGGCACGACCGGCGCGAGCGCGTTCAGCACTTGGCCCGACGCGGCGCGCGTCGGCTGCGCGCCGTCCGCGGCGGTGAAGGCGGGGAGCACCTGCGCCCAGCCGTCGGGCAGCGTCCCGGCCAGCGCCGCCTCGAACGCCGCGGCCAGGTCGGGGTGCGCGCGCCGATACGCGGCGAGCCGATCCCGCCACTCGGCTTCCCACGCCTCGCCCCGCCCGACGCACCGGCGCGCGTGCGCCAGCGCCTCGGGCGGGACGTGGAACGGCTCCTGGGAAGTCCAACCGTACCCCCGCTTGGTCAGCGCGACCTCGTCCTTGCCGAGCGGCGCGCCGTGCGCCTCCGCCGAGTCCTGCTTGTGGGGACTGCCCCAGGCGATGTGGGTCCGGATCCGGACCAGCGACGGGCGGTCCCGCGCCTCCTTGGCCCGCGCGATGGCCGCGTCGAGAGCGGCCACGTCGTTGCCGTCCTCGACCGTCTGCACGTGCCACCGGTAGCCGGCGAACCGCAGCGGGACGTCCTCGCTGAACGCCAGGTCCGTCGGGCCTTCGATCGTGACGTGGTTGTCGTCGTAGAAGGAGATCAGCTTGCCGAGGCGCAGATGCCCGGCCAGTGAGGCCGCCTCGTGCGAGATCCCTTCCATCAGGTCGCCGTCGCTCGCGATCACGAAGGTGTGGTGATCCACGATGGTGTGCCGGGGCCGGTTGAAGCGCGCGGCGAGATGTGCTTCGGCGATCGCCATGCCGACGCCGTTGGCGAATCCCTGGCCGAGCGGGCCGCTGGTCGTCTCGACGCCCGGAGCCAGGCCGCGCTCCGGATGCCCCGGCGTCTTGCTGCCCCACTGGCGGAAGCGGCGGATCTCGTCCAGGGACAGGTCGTACCCGGTGAGGAACAGCGACGCGTACAGCAGCATGGACGCGTGCCCGGCCGAGAGGATCAGGCGGTCCCGGTCGGGCCAGTCCGGATGGCCGGGGCTGTGGCGCAGGTGTCGCGTGTAGAGCAGGAAGGCGAGCGGGGCGAGGGCCATCGGCGTCCCGGGGTGCCCAGACTGGGCCTGCTCGACCGCATCCATGGCCAGGGTGCGGATCGTGTCGATGCAGAGAAGGTCGAGACGCTGGGCCCTGCTCGCGTCCAGCGAGGCGGTCATGGCCCCGGAATCTAAGGCGCGGCGCCGGCGGGCACCACGACCACGCTGCGGTGCGGAAAAGCGCCTACCAGCGGACCGCCGCGCTGCCCCACGTGAAGCCGGAGCCGAAGGCGGTGAGCACCACCAGGTCTCCGCGGGCGAGCCGCCCCGCCTGCACGCACTCGTCGAGCGCGATGGGGATCGAAGCGGCCGTGGTGTTGCCGTAGCGCTGGATGTTGTTGTACACCTGGTCGTCACGAAGCCCCATCCGCCGCTGCACCATCTCCGAGATGCGAAGGTTGGCCTGATGCGGAATGAGCAGCTTGATGTCGGCCGTAGACAGGCCGTTGGTCGCCAGCGCCGCCGCGACGGCTTCCGGCATCTTCGTCGTCGCGTGCTTGAAGACCTCCCTGCCCTGCATGACCGGGAAGTGGAGCCCCGCCTCCAGGTGCTCCGGCGTCATGCGGGGCTTGTGGGCCGTGCCGCCGAGATCGCACCACAGCAGCTCCGCCTGGCTGCCATCGGCGAACAGGTGCGTGGAGAGCACCCCTCGACCCGCGTCGGCCGTCGGTCCCAGGATCGCCGCGCCGGCGCCGTCACCGAAGAGCACCGCCAGATCTCGCCCGCGCGTGCTGAGGTCCATGCCCGTCGAATGCACTTCGGCGCCGACCAGCAGTACCCGGTTATACTGCCCGCTCTTGATCCATGCGTCGGCGACGGAGAGGCCGTAGATGAACCCCGTGCACTGGTTCCGGACGTCGAGGCACGGGATGTCCGCGAGGCCGAGCTTGCGCTGGAGATAGACGCCGCCCCCGGGGAAGAAGTAGTCGGGGGAAAGGGTGCAGTACACGATGCAGTCGAGGTCGCCGGCGCGCATGCCCGCGTGCTCGAGGGCGACCTTGGTCGCCTCCGCGGCCAGATCGGAGCCGAGCTGGCCCTCGGCCGCCCAGCGGCGCTCCGTGATCCCCGTTCGCGTCCGGATCCACTCGTCGGACGTGTCCATCCACTGCGTGAATTCGTCGTTGTAGACGACGCGCTCGGGGACGTAGAAGCCGGTGCTGATGAACTCGGTGCGCGGCATGGTGCGGCCCTTTGGGTGCGCGAGGCGGAAGCGGGAAGGCTACCCGCCGGGGATGCCGACGACAAGTGTG
>JACQVG010000052.1 GCA_016209905.1 Gemmatimonadota bacterium | reverse complement strand
TCGGTGGACAGCCCGGGCGCCTCGGCCAATGGGCGGTGGCATGCGCGGCAATCGCTGGCCGGATTCAGGTGCTCTGGCGCCGCCTTGTGGCAGGCAAGGCAGGTGGCTGCGGCGGCCGGCACAACCGCCCCGGCGCCCGCGACCGAGCTGGTGTGGCAGCCGCCGCAATCGACGCCCGCACCCGCCTGCTCTGCGAGGCGCGCGTGCTCCCCGTGCGAGAAGCGCAGGTTCGAGGGCCGGACCCGCGGACCGCTCCACGCCACGCGCTCCCGCTCGGCGCCGTCGTGACACGCCGCGCACAGCTGCGGGTCCGGATACGTGGGGGCGCCGGCGTCGTCCTCCTGATGGCAACCGGCACAAACCGGAAAGAGGTGCGCGTGCCGCTCGTGCGGGAACCCCTGTCGCTGCGTCAGCGTCCAGGCGCCGGATCCGGCGGCCGTCAGCACAAGCAGCAACCGCAGCGAGCGCCGCCCGATCAACGCCCACCTCCTGCCGCCCGCTGGCCGGGCTCGGCGCCCAGCGCCCACTCTACTCGCAGCGACGCCCGCAACTGGGTCCAGTCGGGACCCGCGGCCACACTGCTCCGATGGTGGTAGGCCTGCAGGCTGCCCGCCAGGCGCGTACCGGCGCGCGCGCGCACGCCGCCCTCGAGCGCGAGTCCGAGCACCGTCCCTTCGCCGATGCGGAATTCCTGCGCGGTCTGGAACGCGGACAGGCGCGCGGCGAGCGAGGCGCGCTCGCCGAGCTCGCGTCGGAGACCCAGGTCTCCGTCCGCGCGCGCCGCGCCGAAGCCGACGTCGACCTGGTAGCCGGCCTGGAGGGTCCACGCGGCGGCAAAGCGCCAGGCGCCATCCGCGCCCAGGCGCCAGCCGTCGCGGCGCAGCGGCGCGAAGGAGAGGCCGGCACCCGACTCGTCATAGCGCCGCCAGCCGCCGCGAGCCCGGAGGTCGAGCTCGCTACCTGCATCCCAATGCACGCGGCCGAGCGCTTCGCTGTAGCCGACGGGCGCAAACGCGCCCCAGATCGTCCACAGATCGAAGTACGGCTGGTAGCGTCTCACCTCGACGCCGGCGCCCCAGGCCGCCGTGGACGGTAGATCCGCCCGCAGCCTCGCCTCGTTCACGGCGCCGCCCGCCAGGTCGAGCTCGAGATCGCCCGCGACGAGTGAGCCTGCGACGCGCAGCGACGCGTCCGCGGCGACGCGCTCGGAATGAAGCGCCGCGCGGTCGCGGCGGATCTCCCGCTGGTAGAGCACGCTGGCCTGAAACGACCGCCACGGTCCGACCCGCGCTTCGGCGCCCACGAGATAGGTGCGCTCGTCGGGCGCGAGCTCCTCGATCGCCCGCAGCGCGCCCGCCGTGACAGGCTCATTCAGCCCTCGCACCAGTCCCCAGCCGCCGAAGAGCTCGAGACCGAGCCCGCCTGCCGATTGCAGCCGGACGAGTCCGCCGTCGAAGTTGTAGAGGCCGAGACCCGAGCTCTTCCACTGTCGCCCCGCCCGGGCGCGCAGGAAGCCACGATCGAGCTCGAGAAAGAGAGCGAGGGCGTCGAAGCGATCGTCGGCGCGCGGCCAGAGGTCGCGCGCATCCCCCAGCGCAGCGCGGCCGCGCACGTGCGCGTACAGGCGCAGCCCGGGTACGAAGCCCCAGGCGCTGACGCGCACATCCTGGATGAGCGGCAGCGTCGAGACCGGATCGACCGCGCGGTAGTAGCGGCAGAAGCTCTCGCCCGGAAAGCAGCGCACGGGCACGCCGTTGCCGGCACGTCGCAGGACGCCGGCGCCATCGGTGGTCTCGACCGCCACGCTGTCCGTCACCAGGGGCCGGACCTCGAAGTACTGCGCGCTCGTCGAGCCGCTGACACGCACCCCCTGCGCGAGCGCGGCACCGGTGTGCAGCAGCAGCAACGCGCCCACAGCGGGCCCCGCGGGCCGGATCACGGCGTCCTCTTTCTCGAAGAAGTCCAGCCGACGGACCAGCCGCCGGCGCGCCCCGCCCGCGCGCACACGCGGGTACGCTCGCCTGCGGCGCAATGGCGATACCACCGGGCGACCGTCCTAATCCCTTTGCTGGCAATGAAATACGTGCCCAAATCCGCCCACCCTGGGCTAGGATGTCCCCAGGCCCCGCAGGCAGCTGGGACAATTCGCGACAGCACGCGCCCGCCGCGCCCTGACCCGGAAAAAGCGCGGGTGATGGCAAGCGGCCTGGAAGCGTGCGCGGTTGCGGGCCGCCGCCCGGGGCTCTGTCCGAGAGGTGGGCTGCGGTTGCGGCGGGCGTCCGGGGGCACAGATGCTGCGACCGGCGGGGGCGCTTCCGCACCAGGTGCCCGGCACCTCCGGCGGGAGTATGGGACCCTCGTTTCCCGGTCACAGCGGACAGCGATCGATGAGGATCGTGGGTAGAGCGGTGCGGGCGTTGGCGGCCGTATGGCTGTTCGCCGGTTGCAATGGAGCCGAGCCGGAGGCAGCCCGGACCGGGCGCGTGGAGCTCGCACCGGAGCCGACGCCGGGCGTGACGTCGGCGCTGGACAGTGGGAACGCGGCCTACCGGAGCCGGGACTATGTCGGCGCACTGCGGCATTACCGGGCGGCGGCGGAGCTGGGACCGGACGTGGCGGCCACGTGGTTCGGCGTGTACATGGCGCAGCTCGCGCTGGGCGACACGGCCGCGGCGGACTCGGCCATGCGGCGGGCCCGCGCGCTGGCGCCGGGGCTGGCCGAAAGTCACCCCGAGCCCCGCGACTCCGCGCAGCGGTGAACGCGACGGTTGTACTGGTCGCTCCTCTGTGTTGCAGCCGCATCGGAGTACACGCCGGCACTCTTCCATACGATCAGCATGGGTCGCCCACGCCGCGTGAGATCGACGCCGTCGCCGCGTACCCCTTCCGATTGCGGCCGGATGCGCGGATAGGCGCGCGTCCGCGCCTCGAGCCGTAACCGTCTCCTCCCTTCACACACTCGAGCCCGCGCGCGGATTCGCGCGGCCAGGCGCGCGATTTCGCGCGATTTTTCGGATCATCCCCGCCGGTGGTGGCGGGCGATCGTAGCGCTAACGTGTTTCTCCGCAGCAATTTCGGCCGCTGGTCCTGTGACGGCCCCGTCCTTGTAACCCTGGGGTCGCGGAAGCGCCCGCGTCGCGGGCGACCCGAGGAAAGGAGGGCGTCATGGGAGTCGGGACATGGAGTGACCGGACGCCGGCGGCGGTGCCACGCAGCATCGCTTTGCCCGGCTGGATCGCGCTGAGCTGGGCAGTCGGGGGCGGCGTGATGCTCGGCGGCTTCGTGGTGGCAGTCATGACCCTGAGCGGGCGGCTGAGCGGGAGCGGTTTGCTGTTGACGAGCTCGGCGCTCTTCGTGGTGGGGGCGGTGCTGGGACTCATGCACGGGGCCGTGCTGGGTTACCTGGGCCGGCCGGCGGGGATGGGGTGGGGGGACGCAGTGCGCGCGGTGGCGCTTGCCCTGGTCTACTCGGTGCCGGCGCTGGCCGTGGGCTGGCTGGTGGCGGGTTGGATCGCGATGACGGTGGTGGCTCTGTACGTGGAGCGCTGGCTCGCGCTCGCGGCGGTGGCTGTGGCGGCGCTTGGGGGTGTGGCGATGGTGGCGGGTGCGGCCCTGGCCGGCTGGAAGGGGATTCGGAATGGGTACGAGCGGTGGCCCGATCGGCGCATGGGCACGGCGCTGGTCGCGGCGGCGTTCGGTGCGCTGCTCGTGAACTTCCTCGCGCACCGGCCAATGCTGTGGGGCCTGGAGCTGCGCGTGACCGAGACGGGCGCGTTCATGCTCGCAGTCGTGGCGACGCTGTGGATCGTCGGACCGCTCGTGACGGTCTCGCTGCGCGTGCTGCGCGCGCTGCCGGCGCCGCGGCCGGGGCTCACGCTCACGGCGCGCGGACGGGATCTGGCTGCGGCCGCGGTCGCGGTGGCGCTGGGCATCGTGCTGGGGCTGGTCGCGCTGCCGTTCCACGGCGCACCCTATGCTGCGCCGGCCACGCTGCGGGAGGCCGGTCCGGCCGGCGCCCTGGTCCTGGCGGTCAGCCGGGCGATCGTGGACGAGGTGCTGCTGCGGCTGTTCCTGGTCACGGGTCTGGTCTGGTTGCTGCTGCGCTGGCACGCGGTGCCGCGACCGGCGGCCGCACTGCTCGCCGTCATCGCCGCGGCGCTGGTGCAGGCGGGGTTGTACCTGCCCGGCGTGCTCGCGATCGGGTTCCCGACGGCGCTGGCGACCACGGGTTACCTGCTCCTCGCGGTGCTGGTGCCGGGGCTGGTCTTCGGCGCCGTCTACTGGCTGCGTGGGCTGGGCGCGGCACTCGTGGCGGATGCCACCGCCGTGGCCGCACTGGCGCTGCTGGCGGCGTGAGCGCGGGCGCGCAGTGGCGTGGGGGTTGCGCTTAGAGAGCGCGGCTGCGGCGCGGGCTGCGCGGAAAATCCGCGCAGCGGCGCGCCGCGGCCGCGGTCGCACTTCGTGCCGCGCGGGGCAGGATGTCCCCGCGCTTCGCGGCGGGCTGGGGCGAACTGGCACCCCCGAGGCAGGGGGCGAGACATGGCGAAGGCGCGCGCTCGGCTGCGGGAGCTGTCGCTGCGGAGCAAGTTGCTGATCACACTGGCGGGCGCCGGCATCGCGGTGCTCGGCATCTCCACCTACCTGTCGTTCCGCTACTGGCGGCGCGAGGCGCTGGCGGCCGCGGAGCAGCAGGCGTTGCTCGTGGCGGGCTCCCTGCGTGCCCCGCTGGAGTCCGCCCTGCGCTCGGCGGACCCCGCGGAAGCGCGCCGCGTTCTGCGAACGCTGGTGCGCAGCGCCCCCGTCATGGTGGCGCGGGTCTACGCCGGCGATGGCTCGGTCGTGCTCTCCACCACGGCGGCGGAGGCAGGGTTGCGTATCCCTGGCCTGTGGATTCCGGCCGCCAGCGCGCTCCCGCCGCGCGGCGTGGTCCGTCGGGCGCCGTCGGGCGAGGCCGTGCGCGCGTTCCTGCCGCTGACCGCGCCCGGCGCCGCACTGCTGGAGGTGCAGTTCTCCGTGGCGCCCGTGAAGGCCGCCATGGACCGTGGCGCCCGTCTGGGCATCGGGCTGCTGCTCGCCTCGCTCTTCGCCCTCGCTTCGATCCTCTTCACCATGCTCGAGCGCGAAGTCGTCGCCCCGCTGCAGCGCGTCTCTGGCCTGCTCGCGGGCGGCGGGCCGGCCGCTCGCCCGGAGGCGGAGCTGAGCGCGCTCGAGGCATCGGTCGCCGAGCTGATCGACAAGGAGCGGGCGGCCGAGGCGGAAGCCGCCGCGCACCAGCGCAAGCTGACCGAGCAGGCCGGCTTGGCGGAAGTCGGGGAGCTGGCCGCGGAGATGGCGCACGAGCTCAAGCGTCCACTCGCCTCGGTGCGCGCGGCCATGCAGCTGCTGGAACGCCAGTACGTGCCGGACGAGCGCGGCCAGGCGCTCGTGCACGCGATCGACGCGCAACTCGAGAAGCTCGCCGAAATCATGCGCGATCTGTTCGCACTGGCCAGGCCCGGCGGCCTGGAGCGGGAGCGCGTCGACCCCCGCGAGCTGCTGAACGCGGCGCTGGCTCAGGTGGCCGCACACCCGGCGACCCGGGGCGTCACGATCCTGCGCGAGTACGACGCCGGCGCGCCCGACGTCGCCGGCGATCGCCGCCGCCTGGAGCAGGCCGTGCTGAACGTGCTGCTGAACGCGGTGGAGGCGATGCCGGCCGGAGGCACGCTCACGGTCCGCGCGGGCGCGACCGCCGAGGGCGGCCTGCGGCTGGAATTCGAGGACACCGGGCCGGGCATTCCGCCCGAAGAAGTCGAGCGGGTCTTGCGACCGTTTTATTCGACGAAGCCGCTCGGCACCGGATTGGGGCTCCCCCTGGTCGCGCGCATCGTCGCGGCGCATGAGGGGCGGCTCGGCATTCAGGGCCGGCCTGGGCGGGGGACCACGGTCACGATTCACCTTCCGGCACGCGCGGCCGAGGTGCGCGGACTGAGCAGCGGGATTCCATGGCGGACGCACGAATCCTCGTTGTCGATGACGACGATTTCTTCCGACTGATCATTGCCGAGCGGCTCGGCGGGCTGGGGTACGACGTCGGCCAGGCGGGCTCGCTGGCGCAGGCGCGCGCGCTCGTAGCGGAAGCGCCGCCCGATGTAGCGCTGCTCGATGTGCGCCTGCCCGACGGAGACGGCACCGAGCTGCTCGCCGAGCTGGTCCGAGACACGGACGCGGCGTGCGTGATGATCACGGCGCACGGCACCGTGGAATCCGCGGTGGCGGCGCTCAAGCTGGGCGCCGCCGATTACCTGGAGAAACCGTTCTCGCTCGAGCGCCTCGAGGCGACGCTCGCTTCGGCGCTGGAGCGGACCGCGCTCCGGCGAGAGGTACGCGCGTTGCGCGAGCGCTTCGGCCGGGCGGGCGGCATGGTGGGCGCGAGCGCGCCGATGCAGGAGGTCTTCGCCCTGATCGAGCGCGTGGCACCGGCGGATTCCACGACGGTGCTGATCACGGGCGAGACCGGCACGGGGAAGGGGATGATCGCGCGGCTGCTGCACCAGCTCAGCCCGCGCGCGGCCGGGCCCTTCGTGAACGTGACCTGCTCGGCCCTGTCGGAGACGCTCATGGAGTCCGAGCTCTTCGGCCACGAGAAGGGCGCGTTCACCGACGCGCATACCCAGAAGCGCGGCCTGGTCGAGCTGGCGGACCGCGGCACGCTCTTCCTCGATGAGATCGGTGAGCTCACGCCGCGACTGCAGGGCAAGCTGCTCGGCTTCATCGAGGACAAGGTTTTCCGCCGACTCGGCGGGACGCGCGACCTGCGCGTGGATGCGCGCGTGCTGGCCGCGACGAACCGGGAGCTCGCCGTGGAGGTCGAGGCGGGCCGCTTCCGCGCCGATCTTTTCTACCGGCTTCAGGTGGTGCCGATTCGAATCCCCCCGTTGCGAGAGCGACCGGCCGACATCCCGGCGCTGACGAAGACCTTCATCGAGGAGTTCAATCGGGAGTTCGGCAAGAGGATCCGCGGCATCACGCCGGAGGCGCTGGCGCGCCTCGCGCAGCACCGCTGGCCCGGGAACGTGCGCGAGCTGCGCAACGTGATCGAGCGCAGCGTTCTGCTCGCGGAGGATCACGTGCTGACGTTGGAGATGCTGCCGCCGGAGCTGCGCGACGCCGGCCGGCGGCCGACGGCTGTGCTCGATCTCGGGCCCGAGGGCGTGGACCTCCAGGCGCTCGAGCGCAGCCTGCTCCTGGAAGCGTTGCGCCGCACGGGGGGGAACCGGACCGCCGCGGGCGCGCTGCTCGGGCTCAGCCGCCACCAGATCCGGAACCGGCTGCGAAAGTTCGCGCTGGAGTCATAGCCGCGGCGAGACCCTTCCCGGGTTCTCGGCCGCGCTACGCCGCCGGCCCGTGCGGGAACAGCCGCTCGTACTCGAGGCGGTGCTCCTCCCTCAGCCGGTCGACCGTGACCTTGCCGGTAAGGATCGACGTGTCCAGCGGGAAGATCTCGGGGCGCAGGATCACGCCGTAGAAGTGCCAGAGCGCCACGACCAGGACGGCGAGCGTGGCCTCGAGGCCGTGCATGACCCGGAACGCGGCCCATGCTTCCCCTGGCAGGATCCGGGTGATGAGCTCGTCGAAAACCAGGGCGAGTCCGGTCACGCTCATGAGCGTGCCACCCAGGAAGAGGCCCCAGTATTCGAATTTCTGGGCGAAGTCGAACTTGCCCGTCTTCGGCCTGGGCGTGCCCCACACGAAGTGCCGCACGGTATGCAGCGTGTCCAGGAAGTCGTTTCGGGTCGGCGTCATGACGGGCAGGCGTCGTCTCCTGATCGCGGCGGCCACCGCACGGCTGACGTGCAGGATCAGCAGCGCCGCGAACGTGAAGCCCGCAATGCGGTGAATGAGGCGCGCCGTCCCTATCCCACCGAAGAACCCGATGATGGCCTGGGCTGCTGACAGGTCCGGCCGCGTCTGCGGCAGGCCTGTCACGACCAGGAGGATGAACGTGGTCATAGCGCCCAGGTGCTCGAGCCGCTCCAGCCGGCTGAAGCGCACCACCGTGGCAGGTGCCGGGTCCCGCTTGCGCGCGAGGCGGGCCCGGAGGCGCTTGATTCCCGGAGTCTCGAGTACTCTGGCCCCTTTGCGTCGTTGGTCCACCAGGTGGAAGCCGATGTTCAGCCCGAGTCCGGCCAGCACGAACGGGATCAGGACGTAGTAGAACAGGCGGATCAGCCAAATGACCGGCCGGTTCCGCGGCCCCACCGGCGCATGGCCCAGCCAGGCGCCGGCGAGCTTCGAGTCGCCGTTCTGGTGGCAACGCAGGCACACCTCCGCGAGCGGGACGCCCTCCTGCCGCACCGCGTGCGCCCCGTGGCAGTCCGAGCAGATCAGCACGCGCGCTTGAGCGCCCGCCCGCTGCGACAGAAACTGGACCGTCTCCCCGTGGAAGTCCTCGGTGTAGGAGCGGCCTGCGCGGTCCGGGAGGTCGTACTTGCGCGCGAGCAGCTCGTTGGAATGGCACTCGATACAGCGAACGGTGGCGGCGAGCCGGACGTCGGCCAGGCCTTCGCGTTCAGCCGCGTGCATGGGGTGGCACGTCGAGCAGGTCGGAAGATCTTCGTTGGGACGCTCCCCCGCGAGTCCGGCGGAGTGCCCGCCAGACCGGTACTCTTGCATTTCCTCGCCGTGGCAGGCGCCGCACCGCTCCGATATGGCGGGTGCCGCTCCCGGCAGTGGTGGATCGTGCGCGAACGAGTGGCAATCGGTGCACAGGGGCGCTTGCTCGCGTGCGGACGCGTGCGCGGCGGGCAGATCTCGGTGACACGCGGTGCACGTCGCGGCGAGTCGCGCCCCGGCCGCAACGGCGGACGCAGCCGGATCGGCTGCCAGGCTGTGGCATAGCGTGCATCGCGTCCCCGTCCTGGCCACCGGATGGGAAGGGTGGGCGCCCGCGTGGCAGGAGGCACACCGCTGCGATACCCGGGCGTCCTCTGCATGCAACGGGCGCCGGGAATGCGCCGTATGACAGTCCGTGCACGAAGGAGCGTTCTCGGTCAGGTTTGCGTGGAGCGCGTGCGGCTTCTCGTGGCAGGTTCGGCAACGCTCCGGCGGCGGCGCCTCCAGCCGGAGCGGTGGGTCATCATGGATATCATGACACTGGGCGCACCCGGGCGCTCCCTCCGGAACGTCGCCGTGCGCCGGCTCGAGTCTCTCGTGACACCCTCGGCACGCCGCCTCGCGCCGCGCCGCCGCCTGAACGGCGTCGCTGGTGTAGCCGATGTGGTGGCAGGTGAGACACGTCACCGAGTCGGCGTGCGACAGCGCCCGATCGTGGGACGCCCGCACGTCGGCGTGGCACTCCGCGCAGATCGCGCGGGTGCGGCCGAGCTGTTGGCTGCCCGCACGGCCGGCGGCCACGGCGAGGAGTAGCAGCACGAGCACCAGCCGCCGCCGCCAACACGCGGCGCAGGCGCAGCCACGCACCTGGGCGCGCACGGCTGCTCCTCACATCTCCGCCGTGGCACCCGACTCCCCGCCCACCCGCTTCCGGATCGCCTCCCCCAGTACCCAGAACAACGCCACGAACCCGATCACCGGCAGGAAGATCACGAAGGCCAGGCCAAGCAGCGGCCCGGCGATCAGTCCGCCCGCGATCTGCAGGATGCCGCGCACGCGACGCCCAGCCGACGGCGCCAGCGCGGGCTCCGCAGCCCGTTCGGCGCCGGCCGCGACTTCAACTTCCAGCGCCGCGGTTTCCGACTCCCGCAGCTCCGGCTCCGCTGGCAGTGCGGGTTCCGGCGCGGGCGTCCGCTGCACCCGGATCCGCTGGAGCTGGAGCGCTGCGGTGATCACCGCCGACAGCGTCTCGGGGCTGATCGGCTTGTTCAGGTACTCGAAGGCGCCCAGCTCCCGGGCCTTTCGCTCGACCTCCTCGTCGCCGTAACCGGTGAACAGGATGAACCGGGTCCCGGGTTGACTCTCGTGCAACCATGCCAGGAGCTGGAGGCCGTCCAGCCCTGGCATGCGCAGGTCAGAAACCACCACATCCACCGGATCGTCGCGCAGACGCGTGATCGCCTGCTCGCCATCCTCCGCGGTCGTGACGTCGAAGCCACGCCCGGATAGGTACCGGTTCCAGCTCACGCGAACGCCCTCCTCGTCGTCCACGAACATCACTCGCTGGCTACGCGGCAGCGCGTTCATTGTCACCCCTCCTCGGCTCCACGGCCGCTGGGCCCGGGCGGCGCTAGCTGACAATCCAGCCGGTCCGCTCGTGCATCCGCTCCACCACCGCAGAAAGCCGCTCCAGTTTGTCTTCCCCCGATCCCGTCCAGACCAGGTCCACATCGCAGGCGGCCAGGTACTCGGCAATCGGCAGCGGCGGCGGCGCCTCCATCACCGCCACCTTCTGCATGGCGGGGTACTCGTGCTTCATCCGCCCCAGCGCTACCAGCAGGATCCCTTTGGGCCGCGCCCGCACGAGAACGACGAGTACCGCGACTGACGAAAGGGGCTGCTCGCGAACCAGCTCCTCGACGCTGCCGTAGCAGGCCCACGAGCGGCCCGAGGGCGCAAGCCGCGCGGCCAGGGAAGGGGCCGCTTCCGATTCCGAGAGCAGGACTACGGGTCCTGCTGCCTGTGCCGTCCGCATCGCCTCCCGCTCCGGACGGTCCCCGCGACCCGGACCCATGCCGGGTCGCGCCCCGCGCAAAGGCAACGGGTGTGCCGGGCGTGCGCCCGAAGGAACCGAATCTGGAACTGCATGCACCGCAGTAACTTGCACAGTTGTGCCCGCCGCCGCCCATGCCGCCCGCGAGCCGCTGGAGTACACGGGGCATATACATGCACGCGCCAGCGCGAGCCCCGCGGCCGCGGCTGCGCGGTCGGAACGGCAGCAGGCAGAAGAGCAATGCCTGCGGGCGGGCCGACGGAGGGGGGTGTGTAGAAATCGTATACTCGGCCGCGGCGCCCGAACGGCGGGCGGTGCAGCCAGTGCCACGAGGACGACAACGAGTGAACCGCTCAGCCCCCGTCTTCCTGCGGCTCGTCCTCTGACTCCTGCGGCCCATGCTGGCGCGCGCTGATGCCGTATTTCCGCATGAGCGCGTGAAAGTTCGGGCGCTGCATCCCGACCGCCCGCGCAGCGCTCGTGACGTTCCACTCCGCCGCGCGCAGCGCCTTGAGCACGAAAAGCCGCTCCAACCGTTCCACGGCCTCCGCACGCAGCCCTTTCTTCCGCTCGACCAGCGTCTTCGCGTCATCCGGGACATGGTTCCATTGCGCGGCGGCATCATCGCCGTCCAGCGGAATGGTATCCGGCGCGAGGGCGCGCGAGTCGGCCAGTAGCACGGCCCGCTCGATGACGTTCTCCAGCTCGCGCACGTTGCCGGGCCAGTCGTGAGCCTCCAGGATCGCCATGGCCTGTGGCGTTATGAGATCGATGTCCTTGCCCAGCTCCTGCGAGAACCGCTTCAGGAAATGGTGGGCCAACAACGCGATCTCCTGCCGCCGCTCCCGCAACGGTGGCAGTCGAATGGTGAAAACGCTCAGCCGGTAAAAGAGGTCTTCGCGAAAGGAGCCCTGCTGGACCAGTTCCTGGAGCTCCCGGTTGGTGGCCGCGATGACCCGCACGTCCACCGCTACCGTCTTGTCGGAGCCGACCGGCCGGATCTCGTGCTCTTCGATCAATCGCAGCAGATTCCCCTGCACCTGGGGTGACACGGTGCTGATCTCGTCGAGGAAGAGCGTGCCGCCGCGCGCGGTCTCGGCGAGACCCTTGCGATCCCGGATCGCGCCGGTGAACGCGCCCCGCACGTGCCCGAACAGCTCGCTTTCCAGCAGGGATTCGCTCAGGGAAGCGCAATCCGCTACCACGAACGGCCCGTCCTTGCGGGGGCTGTTGTAGTGGATGGCCCGCGCAATCACGTCCTTGCCC
>JACQVG010000051.1 GCA_016209905.1 Gemmatimonadota bacterium | reverse complement strand
TCCTTGCGGGGGCTGTTGTAGTGGATGGCCCGCGCAATCACGTCCTTGCCCGTGCCCGTCTCGCCCGTGATCAGCACGGTGCTGTTCGCGGGGGCGACCTTCGCGACCAGCTGCATCACCTTGCGCATCTTGGGAGACGAGCAGATCACGTTGCCGATGCGGTGGCGGGTCTCGAGCTCGGAGCGCAGCCGCCTCGTCAGGTCAATGAGGTGCTTCCGCTCCAGGGCGCGGGCGGCGGCCACGACGAGCTGGGGCGGGTTCACCGGCTTCTCGAGGTAGTCGAAGGCGCCGAGCTTGATGGCTTCCACGGCCGTCTCGATGGTGGCGTATCCGGTAATGATGATCACTTCCGTATCGGGGGAGACGGCCCGCGTCTGGCGCAGGAACTCGAGTCCATCGACCTCCGGCATCCGGATGTCGACGAGCAGGAGGTCGAAGATCTCCTTGCGGATGAGCTCGAGGCCTTCCCGGGACGACGTCGTGGTGGTGACCTGGTAGCCCTCCGGTGAAAGCACGCGCCGGATGCTCTCGCACACGACCGACTGGTCGTCGACGGCGAGCACGCGGGGCGGCTGGGTCCACGTGGCCTCATCGTTCGGTTCGTTCATGGGTTGACCACGAGTGCAGGTTGTTCGTGTACGGGTAATAAGATGGTGAATTCCGACCACGACTCGCCGTCGCTATTGGCCACGATCGTTCCGCGGAAGCCCCGGACCAGCCCGAGCGAGACGGCGAGCCCCAGCCCGGAGCCTTGCCCCACGGGCTTGGTCGTGAAGAAGGGATCGAAGATCCTGGTGAGGTGCTGCCGGGGGATGCCCGTGCCCGAGTCCCGGACCGCGATCCTGAGTAGCGTGGAGCTGGGAGACGGCGGGAGGTCGAGACGCGCGTACGCGCCGCGCTGGACCAGGTCGGCCGCGATCCTGAGCCGCCCCCCGCGGGGCATCGCCTGGAGGGCGTTGAGGATGAGGTTGACGAACACCTGCATGAGCTGGGGCTCGTTCGCGTCCACCTCGGGCAAGTCGTCGGCAACGTCGACGGAAACAGCGACACCCGTGTTCTGGACCTCGACCTTGAGCAGCTCGAGCGCGCTCTTGAGCACGGCCCCGATCCGGCAAGGGTAGAGTTCGGGCTCCTCCGCCTGCTTGCGGGCGAAGTCGAGGAGCTGCCGGATGATGGCGGCGCAGCGGCGCGCCTCCCGCTCGATCATGCGCACGTCCTCCTGGGCCTGGGAGTCCGCGGGCAAGCTGGGCTTCAACAGTTCGGCGAAGGTGATGATGGCCATGAGTGGGCTGTTGAGCTCATGGGCAATCCCCGCGGCCACCAATCCGGCGGAGGAGAGCTTTTCGGCCTGGACCACCTGAAACTGTGCCTCCCGGAGTTGCTCGGCTTTCACGGCGAGCTTTTCCTCCAGCGAGCCGGCCCACTTCTCCAGCCGCTGCTTGGAGCTCGCGAGGCTCTCGATCATCTCGTTGAAGGTGCCGGCGAGGATACCGATCTCGCGAGCCGTGCCCCACGGAACCGGCAGAGACGCGTCACCCGTGGCAACCCGGCGCGTGGCGGCCACCATCGCGTTGATGGGCCGGCGCACGCTGAAGCGAATCAACAGGAAGAGCGTCCCGGTAATGAGCGCCACCGCGGCCAGGGAGATGAAGACCGCATTCCGCGTCGCGGCGCCGAGACGCGCGTGCGCCGGCTCCAACGACATGGCCACGTCCAGTACGCCGAGCACGCTCTGCTGCGCGACGCTCAGATGGCAGCCCGATCCCTGGCAACCCTCCCGGTTTGGGATCACGCGGATCGTGGCCAGGAGCCGCTTGCCTGCGCGGTCGGTGTAGATCCGTGAGCGGTGCCGTGGATCGAGCTGCGCGGGTGGCGGCGTCGCCCCGGAATGGCACTGTAGGCACGGCTCGGCCCCGGTGTCGACCGTGCGCCCGACTTCCTCCGGACGTGAGGAGTACGAGATCCTGCCGTCCCTGCTGAACAGACGGATGCCGTCGATGCCGCCGTGCCCGCCCATGGTCTCGATCAGCTCGCGCACGCCCTCGCGGCGGTTCGCGCGCATGTCGTGATCGAGGCCCAGAAGGATGGCCTCGGCAATGCCCTCGGAGCCGTGGACCACCTCGCCCAGGACCTGCTCGCGCTGGGCCCGGATGAGGATGAAGGAGAGGAGCGTGACGCTGATCAGCGCGAAGAAACCCGAGGGAACCGCGATCCGGGTGCTCAGTGTGGGGGGCGTGATCTTCATGGCAGCTTCGCCTCGCTCGGCACCGCGTGATCCAATTCCGGCGGCAGCCGGCCGAGATCCCGGGGGTCGCGGCGCGAGACGGCCGCCGGGCCGGCGGTCAGCAGAGCAGGGACCATAGCATCATGCCGACCAGGGTGATGCCCACGCCCAGCGCCAGGAACCCGAGTAGCGCGGCCCAGAGTGACTGGCGGTGGCTGGGCATCGGCGCGGGCGCGTCCGGGCTCGACCGCTTCACCACCGCTTCCGCGAGGCGCTGCTGGATTCCCTGTACGATGAGCGGGTGCTCCTCCTCCATGTAGCGCAGCGTCGCGCGACCGGTGAACATCACCGCGTCCAACGGGAACTTTTCGGGCCGCAGGTGCACGTTGAAGAAGTGGATCGTGAAAATGAACGAAGCGGCCAGGATGGCTTCCTCGCCGTGCACGACCGTGGCCACGTTGAAGATCCAACCGGGCAGCCATCGGGCGAAGAATTGCGGGAACCAGAGCAGCAGTCCGGACGAACCAATGATGGCCACCCCCCAGAACACGGCGAAGTAGTCGAACTTCTCCATGTAGCTGAATCGCCCGAAACGGGGCCGTGGCCCCAGGCCGAAGAACCAGCGGAGCTGTCGGTAGAAATCGACGAAGTCCTGTGGCTGCGGCACGATGGAGTCCGGGCCCCAGAGCAGTCGTTTGCGGTCGGGTGCCCTCAGCAACGCGCGTAGCGCGTAGCCCAGGTGCGCCCCGAAGTAGCCGAAGGTGATGACGGCACCGATACGGTGGAGCAGGCCCGCCATTTCCACGCCGCCCAGCAGCCGCATCCATGGCTGGGCCCAGGGTGCGCAACTGAACCGGAGCGGCAGTCCGGTCGCCGCCAAAAGGAAGAAAGAGAGCATGACCAGCGCGTGCGTGGCCCGGTGGTAGAGGTTGAACCGCCAGATGAACGGTCCGCCGCCCCGCTGCGCGGCATCCAGGGGCACCGGGCTGCGCTGCACGGCGTTGCCGGGAGGGTTCACGGCTGACTCCCCTGCGCCGGATCCGCGTCCGACCCGGGCGCGCGGCCGGCGCGGAAACGGTCCAGCCCCCGCCGCGCCATCCAGAGGACGGCGTGCACACCGAAGAGGCTCATGGTCGCAACCAGCAGCAGCGTCATGAGGCGGTAGGCCCAGTAGACGAACGGCGCTCTGGCACGATCGTGCGGGCCGACGTGCGGCTGAAACTCCACGAATGCTGCATCGGCTGCGGGGTGGCAGGCGCGGCACGTGTCGATCAGCCGGCCCGGCGCGACGGTCGAGTGCGGGTCGGCTGCCGGGAGCACGCCGTGGCCGCCATGGCAATCGGCGCAGGTCGCCGCCGCGGCGGAGCCGAGCGTCGCGGCCTGCCCGTGGTAGGAGTCCGCGAAGCGATCCGCGTAGGACTCATGGCACCCGGCGCAACGATCCAGCTCGACCAGCCGGGAGCCGGCCCCGGCCGCGCTCTGGAGATCGTGTCCTCCGTGGCACGTGGTGCAGGTGGGCGGGGCCGGCGCCTGGCCGGGCGGGTTGGCGGTGCGGCGCGCCGCGGCTCGCCCGTGCGCATCGCCGCGCCACAGCCCGGCGATGCTGTCGTGGCACGCCCCACACGTGCCGGCCTGCAGCATGGGCGCGAGTCTGCCGGCCGCGGCGTCGATCGGATCGACGTCGTGGCTGCCGTGACACGCGGCACAGGCGACGGCTCGCGCATGCGGGGACGAAGGCGGCAGTGCCGCCAGCTCGTGACAGCCCAGGCAGCGCGCGTTCATGGCCGCGACGCCGGCCGTGTCCGCGTGGCCGGCCAGGGCGCGCACGTCGTGTACGCCGTGGCAGGACCGGCACAGTACCGGCTGGTCCTTCCGGGCAGCGTGTACGCCGGCGGTCCAGGCGGAGTCGGCGCTACGGTGACAGTCACCGCAAGCCAGCGTCGCGCCGCGGCGCGGGTGCGGGTAGACGCGGTAGCCGCGATGACACTCGCCGCAGGTCAGCCCGGCGTGCGCCGATGCGGCCAGCGTATCCTCGAATGCAAGCAGTTGCCGGGCCTCGGCGAGCGAGCGCGTGTGCTGACGCAGCAGCTCGAGTTCGCCGTGGCACTGCTGGCAGTCGAGTGCGGGACCGGGGCGCGCGCTTTCGATATCCGTCGGCTCGCGCGCGGCCGCGGAACTCGCTCCGACCAGGACCGGCAGGAGCGTAATGGCCAGCTTCCACAAGAGCGGAAGCATCCCGGGCCAGGCGTTGCCGCTCATCCGCGTACGGTTTTCGCCGTGTGTCTCGGCTAGTTCGTCACACGCCGCCCGGCGCTCCGGGACATCCTGTCCCGACGGCGGGAGCGAGCGGTGGCATTGCCGCGTGCCGCTGTATCTCCGCGTGATCCGCGACAAGACCGGGCCGCTGAAGGGGCAAACGACGCGCCAGCGGTGCACGCCGCCGGCCTGGCTCCGGGAGGCGCGCGGCTGGTCGCGACACCGGGCCTCGAGAGGATTCCCGGTTTCACTGCGGCCTGATTACTTCTGGTCACAAAATGTCCCCAGCGGGGCGTGCCCGGTGAGACAGGTTTCTCTTGGCGGGGGCGATGAGCAGGGCCAACCTGTACTCGGCACAAGGCGTTCCGCGGTCGGACGGCCGGCATCGGGATTGCTTCGCCCGCGGTGTGACCAGCTGGAGATCGGGGCGGCGATGGCGATGAATGCTGGAGGGCGGGCGCCCGGCGTGTCGTGGACTTGGGCCCGCGCCGCGCACTCGTGAGGATTCAGGCCCGGCTGCCGGGGCGTCCCCCCGCCTGGCGCATGGTGCTGGCGGGCGTGGTCGCTGCCGCGGGACTCGCCGCTTCGGTGCCCGCGCCCCTGCAGCTTCCCGGCTTTTCCCATCACCGGCACCGCTCGGTCCGCTGCAGCGCGTGCCACGACAGTCGCGCGAGTGATGGCGGGCTCATCGTGCGCACGCGCGAGGATTGCATGCGCTGCCACCACTCCGCGGAGAACCGTGGCCGCTGCCGCCAGTGCCATGCGCCGGCCGAGCTGGCCGGCGAGACGTACCGGCCGCTGCGCCTCACGTTGACGAGCTGGGACAGTGCACGCACCCGGACGCTGCCGTTCCGCCACGAGTGGCATGCCGGCGTCGCGTGCCTGGACTGCCACACGCCAGCCGCGACGGCTGCTGCACCCGCCGACTGCAGTTCCTGCCACCGGCAGCACCATGCGGTCGAGCCGGATCGGCAGTGCGGTCGCTGCCACGGGACTGCAGCGCGCTCGGCGCATACGCGGGAGGCGCACCGGGGTTGCGCGGGCAGTGGCTGTCATACGAACCCGATGCTGCCGCCGCTCCCGCCCGCGCGCAGCGTGTGCCTGGCGTGTCACCCGGAGCGCGAACGCCACTACCCCGCGCGGGAGTGCGCCGCATGTCACGCGGTTTCGTGGGATGGCTCATGAGAGGCCCGTTGATCGCGGCCGCGCTCGCCCTGCTGGTGGGCTGCTCGCCGGGCGTGCGCACGAAAAACGCGCGCGCAGCACACGAGCAGCTCGCCTGCGCAGCCTGTCACCAGGGCGACCGCGCCGAACGGGGCCGGGCTTCCGTTCCGGTCGAAGCGTGTGCGGCATCCGGGTGCCACACGGATCGCGGCCCGGAGAGCGTGCAGCTCGCCAACGCCGTGTTCGGTCATCGGAACCATGGCGCCTCGGGCGCGATCCGACCCGCTTGCGCGGGCTGCCACACCCATGATCGGGGCGAGGAGCCACTGCGCGCCTCCGTCGACACGTGCGCGCTCTGCCATATCGGTGAGCTTTCAGGCGAGAAGCCTCAGCAGTGCCAGCTTTGTCACCGGCCGACTGCCCACGTAAACTTCACCAGCCAGGGCGTGCCCGTGCCCCACTCCTCTTTGCCCTGGCTGGAGACGGGCTGCATCCGATGTCATTACGACGTCGCCCGGCCTCCGGTGCTCGTGCCGAATCGGCGCTGTGCGGCCTGCCACGCGCAACGCACGGACCAGCTGCTGGCGGCGGGGATCGGCACCGATCTACATCCGACGCACTCGGGCGTGACCTGCACGAGCTGCCACGAGACCGGGACGCACCGTGTCCTGGCCATGAGCTCGGCGGTGGCGCTCGTCTGCGCCGACTGCCACCGGCTCGCGCATGGGCTGACACTGCCGGACGCGTGGAGCGACGCGACGACGTGCGCACAGTGTCACCGGACCGTACACGCGGCTCAGCAGCGTCTCCTGCTGGGGCTCTTACCGGGAGCTTCGGCGGCGCCCAGCCCCAAGTTCATCGCTGGAATCACCTGCCGCTCCTGTCACATCCAGGGGCGCGGCGACCCCACAGCCGCGATCCGGGGTCAGGCCGAGGCGTGCGCGGGCTGTCATCGCACGGAGTACACGCAGGTGCTGCGCTGGTGGCGGGAAGGGCTGGCGGCACGCGGCCGGCTCGCCGATGATTACGTCGGGCGGGCGGAGCGCGGGCTCGCGCACGCGTCCGACAGCGCGCGCGTGCTGCTCGCAGGTGCGCGCGGCATGCTCGAGGTCGTCCGCGAGGGCGGCGGCCAGCACAATCTGGACCTGAGCGACGCGGTGTTCCGGGAGAGCGTGCGGCGCGCCCAGGAGGCGTACCGCGCCTCCGGCCGGCCGCCCCCGCCCGCGCCCGACCTCGGCACACGCCCGCACGCGGGGCTGTGCAGCTACTGCCATTATTCCGCGCAAGAGCTCTGGGATTTCGACCGGATGTCCGCGCCGTTTCACGAGGCCGTGCTCGGGCGCGGCGGCCCGGACTCGTGATGCGGGGCGACCCGAGCATGGCGGCGCAGAGGGAGAGCTTGCGGATGCAGCGTCCGTTGCTGTGGTACGTCCTCCTCGTGTACGGCCTTGCCGGCGCCTCTCCGGCTGAGCGGCCGGCCGTGCTCTCGAACGGGATCATCAGGGCCGAACTCGGCGACCGAGGCCTGCTCTCACTCTCCTATCCCTCGCTCGGCGTCGCGCGACACTTCGAACATGACGACTTTCGGGTGACGCTCGGCGGGCAGGTATATGAGAGCCGCGTGCTCCCGGTCCCTCGGAGGACGGCCGAGCGCGAACGCGTCACCTACGCCTGGACGGCTGGCGCGTACCGGCTGGAGGTGGTGTACGAACTGCGCCCCGAGTGGCAGTTTCTGAGCAAGCAGGTCTTCGTCACCTCGGCGCCCGGAGGCGCACTGCGGGTCCAGGAGATCGACGTCTTCCGCGCCACGCTAGCCGAGACGCCGGTAGATGGTTTCGTGCCGGGGAGCGCCAGGCCGCAGCAGCTCCAGACGGGCGACTACGGCGGGGCCCTCCGCTTCGCCGACGGCAGCGGTCTGCTGGCCGTTGTGCAGAACCCCTTCTTGCGGTTCGAGCGGAGCGGAAGCTCCTTTTCCCTGGGATACCGGCCCGACATGGAATGGCGGATGGAGTACGGGCGCTTCGCTGCCGATCGCGGGCTCCTGGCACCCTACCGGCTCGCCGGCCGGCGCGAGCCCGCCGCGATGCTGCCCGAATGGAAGCTGGGCGCGCTCGTGGCCGGCGGGATGGACGAGGCGGAGATCGCAGCGTTCACGGGGATGGTGCGCGCGTTCCTCCTGTACCACCCGGCGAAGCCCGTGAACATCTTCGTCGGCTGGACGGCGAACGACTACCAGATCGACATCGCGACAACGGAAGGACGCGAGGAGTACAAGCGACTGTTCGAGCGCGCGGCAGAGCTGGGCGCCGAGCACGTTCTCTTCGCGCCCAGCAACTCGGCGCTCTCGCGCCGCGTGCAGAGCGTGGACGACTGGAGCTGGGAGCACGTCCTGTGGCTGGGTCTCGGTCAGAAGATCCGCAAGAACGAGTGGGACCCGAAGACGGGGGCAGTCCCGCCCGAGCTGCGGGAGATGCTCGACTACGCGGGCGCGCGGGGGCTGAAGCTGGTCGCCTATGTCTACCCGGTCCTGCCCTTCTCCCACAACCGCGAGTGGCTGGTGGCCGCGGGCGACGACCCCGCCAGGCACTTCGCTGACCTGGGGGTCCGGAGTCTCCAGGACTGGCTCATCGACCAGCTCGTGGCGTTCCAACGGCGCACCGGCATCAGCGGCTACGCCTTCGACCACACCTTCCTCACCTTCGACGGCACCAGTCGCTACGCGCAGTGGTGGGGATGGAGGCGGGTCATGGAGGAGTTGCGGCGACGGCTGCCGGACCTCGTGATCGATGGGCGACAGGCGTACCACCTGTACGGCCCCTGGAGCTGGCTCGCGGGGAGCTACCCCCATCCCACGTTCAACGACGAGCAGCCCGAAAGCTTCATCCCCTTTCCTGATCTCCACTTCGATCGCGTATCAGCGAACCGAGAGCGTTTCACGGCCTATCGCTACCGCAACCACGAGTTCGCGCCCAGCGAGATCGTTCCCGGCTTCATCACGCACCAGACATCGCGGTCGGACGAAACGGGACAAATGCCGGCCAGCAAGACCGAGCAAGACGTCCTCCTCTCCCGCTTCCGCGCCCGGGACTGGGACCAACTGGGTTGGCGCTACTCGCTCCTCTCCTCCATCGCCGTCGGCGGGTGGAACAACGTCATCAGCGTCATCCCTGCGCGGGACATGGAGGAGTTCCGCCATTTTCCGGAGCAGGAGCGGCGCTGGTTCCGCGCGTGGCTGGAGTGGACGGAGCGCAACCGGGAGTTCCTGCGGCACACCCGCACCATCCTCGGCCAGCCGGCACTCGGGAAGGTTGATGGCACGTCCGCCATCGTGGGCGATCGGGGCTATGTCTTCCTCTTCAACCCAAACGGCCGCCGGCTGAACGCCGAGTTCACCCTCGACTCGGCCATCGGTCTGCGCGGTCGTCGCTACCTCCTGCGTGAACTTCACCCGCAGGAGGGGCGTCTGATCGGGAAGCCGGGAGCGGGGGTGTGGAGCCACGGTGACCGAGTCGAGATCGCGCTCGACGGCGGGTCCGCGCTGGTGCTCGAGGTGCAACCGGCTCCGGCGACGGTCGAAGAGCCGATGCTCTTCAGTGCCCCCGGCGCGGCTGAACTGTCGGGCGGCGTCCTGCGGCTGAGCGGCGTGCGGGGCGAGGTGGGACAGAGCCAGGAACTTCTGGTCCTGCTCCCGCCGGGCCGCGCGGTCAGCGCGGTCAACGTGAACGAGCGAGAGGTGGCGTTCACGCGCGCGGGCGGGGGCGTCGTCGCCCGCGTGCGCTTCGAGGGGGAGCCTTTCCGTCATTACCAGCAGGCAGGAAGCTACGATCCCGGCTTCAGCGGCGGCACGGTGAGCGGGAGCTTCACCGTGCCGCGCCGGATCTTCGAGCAACTGGCGGCGCGGCAGTCGGCCTGGCCCATCCCGTGGACCCCGGAGGACTACCGCTCCACCTGGCTCGCCCCGCAGCGCCTCCTCCTCTTCGTGCAGATCGCGGAACCGGAGGAGGGGATGGACGTTCGCCTTAAGATCGACGGCCAACTGGTCGAGCTACGGAAGGCTTACTCCTCCATCCGCCCGGTCCGGCACGACTTCGTGGGCTTCTATGCGGACGTCTCCCTGCTGATTCCCGACCGCCCGTACTCCTTCGAGCTGGAATTGCCGCCGCTCCGGCCCGGCCAGTTCCAGGGGCTGTTCTTCGAGAACGTCGAGACCGAGTACACAAGCCGGATCGCGCCCTGATCTCACGGCCGCACCGAGAAACGGTAAATGGTGCGGCTTCGATATTCCCGCCCTGGCCGCAGAATCGTCGATGGAAACGCAGCCTGATTCGGCGAATCCGGAAAATGCTGCGTCTCCATCGCGAAGCCATAGCGCTGCCTGTAGACGACGCCGCCTTTGCCCCGTAACGTGCCGTCCAGGAAGTTTCCCGAGTAGAATTGCAGCCCCGGCTCCGTCGTGAAGATTTCCATCACGCGGCCGGTCGTCGGCTCATGCACCTCTGCGGCGAGCACCAGATCGCGGCCCACGCCTGTGCGATTCAACACGAAGTTGTGATCGTAGCCGAGCCCGAAACACAGTTGCTCGTCGTCCCGGCCGATGCGCTCGCCGATCGCGTGGGCGGTGCGAAAATCGAACGGAGTCCCCACCACGCTGCGCACCTCACCCGTCGGGATCAACGTCGAATCGACAGGCGTAAATCGATCCGCGTTCACCCGTACGACGTGTCCGAGGATGTCGCGCGCGCCATCGCCAGCGAGGTTGAAATAGCTGTGCTGGG
>JACQVG010000050.1 GCA_016209905.1 Gemmatimonadota bacterium | reverse complement strand
TCCGTCCCGTTCCGGCGCGCCACCGAGATCGTGGAAACGATGCAGCGGCTGGTGGGCCCGTATCCCTTCGGCAAGCTGGCCCATGTGCAGTCCTCGACCCGGTTCGGCGCGATGGAGAACTCCACGGCGATCTTCTACGCAGAGCGAGCGTACGTCGAGCGAAGCATGGGCGAGGGGACGGTGCGGCACGAGACGGCGCACCAGTGGTTCGGCGACGCGGTGACGTTGCGGGACTGGCGCCATCTCTGGCTCTCGGAGGGCTTCGCCAGCTACTTCGACTACGTGATCGGAGCGGCGCTGGACGGCGACTCGGTTCTGGCGCGCGGGATGCGCGAGAACGCCGAGAGCTACATGCGCTCCGATGTCGCGCACCGGCCCATCGTGGACCGGGCGGTCACCGACCCGATGCAACTCCTGAATGCCAACAACTACGAGAAGGCTGCCTGGGTCCTACACATGCTGCGCGGCGTGGTCGGCGACTCGGCGTTCTGGCGCGGCCTGCGCGACTACTACCTGACGTACCTCGATTCGTCCGTCGTGAGCGCGGACTTTCAGCGCGTGATGGAGCGCGCAGCCGGCCGGCCGCTCGGCTGGTTCTTCCGGCAGTGGCTGGAGCAGGCGGGCTATCCGGAGCTCGACGTGCGCTGGGCGGTGGGTAGCGCGCCCCAGCGGGTCACGCTCGCGGTCCGGCAGGTTCAGGCCGCGGCGTGGGGCCGCTTCCGGATTCCCGAGGTGCCCGTCCACCTGATGGCGGGTGGCGAAACCCTGGCGCGACACACGTTCGAGCTCGACCCCGATCTCGCGGAGCAGTCCGTGTCCTTCTCGGTCGAGACCCCGCCTTCCCTGGTGCGGATCGATCCCGAGGGCCGCCTGCTCCTTAAGGCTCGGGTGGTTCGGACCACGGGCCCGTGAGCTAGTGCTCCTCCTGCCACCACTGCCGCGGCAGCGTCCGCGGCGTCGGCCAGATCTCGTCGAGCGTGTCGGCGTCGTGGAGCCGGCCGTTCTTCATCACGAAGCGGGCCGTGTTCGAGTTGTGGATCTCCTCCAGCGGATTCGCGTCGAGGACGACGAGGTCCGCGAGCTTGCCGGGCTCGAGGGAGCCGACGTCCTGGTCGAGCCCGATCGCCTCGGCGCCGAAGATGGTGGCGACCCGGAGCGCGTCGTGCGGGCTCATCCCTCCCGATTGGATCGCCCACAGCTCCCAGTGGACGCCCAGGCCCTGGAGCTGCCCGTGCCCGCCGAGGCCGACGCGGCCCCCGGCGCGCACGAGGTCGGCGGCGGCGCGCGCCAGCCGGCGATGGACGTACTGGTCCTCCCGAAACCACTGGCCGCGGCGCAGGGCGCGCTCGTCAATCTCGTCGTGGGGCGTGAAGCGGCGCAGCTTCGGAATGTCGTGGATGTCGGTGGACTCGTAGTACATGTTTTCCGTCCACGGGCCGCCGTAGGACACCAGCAGCGTCGGCGTGTACACGATGCCCGACCGGGCGGCGAGCTGGATCACATCGCCGTACAGCGGCATGATCGGCCAGCTGTGCTCGTGGCCCGGATAGCCGTCGAGCATCAGGGTCAGGTTCATCTTCATGTCGAGCCCGCCCTCGGTCGTGGGCATGAGGCCGAGCTCGCGCGCCGCCATGATCACCCACTGCCGCTGCTCCCGGTTGCCGACCATGTACTGCTTGATCGTGCCGGTGAGGTAGTACTCGCTGTACCGGCGCAGGATGTCGCGTGTCTCCTCGAGGCTCGAGGGCTCGTCGCTCGCGAAGACGCCGGGGCCGGTCGAGAAGATGCGCGGGCCCAGGATGCCGCCGGTTTCCACCAGATCGCCGTACGAAAGAACGTCCGTCGTGGCGGTCTGCGGGTCGCGGGTCGTGGTGACGCCGTAGGCGAGGTTCGCGAGGTACTCCCACACCTGGCCCTTGTGGACGCCGAACGGCGGCCGCAGGTGCGCGTGGATGTCCACGAACCCGGGGACGATCGTCTTGCCGGCGACATCCATGACGCGCGCGTCCGGCGGTACGCTCGCGCAGCGCCCCGGGCACACCTGGGCGATGCGGTTGTCGGTGACGACGATGTCTCCGCTCTCAATCACCTCGTCGCCGCGCATCGTCACGATCCGGCCGCCGCGCAGGACGACCGTGCCGCGCGGGACGTCCCGCGGGGCGGAGAGCGTCACCTCGATCCGGTGCGCCTCGTAGCGCGGCCGGGCGCGGCCCCGGGCGGAATCCGCGCCGCCGCCGTCGGGCCTCGGCGCGCCGCGGTCCGGCCGGGCAGCGGCGGGCTCGGCGGTGTCGGCACGCCGCGCGAGCCGGGCCGCGGAGTCGCCGGCGGCGACGTCGTAGCGAAAGAAGAAGCGGCCCAGCGACCAGTACGCGGTCCCCCCATCCGGCGCCCAGCCCAGGAAGTCGCCCGATACGGTCGTGATCTGGCGGACGGGCATGCTGGCCCGGGCCGGGCGGCGTACCGAGATACTCGGCGCCTCCGCGCCGACGACGGGAACGCTCACCAGATAGACCTGGTTGTCCGCTCGGACCAGGGCGCGGCGTCCGCTGGGCGCCATGAGGACCTCGGCGGCCGGAGTCCCCGGTTGGTTGGGCGCGGGAGGCGTGTATCCCGTGACCCTGACGTGCGTGCGCCGGTCGGTGCCGTCGTAGCGGAACGAGACCAGCCCCGCGCTCCCCTCGGCGGTGCCCGCGCCTCCCTCGTAGAAGTAGACGCGGTCGTCCTCGCCGCGGACGAAGTGCGGCGTGCCGGCGCGGGGGACGCGCGCGACGCGGGTCGCCGCGCCGCCCGCCGCCGGGAACCAGACCAGCTCCAGCCCGACGCCGCCCCGCTCCTGGATGCGCTGGTAGCGCGGGCCGCGCACCGCGAGAATGCGTCCGCCGTCGGGCGAGAACACCGGATTGACGTAGTAGCCGCGCACGGCGCTCACCCGCTCCGGGCGGCTCCGGCCGTCGGTGCGCAGGCGGTAGACGTCGCCGCCTCCGCTGTCGCTCCAGGTGGCGTACACCAGGTAGCGCCCATCGGGTGACCACGACGGCGAGTGCTCGCCGACGGAATCCGTGGTTGCGCGAGCGGGCGGCCTCGGGACGGCGTGCACCGACGTATCGGCCGGGAGCTCGGCCAGCCACAGGCGATCGAGTGCGGTGAAGGCGATGCGGCGGCCGTCGGGGGAGGGCGCGGTGCCGCGGATCTGCCGCACCGTGATCCGACCGTCGGGGATGCGCGATGCGACGTGAACCCGCGGCCCCATCTCGAGGTCCACCGGTGCCGTGAACGGGATTTCGGTCGCCTCACCCGTCGGGACCGCGACCCGCCAGATCTTTCCCCCGTAGGAGAGCACCAGGGCCCGGCTGTCGGGCGTGAAGGACATGCCGGGCATGAGATCGCGGGTGAAGCGGGACTCCTGATCGTCTCGCTGCACGGTCTGGAGCAGCCAGCGCTCGTCCCCGCTCGCGAGGTCGCGCAGCCGGAGCCCCGTCTCCGCCTCGTTGCGCGTGGCGTACACGAGCCAGCGGCCGTCGGGCGAGAGGGTCGGCCGCATCGCGCTGCCCCACATCGCCGTCTGCGGGAGGTACTGGCTGGTGCGACGGTCGTAGACGGCGAGCTGCCAGGTGGGGAAGATCTGATTGTAGCTGAAGCCCCCGGTCCGCCGCGCGAAATAGATATAGCGGTCGTCCGCGCCGAACGCCGGCCCCATCGCGTTCATCTGGTCTTCGCCCCGCGTCATCTCGATTCCCGTGCCGCCGTCCCGGTGGTAGAGGTACAGCTCGAAGCGGGAGCCGAGGGAGCCCGCTACCCGCGAGGCGACGACGTACTCGCCGTCCGGCGTCCATTCCGGGGAGGCGAACAGTGCGCTGGTGTCTCGGGTGAGGGCGCGCGGGCTCGCGCCGTCGGCGTCCGCGAGCCAGAGGTTCTCGGCCCCGCTGCGGTCGGAGGTGAAGACGATGGTGCGGCCGTCGGGGGAGTAGCGTGGCTGCGCGTCGAAGGCCATGCCGGACGTGATGCGGGTCGCTTCACCGCCGCTGATCGGGAGCGTGTAGAGGTCTCCCAGGAGGTCGAAGACGATGGTGCGGCCGTCGGGCGAGACGTCGAGGGAGATCCACGTGCCCTCGGTGGCGGTGAACTGTGCGCGCCGGGTGGCCTGGAGCGGCAGCGGTGGCGGCCGGCGTGGCTGGCGCGCGGTGTCGGCGCGGGCCGTGTCCTGTGCAGCGAGGGGTGCCGGTGGGGTGGCGATGGTGGTTCCCAGGGTGGCGGCGAGGGCGATCGAGAGAGCGGCGCGTGGCATGGCTCGTTTCCGCGTCTGTGAAGTGGGAGGGCGAATGTACGCCTCCCTCCGCCCCGGGGCCAGGGAAGTCCGTCGCGGATCGGCTGCGAACCTTCGCCGCCTCGCGGCGTCCTTCGCACGTCGGCGCACGCCCAATCTCTGGCCGCGCGCATGGTTACGCGCTATCGTTGAGGCAATTGTCGGCTGATAGACTGCGAGCGGGTGCTACGCCGGCGGGCTACGAAGTTCTTCCTGACCTGTGGTTTGCCGGCACTGAGAAGAGGCGGCAAGACGCGCGGCTTTCGCGCTGTCCGTCAGCGGACAGCAGCCGCGTCCGCGCATGGAGGACTCGTGTCCCTACGGCCAGTTCGGCGAGTCGTCGAAGCAAGACCGACGATTGAAGGGGCGGGTGTGCGTCTGCGTCGCGCCTTCGGGTTTGGAGACACGCGCGATTTCGATCCGTTCCTCCTGTTGGACGATTTCCGAAACGAACGACCCGACGACTATCTCGCCGGCTTCCCCTGGCACCCGCATCGTGGGATCGAGACCATTACCTACGTCCTAACCGGGACGGTGAGCCACGGCGACAGCCTCGGAAATCAGGGCACAGTGGGGCCGGGTGACGTCCAGTGGATGACGGCGGGAAGCGGCATCCTCCACCAAGAGATGCCTCGGGGCGATGCCCAGGGGAGGATGCACGGGTTCCAGCTGTGGGCGAACCTTCCCTCGTCTCTCAAGATGAGTACTCCTCGCTACCAGGACGTCTCGGCCGCCGACATCCCGGAAGTGGTGGACGACGACGGCACCCGCGTTCGGGTCGTGTGTGGCAGTTTTTGGGGCAAGACCGGTCCGGTGGATGGCATCGCCGCGGACCCGCGCTATCTCGACCTGTGGGTGCCGGCAGGTCGGCGGAAGACCCTGTCGGTCGAAACATACCGGCACGCGTTTGCCTACGTTTTCGAGGGAGCTGGCACGTTCCGCGATGCCTCGCAGCCCGTCGCCGTCCAAACCGAGCGGGTGGGACCCACCGGTCTCGCGGCGCGGGAAGAGACAGGAAACCGGTCCCTCGTGCTCTTCGGCAGCGGGGACGAGGTAACGGTGCAGGCTGGAGACGCCGGAATCAGATTCTTGCTGGTATCGGGAAGGCCCATCGAGGAGCCGGTCGCTTGGCAGGGCCCGATCGTGATGAATACCGAAGAGCAGCTGCGGCAAGCCTACACTGAGCTGCAAGCCGGAACGTTCATCAAGCACCGTTGACGCGCGGCGCCTGCTCAACGCGGAGGCCGCGTGAAAGCTCGCGCCCACGGCGGCGAGGCCACGGGGAGTGCTCCAGACTCTGCCGACTGGCGGTTGACATCGCACCAGCAGCTGGTGAATAATCCACCACAACATGGCGAGACACCCCGCGCTCTTCGACCGCTACCTGAGACCGGGCCTCGAGGCGGCCCTCGGCGACACACCCGTGGTGTTGGTGGTGGGACCGCGCCAGGCCGGCAAGACGACGCTCTGCTGTCTGGTGGCCGAGCGCCGGGGCGCGCGCGTCCTCTCCCTCGACGACGCGGCGACGCTCGCGGCCGCGAGCGCGGACCCTGCCGGCTTCATCGCGGCCCTCGACGGCCCGGTCGTCCTCGACGAGATCCAGAAGGCCCCCGCTCTGCTTCCCGCCATCAAGCTCGCCGTGGACCGGCGCCGCGAGGCGGGGCGCTTCTTGCTCACCGGGTCGGCCGATGTGCTTGCGCTCCCCCGTGTCTCGGAGTCGCTCGCGGGGCGCATGGAGGTGCTCACGCTCTGGCCGCTGTCCCAGGGAGAGCTCGCCGGCCGGAGCGAGGGTTTCATCGACGCCCTCTTCGCGGCGGCAAAAATGGGGCTCGGCGCGACGGGTGCGACTCGGGCCGATCTCGTCGAACGAGCCCTGCGGGGAGGTTTCCCGGAGGCGGTCGCGCGCGGCGACCCGGAGCGCCGCAGGGCGTGGTTCCGCTCGTACGTGACGACGATTCTGGAGCGCGACGTGCGCAACCTCGCGCAGATCGAAGGGCTGACGGATCTCCCGGGGCTGCTGAACCTCCTCGCCGCGCGCTCGGCCTCACTCCTCAACATCGCCGAGCTGTCCCGCAGCGTGGGCCTCCCGCACACGACCCTGACGCGCTACCTGGCGCTGCTCGAGAGCGCCTTTCTGGTGCGGCGTATTCCCGCGTGGGCGGGCAGCCGGGCGCGCCGGGCCGTCAAGACGCCGCGGGTGTGGATCCCCGATACGGGGCTCCTGGGGCACCTCGCCGGCCTCTCGCCCGCGCGCCTGGCCGAGGAGCCGACGGCGGTGGGTCCGCTCCTGGAGACCTTCGTGGCAAGCGAGCTCGCGAAGCAGCTCGGCTGGAGCCGGACGCGAGTCGAGATTCTTCACTTCCGCACCCACGCGGGCAAGGAGGTGGACCTCGTCCTTGAGGCCGACGACGGCCGCCTGGCCGGCATCGAGGTCAAGGCCGCGGCGACGGTCGGTGTCGCCGACCTGAAGGGACTCGAGGCGCTGCGTGAAGTTGCCGGGAAGCGGTTTCACCGCGGCATCGTGCTGTACACCGGCCGCGAGACGCTTCCCTTCGGTTCGGACCTCTGGGCGCTGCCCGTGAGCGCCCTCTGGCAGCTTGGCCCGCGACCGGTGAGGAAACGGCGATGAGCGGGGCGCATCGTTCATCCTTCGGCCGGCCGTGCTATTCGGGGGAGCAGTGGTGAGGCGGGTGCCACTTGCGTCACCGGCGCTGGACGCGTTTTCTGATTGAGTGGGCCGGCGCCATCCACGGCCACCTCGGAGAGACCCATGACGCGGGCACCATCGGCCTTCGCCCTCACCCGGATCGGCCAGATCTCCGTCACCGTCCACGATCTGGCTCGGGCGGTCGCGTTCTACCGCGATACCTTGGGCATGACCTTCTTGTTCCAGGCGCCCCAGCTGGCCTTCTTCGACTGCGCGGGCGTCCGACTGATGCTGAGCGTCCCGGAGAAGTCCGAATTCGATCATCCCGGCTCGGTGATCTACTACACGGTGGACGACATCCAGGGCGCCTACGCCACGCTGTCCTCGCGCGGCGTCGCGTTCCTCGGCCAGCCGCACCGGGTGGCGAAGATGCCGGACCACGATCTCTGGATGGCGGCCTTCAAGGACCTGGACGGCAATACGCTCGCCCTGATGAGCGAGGTCCGAGGCGAGTAGCGTGGCCGTGAGGGGCCCGGGAGGGGTCGCGGCGCTCGTGCCCGAGGCGTCCGGAGCGGCTGTTTGATCGTAACCCTCGCAGGGGGAACGCTCATGGCTCTCACGCTCACATCGCCCGCGTTCGAACAGGGCGGCGAGATCCCGACCATGTACACGTGCGACGGCCGCGACATCGCTCCGCCCCTCTCCTGGACGGGCCTCCCCGAGCACACGGGAAGCCTCGCGCTGATCGTGGACGACCCCGACGCCCCGGACCCGCAAGCGCCCAAGATGACCTGGGTGCATTGGGTGCTGTACAACCTCCCGGTCTCCGCCGCGGGCCTCCCGGAGGGTGCGACCTCACGTGACCTGCCGCCCGGGACCCGGGAGGGGCGCAACGACTGGAAGCGCACCGGCTACGGCGGACCCTGCCCGCCGATCGGCCGGCATCGCTACTTTCACAAGCTCTACGCGCTGGACGCGGTGCTGCCGGACCTCGGCACTCCGACGAAGGCGGAATTGGAGGCGGCGATGGCGGGGCACGTCCTCGCCAGGGTGGAGCTGATGGGGACGTACCAGCGCTCGCAACAGTCCGGGAACCGGAGCGGCGCGTGAGCGCTGAGTCCGTTTGTCTGGCCGGTTGGCGCGGTTTCCTCGCCGTTGCGCTGACCACGGCGACGCCGGGGCTGCTGAGCGCGCAGGCTGGTGACGCCCGCCTGGGCGACGCCGTCGAGCGGTTCACTCCCGCGGCCGTCGAGCTGCGCCACCGGATCCACCAAAACCCCGAGCTCGGCAACCGCGAGTTCCGTACCGCGGAGCTCGTCGCCGCGCACCTCCGGGAGCTGGGGATGGAGGTGCGCACCGGGGTCGCGCACACCGGCGTGATCGGGATCCTCCGCGGCAGGCGTCCCGGTCCCGTCGTCGCCGTGCGCGCCGACATGGACGCACTCCCGGTCACGGAGGACACGCCCTACCCGTTCCGGTCAACCGTGCGCACGACCTACCTCGGCCAGGAAGTGGGCGTCTCGCACGCTTGCGGCCACGACGTCCATGTCGCGGTGGGGCTCGGCGTCGCCTCCGCGCTGGCCACCATTCGGGAGCGGCTTCCGGGCACGGTGCTCTTCGTCTTCCAGCCCGCCGAGGAGGGGCCGCCGCCGGGCGAGCGGGGAGGTGCCAGGCTCATGCTCGAGGAGGGCGCGTTCGCCTCGCCGCGACCGAGCGCGGTGTTTGGCCTCCACGCTTCGGCGGAGCTTGAGGTCGGTCGGGTCGGCTACACCCCGGGGCCGGCGCTGGCTGCGGCTACGGCCTGGCGGGCGACGATCCGCGGCCGGGCGGCGCACGGCGCCCGCCCGGAGCTCGCCGTGGATCCCATCGTGCTCGCGTCGCAGGCCGTGATGGCGCTCCAGACGATCCGGTCGCGCATCCTCTCGCCGTTCGTGCCGAGCGTGCTGACGGTGGGGATCATCCGCGGCGGCGAGCGCCTCAACATCATCCCGGCGGAGGTGCGGCTGGAGGGGACGATTCGCACCTACGAAGCGGCGGTGCTGGATACCATCGAGCGGCGGATGCGCGACATCCTGGACGGGACGACGCGCGCGGGAGGCGGCAGCTTCACCCTGGAGCTCGACCGGGCCGTCCCGGTCACCGTGAACGACCGCGAACTGGCCGCTCGCATGCGGCCGACCTTGGAGCGCGTGCTGGGGCGGGAGAACGTGCACCTGCTCCCGCCCGCCACGGTCGCGGAGGACTTCGCGTACTTCGCCACCGAGGTTCCCGGCTTCTATTTCCGGCTCGGCACCGTCCGGCCCGGCACCGTCTCCGGCGATCACCACACGCCGACCTTCATGGCCGACGACAGCGCGATTCCGGTGGGGATCCGCGTGATGGCGATCCTGCTGCTCGACTACCTCGGCGGCGGCGCGCGGAACTGATCGGCCCGGCCGGCCTCCGGTCGGCGTGCTGCGCTCGGGCGGCTCACTCTCCGCCGATCGCCCCGATCGGGTCGAGCCGCGCGGCGCGCCGTGCCCCGCGCGCCACACCTCTTCTACTTCTACGAGGCCCCGCAGTCCGAGGATTCGGGGCTGCCGGGCCCCCTGACCGCCCTGGCGCGGGCGCGGTATACTCCTGCTGGAGCATCGCCCGCCGCCCCCGCCCCCCCCGCCCTCTCGGGAGACCGCCATGTCCAGACTCTCGCTGCCCGTCCTTGCCGGAGCCGTCCTCGTTGCCGCCCCGGCCGCACACGCGCAGGTCAGCGCCGCGAGCGCCCCCCCGCTCGAGGTGGGGGCGGTGGCCCCGGACTTCGCCATTCCGGGCGCCACCCGGTACGGGGTGCTCCAGGGCCCCGTCCGGTTGAGCGACTACCGGGGCAAGACCGTCGTGCTGGCCTTCTTCTTCCGCGCCCGAACGCGTGGCTGAACGATCCAGATGAATGCGTACCGTGACCAGTACGCACAGCTCTTTCGCAACGGCCGCAACGTGGCGCTGATCGCCATCAGCGCCGACGCCGACACGACCCTGGCCTCGTGGGCGCGCGACGCGGAGTTCCCCTTCCTCTTCGCGAGCGACACGGGGACGGTGGTGGGTCGGATGTACGGGGCGCTGGCTTCACGACCGGGGATGACCAATCGCAACCTCTTCGTCGTCGGCCCCGACGGGCGAATTGCCTTTCGGGCCACGCCGTTCCGGGAAATCGATCCGACGGCGTACACCGAGCTCGGCCAGGCGATCGATCGCATCGTCCCGCCGGATTCGGCCCGCGGCGGGCCGTAGTCGCGCAGCCTCGGTCC
>JACQVG010000062.1 GCA_016209905.1 Gemmatimonadota bacterium | reverse complement strand
GTGCTGCACGATGGCGATCTGCACGTCCCGCGACTCGGTGACGTTCGTCACCTCGAACGGGAGCGCGAGCGCCTCGAGCGTGAGGCCGGCCACGGAGTCGGTGCCCAGCGCCTGATTGATCCTGCGCACGAGCGCCGTGTCCTGCGCGAGCGAGGTGGCGGCGGTCGCGCGCGCGTTCACGGATTCGGTGAACCGGTCCTGCAAGCCGGCGCTGACCCGGAACTCCTCGCCGGGGCCGTACGGCCGGTCCTGCCACGCGAGCCGGTATTGACTGAAGGCGAGCGGCGCCAGCTTGCCGGTCAGCAGCGCGCGCGCATTGCCGGTGCCGGTCTGCCATTCGATCGCCTGGCCCGCGACGATATCGTTCGGGATCGTGTCGCCCGTCGGGCCGAGGTAGACCTGCCGCGAGAAGGTGCCGCCCACGGACGCGTTCACGTCCATGACGAAACCCGGGAACGTGGGCGTGTCCAGGAACGCCCCCGGCGTGGTGCGGCCGACGGCCAACGAGCCGGTGGCCAGGAGCGGCGTGGCTGCGCCGCCGGTGGTCTCGAGCACCAGCATGGGCACCATGCCCGTGCCGCCGGAAACGATGCGGTTCACCACGGTATCGGTCGTGACCGTGGCATCGGTCGGGTCGATCACCGAGCGCTGGCGCACGAGCGTGGCGCCCCGCATCGGCAGCACGGCCGCGCCGGTGAAAGACTGCGGCGTGGCGCCACTCGTGACCACGGTCACCGCGACCGCGGTCGTGTCACGCTTGCCGCCGCCGAGGTCCTTGCTCGTTACGACCGTGGTGACGTTGAGCGTATCGGCAAAAAGCGCCCGGAAGCTTCCGTCACGAGCGGTGCGGGTCAGCAGGAAGGTGACCGGCACGAGCGCCGGCCCGAGCGCCGACTCGACCGTGGCCGTGGCCGCGACCCGGCCGGCCGTGCGCGTGATGGGCACGTAGACCGAGGTGACGCCGGGCGCGCCGGGGGTCCGGGTGAGCGGGCTGAGAATCGCGGGCGCGAACTCGAATTCGCGGGGGATGCACCGGGCGGGCTGGCACACCGGGTTCCCCGAGGCGTCCGTCGGTACCGCACCCGGGCCCTGGTCGAAGAGGATTCTCCACTTCGCCCCGCGCGTCTCGGTGACCATGGAGTAGAGGAAGGGGACGCCGGCGAAGACGTCTCCATCGGTGACGGAAGTGACCCCGGCGTCGAGCGACCGCCACGGCAGCCAGCCGATGTTCGCGAACTTGGACGACTGGTCCGCCGCGGGGATCTGATCCGGGTTGCAGTCGCTGTCGTCGGTGAAGGTGGCGCCGCCATCACACGAGCGGAACACGTGGATCGCGGCCACGTTGTTCGCGGAGCGCGCGAGCAGGCTGTCGTCCACCCAGGGATTCAGCGCCAGGATGCGGCCGAGGTCCGTGGTGGGATCCGCGGCGCGAATGTCGTTGTACAGCTTGGTGAGGAACGGATCGACGAAGGTGACGAGCCGGTCGTTCCAGTTGAGCCGGACCGAGGTCTCGGTCTGCGCTCCGCCGGTCACGGCGGTCGCCGACGCGGCGAGGGTGGGTGGCGGCGCCGGCTCCGGCACGAAGAAGAACGTCATATACAGGTCAAAGATGTTCTGGAGCGTGGCCTGGAACGAGACGCTGTCGCGGTCCGCCACGTAGGCCAACATCAGGCCCACGGTATCGCCGGCCGCGAGCTTGAACGGGCCGATGGACAAGGGCGCCGTCTGGCCCACGCGGTTGAGCCAGCCACCGGGGAGTGTGTCCGATTGCGGCGGCACGCACCCCTGCGAGCCGCAGTTGTCGATATAGAGCGTGTCTTCGACTCCGTCATCGTCGTAGTCCCACCCCGCGGGCGCGTAACGGTTGAAGGCGCGCCCCTGCGCGTCCGTGCGGCTCGGCCACACCTCGCTGGGATGGAACACGTTCCAGTAGCTGACATCCACCATGTCGGTCACCGCGCGCCCGTCGAGCACGTTGGGCTCGGTGGAGGACATCATGCCGAAGGCGGACCGCTCGCTGAAGTCCAGGCTCTGCCCGGAGCAGGTGATGAAGCCGCAGCCGTGCGAGTGGTTGAACGTGATGGTGTCGTCCGCGTT
>JACQVG010000049.1 GCA_016209905.1 Gemmatimonadota bacterium | reverse complement strand
GACCCGTATCCCGAAGGTGCAGCAACTGGTGAAGGACTACTTCGGGAAGGAGCCCAACAAGGGAGTGAACCCCGACGAGGTGGTCGCGGTCGGCGCGGCCATTCAGGGCGCCGTGCTGACCGGCGAGCAGAAGGACGTGCTCCTGCTCGACGTCACCCCGCTTTCCCTCGGCATCGAGACGCTGGGCGGCGTGACCACGGTGCTCATCCACCGCAACACGACGATCCCGACCAAGCGCTCGGAGATCTTCTCCACCGCCGACGACAACCAGACGACCGTCGAGATCCACGTCCTCCAGGGCGAGCGGGACATGGCGATCGACAATCGGACGATCGGCAAGTTCCAGCTCACCGGCATCCCGCCGGCGCCGCGCGGCATGCCGCAGATCGAGGTGACGTTCGACATTGACGCGAACGGCATCCTCCACGTCTCGGCGAAGGACAAGGCGACGGGCAAGGAGCAGAAGATCCGCATCGAGGCGTCGTCCGGGCTGTCCGACAAGGAGATCGAGCGGATGGTTCACGACGCCGAGGTCCACGCCTCCGAGGACCAGGCGCGGCGCGAGGCGATCGAGACGCGCAACCGTCTCGACGCCATGGTCTACGATGTCGAGAAGAACGCCAAGGAGTGGTCCGACCGGCTCGAGGCACCGGTGAGGGAGCGCCTCGACAAGGCGGTGGACGGGGCCAAGAAGGCGCTGCGGACCGGCGACGCCGCCGAGATCCGGAAGGCGACTGAAGAGCTCCAGGCCGCCTACAGCGAAGCCGGTCGCTCGCTCTACCAGGCGCAAGGGGCGGCGAGCGCCGGCCCGCCGGGCGCCGAGGCCGGAGAGACCGCCGCCGCCCCCGCCGACAAGAAAGCGGAAGACGTCGTCGAGGCCGATTACGAGATCGTGGACGACTCGAAACCGAAGCCCTAGAAACCCGGACCGCCGGCCGGGGTATTGAAGGGCGGGATCGAGACCGCAGCAACCACTTGCGTCGCGAGAGGATGTGCCATGTCGTCGAGGAGCCGTGACCTTGTGAAGCTGTCCGCCATCATCGCCGTGGCGTTCGCCCTCGGGCTGGCGTTCGCTTCGGGCCTCGACCTCCCGCGGCCCGGCGTGGCCCAGCAGGCGCGGCCGACCACCGAAGCCCCCGCGTCCGGGGCGGCGCCCACGCGAATCGCGGACGGCCCGCTTCCGAGCTTCGCCACCATCGTGGACCGCGTCAACCCGGCTGTCGTGTTCGTCCGGACCGACCGCCGCGAGCGCGCTACGGCCCCGATGCGCGGCGTGCCCCCTGAGTTCGACGACTTCTTCCGGCGCTTCCAGCCGCCGGTCCCTCGTTATCGGGAGGGGTCGGGCAGCGGCTTCATCGTGTCACAGGACGGCTACATCCTCACCAACAACCATGTCGTCGCCGGCGCGGACCACGTCTGGGTGAAGCTGCTGGACAATCGGGAGTTCGAGGCGCGCGTCGTCGGCCGCGACCCGAACACCGACGTGGCGGTCATCAAGATCGACGCCACCCGCCTTCCCGCCGCCGCCTTCGGCAACTCGGACCAGACGCGGATCGGCGATTGGGTCCTCGCCATCGGCAACCCGCTGGGATTCACCTTCACCGTGACGGCCGGGATCGTCAGCGCCAAGGGGCGCACGCTGGAGGGCCTGCGGGATCCCGACCAGCGTTACACGATCCAGGATTTCATTCAGACCGACGCCGCGATCAACCCCGGCAACTCGGGTGGTCCGCTGGTGAACCTGCAGGGCGAAGTGGTCGGCATCAACAGCGCGATCGCGTCGCAGACCGGGCTGTACTCGGGCTACGGGTTCGCCATCCCGATCAACCTCGCCCGCCGGGTGATGGACGATCTGATCGCCACCGGTCACGTGAGCCGCGCCATCCTGGGCATCAGCATCCGGGAGATCACGCCCGAGGACGCCGAGTACGTGGGGCTCCGCGAGATCCGCGGGGTCGTGGTCAACGAGTTCCCGGCCGGGAACTCGCCGGCCCGCTCCGCCGGCATTCAGCCCGGTGACGTCATCGTGGCGCTCAACGACTCGGCGGTGGCCCACGTCAGCCAGCTGCAGCAGATGGTCGGCTTCCGGCGCCCCGGAGAGGTCGTCCGGGTCCAGGTGGTCCGGCAGCGCGGCGAGCGGCGCACGTTCGAGGTGCGCCTCGCGGCCGCGGATGACGACCGGGGCGAGGTCGCGCGCGCGGATCGCGGCCGCGACAAGCCGGCCGCGGCGCCCTCGGAGATGGAAGGGCGGCTGGGGCTCCAAGTGGAGCCGCTACCCACCGAGCTGGCTCGCCGCGCGCGGCTGAGCGAGGATCAGCGGGGCGTCCTCGTCACCGACGTGGAGGAGGGAGGGCCGTCCTGGGGCCGGATCGCGGCGCCGCAGAACGGCGGTCCGGAAGTCATTCTGTGGATCAACCAGGAGCGGGTCCGCTCCTACGAGGACTTCCAGCGGGCGGTGCGGGCGGCGCGGCGCGGCGAAGTGGTGCAGCTCCGCGTGCTCAATCTCGCGTCCGGCCAGACGCGCATCGTGCGTATCCGCGCCCGATCCTGAGGCCCGGCGGCTCGACGGAGAACGGAGCGCCCGCCCCGCGGGCGCTCGTCGTCTTCGGCCGCGGCGATTATCTTGCGGGACGCGCGAAAGTGGCGGAACCGGCAGACGCGCGGGCCTTAGGAGCCCGTGGGGCAACCCGTGGGGGTTCGAATCCCCCCTTTCGCACTACTGATTGGGGGAGGTGCAGCGTCTCAGAGTCCAAGACGAGCGAGATGGCGGAGACCGATATCGAGATCACCGTAGCGCACCGGGACGCGGCCCGCCGCACCTACGCGGTCAAAGTCCCCGCCGCGCGGGTCCGCGTGGCGGAGGCCGAAACCACCGCGTGGTACGGCAAACGGGCCAAGCTCCCCGGGTTCCGAAAGGGGCACGTGCCGGCGCAGGTGGTCCGCCGCCGGTTCGGCGACGCCATTCGCCAGTCGGTCCTCGAGGAGCTGCTGCGCCAGACGTGGGAGCGAGCCAAGAGCCAGGAGGCGCTGAAGCCGATCGGTGATCCACAGGTCCGCAACGTGAAGTTCGAGGAGGGGTCGCCGCTCACCTTCGAGCTCAGCGTGGACGTGAAGCCGGAGATCCCGGTGGGGCGCCTCGGCGGCTTCCGCCTGACACGCCGCGTCCCGCCCGTCACCGCCGAGATGGTGGAGGCCCAGTTGCTCGCCCTGCGCGAGCAGAAGGCGCCGTGGGTGCCGGCGGGGGATCGTGCCAAGTCCGGTGACCTGGTCGCGGCCGCGATCGCGAACCTGGAGGACGCGGAGGCCGCCGCGCCCGAGTCGGTGCGGTTCGTCCTCGGCCAGGGCCGCGCCCTCCCCGAGCTCGAAGCCAGACTGATGGAGCTCGACGCCGGCGGCACCTGGGAGGGAACGCTGCGCTTCCCCGAGGACCACGCCGACATCGCGAAGCGGGGCCTCACCCGGCGGGTGCGCGTCACGCTGCACGAGGTCAAGCGTCAGGCGCTGCCGCAGCTGACCGACGACTTCGCCCGCGAGCTGGGAGACTTCGACTCAGCCGATGCACTGCGGGACGCGGTGCGCGCCGACATCGAGGCCGAGGCCCGGCGGGACGCGGAAGCCCGCCTGCGTGCGGAGCTGATCGACCAGATCGCCGCGGCCAACAACGTCGCCGTCCCTCCGTCGCTGCTCGAGCGCGCGCTGCTCGCCTCCGCGGAAGCCTACGGCATTCCGGAGGACCAGCGCGCGCGCTTCGCCGGCGAGTTCCGCCCGGTCGCCGAGGCCGGCGTGCGGCGCGAGCTGATCGTGGACGCCGTGGCCGAGCAGGCCGGGCTGGCCGCGACTCGCGAGGAGGTGGACGCCCGGGTCGCCGAGATCGCCCGGCGCCGCGGCGAGAGCGCCGGCGCGGTCCGGGCGGCGCTCGAGAAGGCCGGCCGTCTGCGCGAGCTCGAGCGCTCGCTCACCGAAGAGAAAGTGTTTGCGCACCTCCTCGGCCTGAGCGCCGTGGAAGAGGTGCCTGCCGCCCGCTGAGAGGCGGGCCTTCCCCATGCTCGCGTGATCCGTATGTCGACTCTCTATCCGCCGTACATCATCGAACGCTCCAGCCGGGGCGAACGCACCTACGACATCTTCTCCCGGCTGCTCATGGACCGCATCATCTTTCTCGGAGTACCAATCAACGACGATGTGGCGAACATCGTCATCGCGGAGTTGCTCTTCCTTCAGGCGGACAGCGCGGAGAAGGACATCTACTTGTACCTCAACTCACCGGGGGGACTGGTGTCCAGCGGCATGGCGATCTACGACACCATGCAGCACATCAGCGCGCCGGTAAACACCATCTGCATGGGGATGGCCGCGTCGATGGGCTCGTTCCTGCTGGCCGCCGGGCGCAAGGGCAAGCGCAGCGCGCTGCCGCACTCGCGGATCATGCTGCACCAGCCGTCCGGGGGCACGCAGGGCACAGCCGCCGACATCGAAATCCAGGCGCGCGAGATTCTGTACCTCCGCCACAAGCTCAACGAGCTCTACGCGAGGCATACCGGCCAGACGGTCGAGCAGATCGAGAAGGACATGGACCGCGACCGGTTCATGTCGGCCGAGGAGGCCCGGACGTACGGGCTCGTTGATCACGTCCTGGCGCCGGGCGCCTTCCCCGACACGCAGCGGCCCAAGGCCAAGGCGGCGACGGTGGAGCTATGACCCCGTCGGCATCCCGGTGACGCGGGGGAGCAAGAGCCGGCGGCTTGACTGGCGCGTCGGCCGCGCCGCATATTAGCGGCAACGGCCGACCATATATCCCCGACCAAGTCCACCGACCGGCATCTGCGCTGCTCCTTCTGCGGCAAGTCGAAGGATGCGGTCCGGAAGTTCATCTCCGGACCGTCGGTGTACATCTGCAACGAGTGCATCGCGCTCTGCAACGAGATCCTGGCGGAGGACGAGGAGCGCGAGGTCGCCGACGCGATCACCCAGGTCCCGACGCCCGTCGAGATCAAGGAGGTGCTCGACCAGTACGTCATCGGCCAGGAAATCGCCAAGAAGACCCTCTCGGTCGCCGTCTACAACCACTACAAGCGCATCAACTCCCAGTCCCTGAAGGACAGCGACGTCGAGCTCGAGAAATCCAACATCGTGCTCATCGGCCCGACCGGCGTGGGCAAGACGCTGCTGGCGCAGACGCTGGCACGCATGCTGGACGTTCCCTTCACCATCGCCGATGCGACCACGCTCACGGAGGCCGGCTACGTAGGCGAAGACGTCGAGAACATCCTCGTCCGGCTGCTGCAGGCGGGCGACTTCAACGTGGCCGAGTGCGAACGGGGGATCGTCTACATCGACGAGATCGACAAGATCGCGCGCAAGAGCGAGAACCCCAGCATTACGCGCGACGTATCCGGCGAGGGGGTCCAGCAGGCGCTGCTGAAGATCCTCGAGGGCACGGTGGCGTCGGTCCCGCCGCAAGGCGGCCGGAAGCACCCGCAGCAGGAGTACATCCAGATCAACACCCGGGACATTCTCTTCATCTGCGGGGGCGCCTTCGACGGCCTCGAGAAGATCATCGAGGCCCGCACGGGGCGCCGGCGGATCGGGTTCACGCAGGAGGAGGTCGAGCGTGGGGTGCCGGAGCAGGCGCGCCACAACCCGTACGGGGAGGTCGAGCCGGACGACCTCCTGCGCTACGGCCTGATCCCCGAGCTCATCGGCCGCCTGCCCGTCGCGGTCTCGCTCGAGACGCTGGACGAGGATGCGCTGGTGCGGATCCTCGTCGAGCCGAAGAACGCGCTCACCAAGCAGTACCGGAAGCTGTTCGAGCTCGAGGAGGTGCGCCTCACCTTCGAGCAGGAGGCGCTTCGGGCTGTCGCCCTCAAGGCGCTGGGCCGGGGCGCGGGCGCTCGGGGGCTCCGCGCCATCCTGGAGCGCGTCATGACGGAAATCATGTTCGACCTGCCGGGGCGAGACGACGTCACGGAGGTGGTGATCACCAGGGAGTGCATCAACGAGGGACGCGAGCCGCTGCTCGTGACGGAGCACCCACGCGCGAAGAAAGAAGCGTGAAGTGACGCGGACCCCGGCCCCCGCCGCCCCCTCACCGAGGGGGCTTTTGCTGACCGAGTACGTGTCCTCGCTGACGCGCCCCGAACTGCCCATCGCCGGGCCGGCCCTGCCGGAGATCGCCGTGGTGGGCCGCTCGAACGCCGGCAAGTCGAGCCTGCTCAACCTCCTCGTCGGGCGGCGCGCGCTCGCGCGCACCAGCCGGACCCCGGGCAAGACTCGCGCCCTCAACGTCTATCGCTGGGGCGATCGCTGCTACCTGGTGGACGTGCCGGGCTACGGCTGGGCGCGCGCGGGCCGCCGCGAGCGGGCGGCGTGGCGCCGGCTCCTGGAGCGGTACCTCGCCGAGCGGCCGACGCTCGCCGGAGTGATCTGGCTGCTGGATATCCGGCGGGACCCCTCGCCCGGCGACCGCGCAATCGGCGCGCGTCTGGCGGCGCGCGGCGTCCCCACGCTCGTCGTGTTGACCAAAGCCGATGAGGTGGGGCGCGGCCGGCGCGCGGAGCGGTTCGCCGCGGTCGCCGACGGCCTCGGCATGGCCCAGGCCGGCTTCCTCGTCACCAGCGCGCACACCCGGGAAGGCGCCGAGGAGCTGCGTGAAGCTGTGCTCGCGTTCTTGGGCTGAGCGCGGCCTGCTGCTCGCGGCGGCGCTCGGCGTCCCCGCCGCGGCGCAGACCTACGACCTGCCGCCTGCAGGCTTCGGCACGCTGCGACAGGACCAGGTGGCAGTGCGCATCGCCGCCCCAGACCTCCAGGTGCGCGTGCTGCCGCTCGACGAGCGCGTCATCCGCCTGCTGGCGGCCGACACGTACCGCTCCCTCCGCCAGCTGGTGCAGAGCCGCGCCGGCGACATGGCCGCCGCCGCCCGCGCCGCGGGCCACGACAGCGTCGTCGCGTTCGTGGTTACGTACTTCGCAATTCAGCCGCAGGTCCGATTCAACGCCGACCAACTCTACATTTCGAGCCAGAGTGCGTTCTTTCGTCCCATCGGCATCGTGCCGCTCACGCCGCGGTGGAGTGAATACCAACTCGACCAGCGCCAGCAGGCGAGCGCGATTTACCTGTTCGAGCCCGGCATCGCGGTGCTGCGCCCCTTCACGGTAAGCTACGGCGAACGGTCCTCGGACGCCTGGACCGGCTCGCTGCGGACGCTGCACGGCGAGCACGCGCGCGTCCTCGCGCGGGCGGCACGGCAGAGCCGACCCT
>JACQVG010000045.1 GCA_016209905.1 Gemmatimonadota bacterium | reverse complement strand
ACGCGGGCGGCGGGTGCTGCGAGTGCGGGTCGAAGAGCTCACGCGAATCGCCGCCGCGCTCGACGCGGCGCTCGGCGCCCGCGCGCGGCACGGCTGAGGGGGCGAGCCAGGTCGCCGACCGGATCAAGCGACGGCGACCGCCGGACGCGGGCCGTCGACCGGGAGCTCCACCCAGAACGAGCTGCCGCGGTCCTTGGACGACTCGACCCCGACGCGCCCGCCGTGCAGGTCGACGAACCGCTTGCACAGCGCGAGCCCGAGTCCGGTCCCCTCGTAGCGCCGCGCGTACGACGCGTCCACCTGGGTGAACTCCGTGAACAGCCGGGGAACGTCCTCCGGCGCGATGCCGATGCCCGTATCGGTGACGGTTACCCTGACGACCTCGCGCTCGAGTTGGCGCTCGCCGCCGATCGCGCCCATCGCAAGCAGAGAACGCCGGCGCATGGCGTGCACCACGATCCTGCCGCCAGGCGGCGTGAACTTCACGGCGTTGGTGAGCAGGTTGAACAGCACCTGACGCACCCGCATCTCGTCCGCGTGGACGACAAGCGTGCCGTCGCCCAACTCCACCGCCACCCGGTGTCCCTTGGCCTGGACCAGACTTTCCATCCCCGTCAACACGTCCGTCACCAGCTCCCGGACGTCCGTCGGCTCGAGGTGGAGCTCCATGCGACCCGCTTCGATCTTCGACACGTCGAGCACGTCGTTCACCAGGCCGAGGAGGTGGCGGCCGTTCCGAGCGATGGTCTCGAGCGAGTCCCGTTGCTCGTTCGTCAGGGGGCCGTGAGCGCCGATCAGCAGCATCTCGGAGAAGCCGATGACCGAGTTGAGTGGCGTGCGCAGCTCGTGCGACATGTTGGCCAGGAACTGCGTCTTGAGGCGGTTGGCGCGCTCGAGCTCGGAGATCTTGCTCGCGAGCTCGCCGCTCGCATCCTCGACGGAGCGATAGAGCCGCGCGTTCGAGATGGCGATCGCCCGCTCGTCGGCGACCTCCTCGACGAGCCCGATCTCGCCCTCGCGCCAGAGCCGGGGAACGCCGACCTGGTGGAACGCGATGACGCCGATGGCCTCGCCGCGCAGCACGATCGGCGTGGCGAGGACGGCCAGCGGCCCCTCCGACTCGCCCCCCTTCCCACCCGCCCGCGGGTCGGTGCGCGCGTCCGACGTCTCGACGGTGCGGCGCTCCCGCACCGCCGCCGTGAGCAGCGCCTGCGCCGAATCGGGTCGGCCGCCGACCCCCGGGACGTCCGGCCCGTGCCATTCGCTCGTGGTGGGCAGCAGATCCATCCCGCGCCGCAGGCGCACGAAGCAACGCGACACGCCCAGCGCCGCCCCCAGCTCGCGCACCGCCGCGTCGAGAATCACCTCGAGCTCGAGAGACTGCCGGATGCGGCTGTTGACCACGTTGAGCAGCGCCGCGCGTCGTTCTCTCGCCCCGAGCTCGTCCACCGCCTGGAGACTCTCGATCACGAGAGCCGTGTACGTCGCCAGGTCGCGCAGCAGCTCGACGTCCGCCTGGGAGAAGACGCGGTTGCCGCGCGGGTTGTCCACCCCGAGCGCACCGACGCAGCGGCCTTTGGCGACCAGCGGGAGCATGACGGCGCGCCGCAGCGCGATCCGGTCGTGCACCGACCGGAAGCGGCGGGGATCCGACGCCGGGTCGTTCACCAGCAGCGGCTGCCCGTGCTTGATCACCCACCCCGCCATGCTCCCCTCGGCCGGGACGGCCGAGCCGACGAAGGGCGCGATCGGCCCGGTCGCGGCCTCCAGAACGAGCCGCGAGGCGTTGGCCGTCACCAGCGTGACGTGTGCCATGTCGCCGCTGACGAGTCGCGCCGCGCTCTCTGCCACGTGGCGCAGAACGCCCCGGACGTTCCGATCGGTCAGGAGGACGCGGCTGATGTCGATCAGCGTCTCGAGACGCGAGATCTGACGGGCCAGATCGCTGCGCATCCGGTAACCGCGCTGCAGCAAGATCGCCGCCGTCATCGCGATGACGCCGTAGAGGACGATGTCGACTGTGGCGTGGCTCACGCCGGGTCCGTAGGAGTCATAACGATATAACCTATCCGCTTCGGCGGCCCACGAGAATACCCCGCAACCCGGGCCCGCGCGCGGAGCCCTTCGGTGGGCTGGCGGGCTCCACCCGCGGCCGGTCGGCCCTGTCGAGGTCGGCCGGCGGGTCGTAGTTTCGCGCCCGTGACCGCGCTGGTGCACGTCGTCGCGCACACCCACTGGGATCGAGAGTGGTACCACCCCGCCGGGCGCTTCCAGCTCCGGCTCCTCAGGCTGCTCGACGACCTGATCGAGCTGCTGCGCCGGCCCGACTTTCCCACGTTTCTCCTCGACGGCCAAGCCATCGCCCTGGACGACTACCTCGCCGCGCGCCCCGAGCGGGCGGCGGACGTGGGACGCCTCCTCCGGGACGGGCGGCTGGAGGCCGGACCTTGGTACGTGCTGGCGGACGAGTTTTTGGTGTCCGCCGAAGCGCTGGTCCGCAATCTGCTCGCCGGCGGCCGCACGGTCCGACGGCTGGGCGGGCGGCCGATGGCGGTCGGGTATGCGCCAGACGCCTTCGGGCACTCGGGCGCGCTGCCGACGATCTTGCGCGGCTTCGGGATCGAGGTGGCGGTCCTGTGGCGCGGCTTCGGCGGGGAGGCGGGAGAGGAGGGCGACCTCTTTCGCTGGCGCGGGGCCGACGGCGCGGAAGTTCTCATGGTGCACCTGCCGGCGCCCGGGTATGGGTACGGCGCGAACCTGCCGTGCGAGCCGGCGGCGGCCGGCGAGCGGTGGCGCCGGCTGCGCGCGCTCCTGGAGCCGCGGGCTCGCGCGCCGCACTGGCTGGTCCTGAGCGGCGGGGATCACCACGCGGCGCAACCGGATCTGCCGGAGGCGGTGGACGCGCTGCGTGCGCTGGCTCCCGACTTCGCCTTCCGGCAGGGATCGCTCGAAGGATACACCGACGCGGTCCGGCTCTGGGTCCGCGGCGCGCCCGAGACGCTTCCCACCGTGATCGGAGAGCTCCGGGGCGGTGTGCGACATGCGTGGGCGCTCCAGGGGACGCACGGCTCGCGCCTCTATCTCAAGCAGGAGAATGCGGCCTGCCAGCGCCTGCTGGAGCGCTACGCGGAGCCGCTCGGCGCCCTGGCGCGGGCGCGGGCCGGCGCCGACCTGCGCGCCGAGCTGCAGGTGGCGTGGCGGACGCTGCTGGAGAATCACCCCCACGACAGCATTTGCGGCACCAGCGCCGACGTCGTGCATCGTGAGATGGTGACGCGCTTCGCCCGGTGCCGCGCGCAGGCCGTGGATCTGGTGGCGCACGCGTTCGACCTGGCCGTCGGCCGCGACGCGGCGAGTGCGCGTGCCGCCGGCCCCGACGCCTGGGGGCCGGGCGTGCTCGTTTTCAATCCGTCGGCAGCAACGGGCGGGGGCGTGGTGGAGGCCGACGTCGCGCTCGTCCTGCACCCCGTTTCGGTCGGCCGGGGCGCGGTGCGGGGGCGGCCGAGGCGGCGCAGGGCGCCGCCGCTTCGGCTGCGCGGGCCGGGCGGCGATGTCCTGGCGCACCAGGAACTCGGCGCGCGGCCCGGGACCGATCTGGT
>JACQVG010000048.1 GCA_016209905.1 Gemmatimonadota bacterium | reverse complement strand
CTGGCCTACGTCGGCGCGCTGTTCGACTCGCGCCGTCGCCGCGGCCCGCTGCAGTACGCCCAGTACGAGAGCGAGCCGGTGGACCATGCGCTCGACGCGGGGGATCTCGGCTCGGTGCAGCGGCAGGTGGCGCGCGACGTGCCGATCACCTTCCTCTACCACGCCCGCGGCCTGCAGGGGGTCAGTCGCCGCGTGCGCGGCGTGCGCATGGACCTGCGGGGCGAGTTGGCGACGCTGGCGCGGTGGCGCGTCGTGGCGCCCCCGCCCCCGTGATCGTCCGCGCGCGGGCGCCGCTGCGGATCGACCTAGCCGGCGGGTGGACCGACGTCCCGCCGTACTCCGCGCGCGTCGGCGGGGCAGTGGTGAATGCCGCGATCACGCTGTACGCGCACGCGTGGCTGCGCCGGGAGGGAGAGGGGGTGCGGCTGCACGCGCTCGATTTGGGCGCGAGGGTGACGGCGCGGCGCGCCGCGGAGCTGGGTCCCGACGGGGAGCTCGCACTGCTCAAGGCGGCGGCCCGGCGGTACGGGCCGGACGGAGGCTTCGAGCTCACGACGCGCAGCGACGCGCCGGCGGGCTCCGGGCTCGGTGGGTCGGGAGCGATGGGGGTGGCGCTGGTCGCGGCGCTCACCGCGGCCCGGGACGAGCGGCGGCTCCCGGCCGAGATCGCCGGGAGGGCCCACGAGCTCGAGGTCGGCGAGGCCGGGCTCGAGGGCGGGAAGCAGGACCAATACATCGCCGCCCTCGGCGGCGTCCAGTTCATGGAATTCGCCGACCCCGCAGTCGCGGTGACGCGCCTCGACGTGCCCCCATCGTGTGTGCGGGAGCTCGAGCACCAGCTGGTGCTCTGCTATTCGGGAGCGTCGCGCGTGTCCGGCGAGACGCACCGGCGGGTGTGGGAACGGTACCGTGAGGGCGACGTGACCGTGACCGGCGCGCTGGACGGGATCAAGGCCTGCGCGCTCGCGATGCGCGAGGCGCTGGCCTCCGGCGACGTCGGGAGGGTAGGCGAGATCCTCGCGGAGAACTGGCGGCACCAGCAGGCGCTGGCGGCGGGGATGCGGACCGAGACGATGCGCGCGCTGGAGCGCGTCGCCGCGGGGGCCGGGGCGGAAGCCGCGAAGGCGTGCGGCGCCGGCGCGGGCGGGTGCCTGGTCTTCCTGGCGAAGCCCGGTCGGGAGTTCGCCGTCGCCGAGGCGTTGCGCGCGGCGGGCGGCGCCGTGCTCGGCTTCACCTTCGACACCACGGGCGTCGTCACGTGGACGACGGCCGAGCGCTAGGCGTGGCGAGTCTGCTCATCACCCCCGAAGCGCTGGAGGAACGGCGGGCTCTGGCCGGCTCGGGCGACCTCCTCGCGCTCCGATCGCATCTTTGCGCCGGCGTCGAGGGGTTTCTGGGGCGGGCGCTGTACGTGCCCGAGGCGAAGGCGCTGCTGTCTCGCTGGGGCAGCCTGTGCCGCGACGACGGCGGGGAGCTGGACTTCGACCCCTGGTCGCCGCACGCTCAGCGCTGCAGCTCCTGCGGCCGGAGCTGGTCCACCGACCAGACTCACCGGTGGTGGGTCTACTGGTACCAGCTCTGGCTGGCCGAGCGCGTCCTCCGGCTGGCGCTCCTCTCCGGACCGGGTGGGGAGCCGCGCGCCGAGGCGCGCGCGCTCGAGACGCTGGCGGCCCTGGTCGAGCGCTACCTCGGCTATCCCAACGCCGACAACGTTCTGGGCCCGAGCCGGCCGTTCTTCTCGACCTACCTCGAGTCCATCTGGGTCCTCGAGCTCGCGGCGGCGGCGTCGCTCCTCGAGGAGATGGGCCGGCTCCCCGCCGACCTCGCCCGCGACCTTCGGACCAAGCTCTTTCGGCCGAGCGCGGACCTGATCGCGGACTTCGACGAGGGACGCTCGAATCGGCAGGTCTGGAACGCGGCGGCGCTCTACGCGCTCGGCGCGGTGCTAGGCGACGAGGGGATGCGGCGCGGGGCGGTGCACGCAGGCTCCGGCATCCTCGCCGTGCTCGATGTCGGCCTCGCATCGGACGGCCTCTGGTACGAGGGCGAGAACTATCACTGGTTCGCGCTGCGCGGCCTGGCGTGGGGCGCCGAGATGCTGCGCGTAGGGGGGGAGGTGGACCTCTGGACGGG
>JACQVG010000046.1 GCA_016209905.1 Gemmatimonadota bacterium | reverse complement strand
GTGCGGGCCGTACCTCGGCGGCCACTCCGAGCTCCCGTGCCTCCGCGACGAGCGGGCCGTCGCGCAAGAAGATCGCACGGGGCTCGAAGAGACCACGGTCGTGGTGCGCGAGGAGCTCCTTCGTCACCCGCTCCGCCCCCCCGCGATGCGCGTGAGGCGACACGTAGGCGACTCTCATCGGCCTGCCGCGGCCGCCGCGGCCCGGAACCGGCGCGGGGGAACGAGGGCCGGCCGCGCCCATCACGTGAGGTCGGCGGCGAGCTGGCGCGCCAGGACGTGACCGGACGCGACGGCATCGTAGCCCGCGGACCGTCGGGCGACGGCCACCCGGTCGGAGGGGCTGGTGACGAGCCGCTCGACGCGCGCCGCAAACGCCTCGGCCGAGTTCTCGCACGCCGCAATCCCGGCGAGCTGCGAATCGAAGAGAGGGCCGGTGGAGCTCACCGTCGGAACGCCATGGGCGAGCGCGAGCATGGCACCCGTGCGGCGCAGGGTCAGGCCGTCCACGTAGGGCGCCACCGTGATGTCCAGCGCGCGCATGACGCGACCGATCGTGAGGGCATCACAGTGCCCGAGCCGGATGACATTCCCCCCCATGGGGTAGCCCGGCGGCGGCCGGTCGCTGCCGAAACCGAACAGCACCCAAACGACCTCGGGGCGTCCATCGAGACGCCGCACCGCGGCCACGACCCAGTCGTGGGCGAATCCCGACGCCGCCGGGCTGAAGACGCCGATCGCGACGCGGGTGTCGTCGAGGCCGAGTGCCCGCCTCGCCTCCTCTCGCGGCACGCGCGAGATCGGCAGCGTGGCTCCCACGGGGGCGACTCGAACGTGTGCCTCAGGGCGCGTGAATCGCCGTGCGAGCTCTGCGAAGCGCGGCACGGGTGTATAGACGTGCGTGGCCAGGCGCATCAGGTAGGCGAACTGCCATCGCATCGGCCATCCGGTCAGAAGCCAGACGAGCCTCGTGAACGGTACGTATGGCTCGTGGACAATGACCGCGAGACGGAGTCCCTGACGCGCCATCCGCCGCAGGCCCATCACCAGCGCGGGCGACACGCCGCGCCGCGCGAAGAGAAAAGGGACGTACTGGACCACCAGGGTGCCCACGTGGTACGCGCGCGCCGCCCCCGCGACGTCGCCGGGCCGCATCCCCACCCGGCACGGCAGGGGCGCGAAGAGGGCGGCGTCGCCGCGCCGGCCGAAGACCGCGGGAGGGTGTCCCATCGCCTCCAGGGCCCGGGCGAGGGCGAGCGTGTGATCGGAGACCCCACCGGGCGTGGGCGGCAGATCGGGGCAATAGAGCGCGATCACGCCGACCGGCGCCGGGCGGTGCGCTCGCACAACCCCCGAAACGCCTCGGCGGCCTGCTCCCAGGTGTAGCGCTCCTCGACCAGGGCGCGACCCCGCCCGGCCAGCCGGGTCGCGAGCTCGCGGTCCCGCAGCAGTCGAACGACGGCTTCGGCGAATGACCGCGGATCGTCCCGCACCAGGCAGTGCACGCCATCTGCCACGCTGATTCCCTCGGCCCCGACGGTCGTGGTCACCACCGGCCGTCCTGCGGCCAGGGCCTCCAGGATCTTGATCCTTGTGCCCGCGCCCGCAGCGAGCGGTGCCACCGCCACGGCGGCGCCTTCCAGCTCCGGGCGCACATCCGGTACGGAGCCGACGACGGCGACCCCGGGTGCGCCCCGCAGGTGGGCGAGCGCGGTCTCGCCGCGCCAGCCTACCAGGCGGAGTTGGGCGCCCGGCTCCTCCCGCCGCACCGCCGGCCAGACCTCGCGCACCAGCCACTCGGCCGCCTCCCGGTTGGGCGCGTAGCTCATCGAAGCCGTGAACAGCACGGCGCGGCCGAGGGGCGACGGACGAAAGTACGCGGTGTCCACGCCGTTCGGCACGATCGCGACCTCCGCGTGCGGAGCCACGCGTGCGAAGAGCGCCGCCTCTTCCCGGGAGACGGCCGCGATGGCCCGGACGCGGCGGAGGTTGCGCCGCTCGGCCCGCGCCGCGAGGAGGTGATAGGCGCGCCACTTGAGGCGGGCGATTCCCCGCGTGGCGGCGGCGCGTCGCCGGGCGAGCAAGGGGTCGTAGTTGTGCTGGTCCGCCACGATGGGCGCGTCCCCGGCCGCCGCGCCGTACGGCAGCATCCACGAGAAGCCGAGCACGACGAGCTCCGGCCGGAGGCGCGCCGCAAGAGCGGCGAACGCGCGGCGCGCCCGTCGCGTGTAGTACGCGGGAGCCGGGTGGCGCACCGAGCGGAGGCGAAGGGCAAGCCAGGCGAGGGAGAAGCGCCGCGGATTCGGATCGAGCGCCGTCGCGACCTCGATCGCCGCGCAGAGAGCGTGCTCGCGCGGCGCATCCGGAGGATCGTCCGGGCCGCGCAGGGTGAAGAGGTGTATCTCGAAGTGGCGCGCCAGGCCCTCGATCAGGTGGGCTGTGCGGGTGCGCGCACCGCCCGTGGGGGGCCAGACGGAGTAGGGCACGGCGAAGAGAATGCGCACCGGCCCCTTGGCGGCCCAGCCCATCAGCGACGGAACGCCAGCTCCGTCAGGGCGGGCCGCTCCGCCTCGGCGCCCTCCTCCAACCCGGTCTCCTCCAGAACCATGCGCCGCATCGCCGCCAGCACGCCGGAGAACACCCAGAACATGGCAAGGAACGGGTTGGCCATCAGCGGCTGCGATCCCCAGGACATGGCGAGATAGCTCAGGAACAGGCCCGCGATGGCGGCGGCGGAGGTGGCGATCACCGGATCGGCCGCGCTCCGAGCCAGCCTCGCGGCGCCGATCATCATGCCGATGAGAATGGTCGTCAGCATGAGCGCCCCGGGAATCCCCGTCTCCACGATCATGTCCGCGAAGAAGTTGTCCGACCAGCCGACTTCGGTCTGGAGGCCTCCCAGTCCCGGGCTCGCCCTGAACTGCGACTGCAGCGCCCCGGCGGCCGATCCGGTCCGCCCGAGGCCGGCACCGAAGGGGTAGCGGCGCGCGCGGCTGATCAGGGTCGGCAGGGCGCCCCGCCGCGCCTCGAGGTAGGTCTTGCCCTGGAGAAGCGTCGGCAGGCGGTCGAGGACCGAGCGCTCGCGCCAGATCTGCTTGGACCGCGGATCGTGCAGGACGGCTTCGGTGGCCATCGGTTTCAGGAAGGTCAGGACTCCCACGTATGCTCCGGCTCCGAGTATCACCACCACCATCAGCGCGAGCGCCGCGCGCCCCCGCCCGCGGCTGACGCCGAGCATCGCCATGGTAAGCAAGACCAGTGCGCAGGCGAGAATCATCTGCCGCACGCCGGAGACCACGAATGTTGCGACCGCGAGCGCGATGCCGACGACCGCGATCAGCCGGGCCCACTTCACTTCGCGCTTCACCACCAAGAGAACCATCGCCAGCGGCGTGGCCAGGAACGCGAACACGGAGGCGCCGCCAGGCACCGGGCTCGTTCCGAACGGCCTCCATTCGTGGTACTGGCTGACGTTCGCCCACGCGCGCGGCGACAGATTGAGGACGCTCGCGGGTCCGAGTGCGTACTGGAGAAGAGCGGTCACGAACGGAACGAGGCAGATGACCACGATCGCATAGAAGAGCCTGAGGACGTCTCGCCGCTCCCGCACCACCGCGGCCGCGATGAAATAGAGGGGGACCGCGGCAAGATGCACCTTGTAGGAGGCGATGCTCGGGATGAGGCCCGGGCTGTACGGGCTGAAGAGCTGGAGCAGCAGCCACGTCGCGTGGAGGCCGATGAGCCAGAGCCAGGGTAGGCGCGGGAAGTGTGCCCGGCCGGCATACAGGGCTCCGAGCGCCCAGCTCGCCGCCACACCGAGGACGACCAGGTCAATCCCCACGTGCACGACGCGGTTGTAGTTCGAGACGAGCTTGAGGAACCCCTCGATGCTGAGGTAGCCGAGAATGAGAACCAGCGCGGAGAGGCGGCGGCCCAGCGATATGCAGACCACCGCCACCACCACGGGAATCAGGGCGTACAGCATGCCTCGCGTAATATGGGGTTGGCGTTGCCCCGGCGCCACGTTTGTCGTACGATGAGAGGGGTTCGAGATGCGCTCCTACCTGTTCACGTTCCTGCTGGCAGTCGCGCTGGGGTCGCTGCTCACGCCGGTCGCCGCGCGGGTGGGCCGACGCTTCGGCGCGCTGGACCGCAGCAGAGATCCGGCCATCGCGCGCGCGGGGGGCCTGGCCATCGTGGGGGGCACGCTGCTGGCCCTCCTCCTTCTCAGCCTCGGCTTCGGTCCGGTCCGCGCGCTGGTCCGCTATTCGGTGCAGGAGCTGGGCGTGGCCTACCTCGGAGCGCTGGGCATCCTCGTGCTCGGGGGAATTGACGATGTCCGGGGGCTCCCGCCGCGACTGAAATTCGGCGTCGAGATCCTCATCGCGGTGGGGCTTTTTCTGGGGGGCGTCCGAGCCAGCACGGTCTGGCTGCCGTTCGGCATCGTCGAGCTGGGCGATGTCCTCGGACTCACGTTCACGGTGATCTGGATCGTCGGGATCACCAACGCGTTCAACCTCCTGGACGGCATTGACGGCGCGGCGGCGGGCGCGGCCGTGTTCGCCCTGCTGGCGATGTTCGTCACGTCGGTCTCGCTGGGGCAGCCGATGGTGGCGCTGCTGGCCGTGGCACTGGCCGGGGCGACCCTCGGGTTCCTTCCCCGGAACTTCCCGCCGGCGCGCATCTACCTCGGGGATGCGGGAAGCCTCTTTCTGGGCTTCTCGCTGGCCATCCTCGCCATCCGGGGCGCCACCAAAGGACCGGCGATCGTGGCCATCGCGATTCCCGTCGTGGCGTTCGCGGTGCCGGTCCTCGATACCCTGATCGCCGTGGTGCGGCGCGCCGCGCGCGGCGTCCCGCTGTTTACGGGCGATCGCGAACACCTGCACCACCGGCTCCTCGATCTGGGCCTCACCAACGCGCAGGCCGCGGCGATCCTGTACGCGGTCTGCGCGGCGTTCGCCCTCGCCAGCATGCTGTTTCTCAATCCCAACGTGCGCGGGATGGCGGTGGTGTTGACGATGGTCGGTGCGCTGGTGTGGTTCGCCGTGCGCCATCTGCGCGTGCACGAGTTCTACGAGCTCGCGCGGATCGCGCAACGGGGCTTGAGCTCCACCCACGCCATCGCCTTCAACGTCGAGGTGCGGAAGGCGGCCCAGGCCCTGGAACGCAGCCGGGACTGGGACGATATGGTGGGGCTGGTCGCCCGGCTGTTCGCGACCAGCGAGTTCGACGCGGTGCGGCTCACGATCCAGCCGGACGTCCCGGGCGCCCCGAGGCGCGAGTACCTGCTGGAGAACGGCGCGGCGGTCGAACGCAGCTTCGCGGTGCGCGAAGACGTCTGGGGCGTCCACATCCCGTTCCAGGTGGGACGCGACGGCAGGGTTCAGGGCGAACTGGCCGTCTTTCGCCGCTACGGGCGCCGCCCGCTCCTCAGCGACGTCAATCTTCTCGTCGAGGTCCTGCGTCCCGCCCTGGTAGTCGCCGCGGGCCGCGTGAGTCCCCCAGCGGCGATCGCCTAGGCGACGTCGCTTCGTGCATGTCCTCCACGTCGGGAAGTTCTACCCGCCGGACTACCTCGGCGGGGTGGAGACGTTCGTCGCCACCCTGAGCGCCGCCCTGGTCCGGCGCGGCGTAGACGTCGAGTGCGTCGTGGCGGCTGTCCGCGGTCGCGGGAGCGTCACGACCCAGGACGGGGTCCGGGTGACGCGCCTGGCGTCGCTGGGCGTGTTGTACTCGCAGCCGCTGGCGCTCGGTCTGCTCCGCGCGCTCCGGACTGCCGCAGCGGACGTCGTCCACGTGCATCACCCCAATCCGCTCGCCGACGCGGCCGTGCTGCTGTCGGATCGTCGTCCGCTGCTGGTGTCACACCACAGCGATGTCGTGCGCCAGCGCGGCCTGCTGCCGCTCTACGCGCCGGTCGTGGGTCGGGTGCTGCGCCGGGCCCGCGCCGTGGTCGTGAGCGCGCCGCAGCTGATCGAGACGTGCCGAGAGCTCGCGGGCGTGGAGGGCAAGGTTCGAGTGATCCCCTACGGCATCGATCCCGCCGCTTTCGCGGCCACGCCGGCCGTGGAAGCCCGCGCCCGCGCCCTGCGCTCGGCCTGGGGCGCGCGCCCGGCCGTGCTCGGCGTCGGACGGCTGGTGGGCTACAAGGGCTGGGACGTGCTGCTGCGGGCGACGCGCGACCTCGACGCGACGGTGGTCTTGGTGGGGGCGGGCCCGGAGGAGGCGCGCCTGCGGGCGCTGGCGGCACCCAACGTCGTCTTCGCGGGCCGAGTGCCCGACGAGCTGCGCGCCGCGTACTATCACGCCGCGGACCTGTTCTGTCTGCCGGCGGTCTCCGTCGCCGAGGCGTTCGGCATCGTCCTGCTGGAGGCGATGGCGTGCGGCAAGCCGCTCGTGACGACGGCGCTGCCGACCGGGGTATCGGCGGTGAACCGGGCGGGCATCACGGGGCTCGTGGTGCCGCCGGGCGACGTGGGCGCGTTACGCGACGCCGTGGCGGCGTTGTTGGGCGACGCCGACACGCGCCACGCGATGGGTCGCGCCGCGCGCGCCGTGCTCGAACGCGAGTACACGGCGGCCCTGATGGCCGAGCGCTATCTCATGCTCTACCGGGAGGCGATGGCCTAGGCGGCGTCGCCGCGCGCCCGAGCCGGCGGGGGTGCTGCGAATGGGCGGTGAGGGACTCGAACCCCCGACCTCTGGTATGTGAGACCAGCGCTCTAACCAGCTGAGCTAACCACCCCTTGCGCCGGCGGTGACGGCACTGCGCACCGGGGGAAAATACGGCGCCGGCATGCCCGGCGCCATGTCGCCGGGAGGTCTCTGCTTTCCTTCCGATGCCCGGCCGGCTATCAGTTACGGCAACCCGCACTTCCAGGGGCACGTGGCGCCGACCAGCTATCCGCAAGCCATCTCGCCGATCCTCGAGATCCTTCTGCAGCTCGAGCCCACGAGCGTCCTCGACATCGGCATGGGCAGCGGCAAGTACGGGGTACTGTGCCGGGAGTGCCTCGACGTCTGGCTCGGCGAGACGCTGGAGCGGCGCGCTCGCATTGACGGGATAGAGGGCCACGCTCCGTACGTGACCGATCTGCACCGGGCCGTCTACGACGAGATTCTGATCGGCGACGCGCTCGAGCTCGTGCCGCACCTCACCCGGCGATATGACGTCGCGCTGCTCATCGACGTGTTCGAGCACATCGAGCGCGCGGCCGGAGCGAGGCTGCTGGACGCCGTGCGACGGGTTTCCTCCTCGGTTCTGGTCTCGGTGCCGGTGCACTACTGGCCGCAGGGCGCGGACTTCGGGAACGAACTGGAGCGGCATCGCGCGCACTACACGCCGCGAGACCTGCGAGGGCTCGGCTTCCGACAGGTCTGGCGTGTGTACGGCAGCTATCTCGCGTTGTGCTCTGCGCGCGCGGTCAGGCTGAGACCGCTTCTGCTGCGGTATGCCCTGGATGGCCTGCCACCGGTCGGGCTCGTGGCGATGTGGCGTCGGGTCTTTCGCCGTGCCCCGACGCCCGGGCCCGGTTGAGGAGGGGAGGCGTGGCGAGCTGGCGCGAGCGGATATCGCGCGTGTTGCCGCCGGGGGCGCGCGCACGGGCGGTCGCGACCGAGGCGGCGGTGACGCGGTGGCTCGGGCGCTCGGGCGCGCTCCGGCGGTTGGTGCGCCGGCGCCAGCTCCCGCTGCATCTGCGGCGACCGTATCACGTGGGTGTGGAGGTGACGGCGGCCTGCAATGCCCGGTGCATCATGTGTCCGCGCCACCTCATGGACCGCGCCATGCGGCCGATGGCGTTCCCCCTGTTCAAGAAGATCGTGGACGAGTGCGCCGCGCTGGGTGTCGTGGAGATGGCGCTGAACGGCTACGGTGACATCTTCACGCTGCGGCGCGAGCGCTACCGCGAGTACATCGGGTACCTGCGCGCCCAGGCCCCGGGCGTCCGGGTGGTGATCAACACCAACGCGTACGAGATGGACGAGAGTGCCGCCCGGTACCTGGTCGAGGCCGGTGTCCACACGGTCCACACCGACATTGATGGCGCCACGCCGGAGACGTTCGAGAAGATCAGGCAGTACCTCAGGCTGGCTCAGGTCGAGTCCAACATCCTCCGCCTGGTGCGCATCCGCGACGCCCTCGGCAAGACCCGGCCGACCGTCCGCGTGGGGATCATCGCCATGCCGGAGAACCGTCATGAGATCCCCATGTTCCTGGCCAAGTGGCAAGGCAAAGCGGACTACGTCGCCGTGGACGGGCTGATCAACCGCATGGCTGATCCGAACGCCGAGATACCGCTCGATCAGGGTCGCCCGTGCTTCGAGCTCTGGGCCAAGCTTCATATTTGGGCCGACGGCAAGGCGGTCTTGTGCTGCGAGGACTGGAACGCCGAGCACGTCGTGGGTGACGCGAGCACGCAGAGCATCGAGCAGATCTGGTCGGGAGCGCCGCTCAGGAAGGCCCGGGCCCATCACCTCGCGAAGACCGCCGGCGTGATCGACCTGTGCCGGAACTGCAGCCTCTGGCGCCGGGGTCCCTACTGGTGGTTCGACGAGTGGGCGGTCGGCGAGGCGACCACGTGACCGTCGGCGGGCGCGGACTCGATGGGACCCTCGCGTTCCAGCACCGCGGTGTCGTAGCCGTGCCGGCGGAAGAACGCGCCCACCTCCGCGTTGGTGTAGTGCAGTTCGCAAATCACGACCGGCCGGTGATGCCGTAGCGTCCGCTCCATCCCGCGCAAGACGTCAACTTCGACGCCTTCGACATCGATCTTGACCAGCGAGGGCGGGCTGACCCGGCCCTGGGCGATCAGCTCGTCGATCGCGACGAGCGGTACCCGCACGGTCCGCCCCGATCTCCCTCCGGCGCCGCCGCTCGCCAGCCTGGCCCAGGTGGGCTCGTCGGCGAGCACCAGCGACCCTTCGCCGGAGGCCCTGGAGACGGCGGCCTCAATCACCGTGACGTGGCGGAAGCCGTTCAGCTCGACGTTGCGACGCAGCGCGTTGGCGTTCTCGGCGAGCGGCTCGAAGGCGTACACCGCTCCGCCGGCGCCGACCAGGCGGGCGCCGAGCACCGTGAAGAAGCCGACGTTGGCTCCGATGTCGTACAACACGTCCCCGGCGCGGAGGTGCTCCCGCAGCGCCTGCTGGACCAGAGGCTCCGTGGTGCCGAGCGCGTAGCCGGGATTCGCGCCGCCGGCGTCGAACACGAGCCCCGCGCCGGCCCCGTGGCGGATGACCACGACGCTCCGGCGCATCCAACGGGAGCTCCACTGCACGACCCGGCGCGCCCACGGGCCCGACCACTGCCACGCGCCGATGTGGCGCAGCCACGGCGCCGGCAGGGCGCTCACCAGGCGGTACAGCAGCCGGCCTAGCACGACCGGTGGGCCCGCAACCGAGCATCGCGCGGTACGATCAGCTCTCGGGCTCCGAGCCGGAGTGGGCCCTGGAGGGTTCGAATCTGCGACCAGCGGTATGAGTACTCATGCGTGCCGTACGCGTCCTTCGATGTAGACGCTGCCGCCGACGCCGCGGCGCAGCCGGGCCGTGTCGAGCCAGTACCAGAGCTTGGCGGCGTGGACCAGCAGGCTGTGATAGAGCGGGATGGGCACTCCCCACACGAAGAAGAGCGTGTTTAACACCCTGTGCACCGTGCAGTAGTCGAACCGGTTCTGGTGCCAGGCGTTGAACCGCGACAGGCGGACATCAACGAACCCCGCGGCCTCGAACCACGCACGCAACGCGCCGGAGCTGGGCATCCGCTTGTAGTCGTGTCCCGCGTCCGCCACGCGCGCGGCCCAAGCATCCGGACGGTGTTCCGCCATCCACGCGTCGAGGGACCCGGCGTTGTCCACGACGGGAACGTGGGCGAGGAACCGGCCTCCCGGCTTGAGACACCGCCTCACCTCGCGGACGGCGCGAGCCGGGTCGGCGAGGTGCTCGAGCACGTCCATGGCGACTGCGATCTCGCACGCACCGTCCGGCAGCGGCAACGCCTCGGCGCTCGCGGCGTGGAATCGGAGCCGCAGGTGGCGTGCTGCCCGGGCCGTCCGCACCGAGGCGGTGGAGAGGTCGATGCCGACGCCGATGACGTCGAACGATGCCGCGATCTCGAAAAGCCTGCGCCCGTCGAGGCAGCCCACGTCGAGCACCGTGGCGCCCGGCGACGGCCGCAGCGCGGCAATGCGACGCGAGTGGGACCAATAGGTGAGCGTGATGTCCGGCCCGCGGCCGAGAGCCCAGCCGCCGTGCGAGAGGTGCGTGAAGGCGTCGTAGATCGCCTTCTGCCACGCCTCCATCTCGCCGTGCCCCGCGCCGTCCACGAGCAGGCGAACTCCGTGGTGCTGGGCGAACGTAAGACCGCAGGCCGCGCACCGGTCCACGTCACCTTCGCCACCCTCAGGATCCAGCGTGGCGCGACAGCGAGGGCAAACGAGCGCGGGAAACGGTTTCACTGGCCGACGGCTCCGAGAATGTCGGTAAGGTGCGCCTCGACCTCGGCCACCATCCGGTTGTGGACGGAAAGACCAGAACGCGGTACAGCAGCCGGCCTAGCACGATGGGTGGGCCGGCAACCGAGCGTTGGGCGGTACGATCAGCTTTCGGACTCCGAGCCGGAGTGGGCCCTGGAGGGTTCGAACCTCCGACCAACGGATTATGAGTCCGCCGCTCTGACCGACTGAGCTAAGGGCCCCACGGCGAGGCAATCTCGCGGGCGGCGCGGGGCGGGTCAAGCACGAGCGCCGCCGGATCGGCTTGGCCCGCGCAGGGCCCCGTGATAGCATTGACTCCGACCATGCCGCTCCTCTCGTACCAGTCCCCGTCGTGCCCGGCGTCCAGCCCCCGAGAGACGCGCCGATGAGAGTGGGCTTCAACGCGCGGCTTCTCGCCGCCCCGGACCTCCGTGGATTCAATCGGTACACGGCGGAGCTGGTCCGGGCGCTCGAAGCGAGCGGGCGCGCTGAGGTGGTGCTCTTCGCCGACGCGCCGATTCATCCGGTCCACGGCCTGGGCGGAGTGCCGGCAGTGTGGCAGGCGGTCCGCCCGCAGTGGCGCTGGCAACACGGATGGCTTCCGCGGGCGCTTCGCCGCGAGCGCGTGGACATCTTCCACGCTCCGGCGCACTGGGGCGTGCCGTGGCGTTCCGATTGCCCCGTCGTCGCCACGATTCACGACCTGGCCGACCGCGAGCTGGCCTGGGCGCATGCCGGCGGTCCGTGGCGCGCCGTGCTGCGTCACCGATTGGAGGAACGCCTCGTCGTGCGCCGGGCGAAACGGATCATCACGGTGTCGGAATGGTCGGCGCGCAGCATCGTCCGACACCTCGGGGTGCCGCGCTCGCGCGTCGCGGTCACCGTCGAGGGAGCCGCGCCTCCGTTCGAGACGGCCGAGGCCGAGGAGCGGGTGACGGACACGTTGGCCGCACTGGCGCTGTCCCCGCCGTACTTCCTCTGCGTGGGCGGCTTCGAGGCCCGCAAGAACCTCCAGCTCGTCGTAACGGCCCTGTCGCATACGGCCCCGGAGGCGAGGGTACAGGTCGTGATCGCGGGCGCGCGGGACCGGAACGCTGAGGCGCTCGAGCGGGCCGCCGCCCACGCCGGGGTGGCCGCGTGGCTTCGGCTGGTGGGCCCGGTGGACGACGGGGTCCTCGCGGCGCTGTATCGCAGCGCCCTCGCTGTGCTCATGCCGTCGTGGCTGGAGGGTTTCGGACTGCCCGTGGTCGAGGCGATGCATGCCGGCGTGCCGGCGATCGTCTCCGACGCGGGATCGCTTCCCGAGCTGGTGGGTGACGCTGGGCTCATCGTTTCGCCCTCCGACCCGGCCGCGCTCGCGTCGGCCATGCACGAGCTCGCCTGCGACGCCGAGCGACGACGCGCTCTGGCGGAGCGGGCCCGCGCCCGGGCGCCGCGATACACGTGGCGCGCGGCGGCCGAACAGACGCTGGCAGTCTACGCGGAGGTGCTCGGCGCGCGCCGCGCGCCTATGGCCCGCTAGCTCGGGGCACCACGACGCGCGCCCTGGCGCGATAGCCTGCCCGGTCGGCGGGACTCAGGACGACCAGCCACCAGACGGCGAGGAGCAGGAGGGCGGAGCCGACCATCTCCGCGCCGAGGGCCGGCCAGCCCGGCGGCTCGTGCGCGCGAGCCACCCAGACCAGGGCCGCCGCCACGGGCGCGCTCCAGGCGAGCGGCATCATGACGGCCCGGAGCAGCGCGCCGAGCTCGGTCCCGAACGATCGCCGCAGCTGCCGGGGCAAGTACCACGCGCTCGTCGTCAGTAGCGCGACGAGCGTTCCGAGCAGCGGGCCGGCGATGCCGAGCCATCGCGTGAAGATCACGCTCGCCGCCAGGTTGAGCGCGGCTCCCACCACCGCAACCGGCACGAGCACACCGACCTGTCCGGTGCCGCCGAAACACCAGCCCCAGAGCGAGAGCAGCGGCACGAGGTAGGCGTTGACGGCCGCCACGGCCGTGACCAGGTCGCCGCCGAAATGACCGTCGCCGACCCAGCGCGCCACGAAGTGATGGTTGTACGCCGCGATCGGCACCACGGTGGCGATGCTCAGCGCCGCGACCAGCCGGGTGAGCTCCAGCAGCCGCGCGTTGAACACGTCGCGGCGGTCCAGCGCGTGCAGCTCCGCCAGCGCGGCCCAGCTCGCATTCCCGACCCCCGCAAGCTGGACCTGCGCGAGGGCGAGGAGCCGCTGGGTGAGGAAGAGCGGGACCACCTTCGCCGGACCCAGGAGGAGCGCGAGGATGATGTTGTCCGTGAGCAGGCCCACCCGGCCACACAGGTTGAAGACGAAGGTGGGAACGTTGAGCCTCCTGATCTCCCGTCGTGCCTGTGCGTCTCGCGGCTCGCGCACCGCCGCGCGCAGCAGCCCGGGAAACCGCGCCAGCCCGTCTCTCGCCAACAGCGCGTGGAAGACGACCTGGCCGGCGACCAGGGCGAGGAACTGCCCGGTGATCCCCCAGCCGCGCCACGCGAGGAGGACCGCTCCGCCCGTGATCACCAGGTTCTGGACCAGCAGCAGCAGGTTGAGGACGTAGCTCCGCTGGCTCCCCTCGACGAGCGATCGAAAGGGAAGGAGCGGGTACATGAGCAATCCAATCAGGCCGATGAGGCACGCACGTCGCAGGTCGGGTGCGAGCGCCGCCCCGACGGGAACCAGTCGCGTCATGGCGAGCGTGAGGAGAAACCCCGCGACCAGCGTGGCGCCGCTGACCAGGGCATAGGCTCGAATGCCCTCGGCCATCGTGTGCCGGACGGCGGGAAGCTCGCCGCGGCCGACGGCGAGGGCGAGCAGGGGCGCGAGGGCCCCGCCGAGGCCGAGTTCCAGGATCGAGAGGTGGCCGAGCCAGTCGCCCGCGGCGCGCAGGGCGCCGAACCGTTCGGTGCCGAGCCACCGGAGGATGAGCGGCGTGGCCACGAAGGCGAGCGCAACCGAGACGGCGGAGAGCAGCACGCCGGTCCCGAAATTCAGCGCCGAGCGCCGGGTGCGAACGTTGGCCGGAGCGGTCACGCGGGAGCGGACGCCATGCGCCCTACAGCACGCCCCCGCGCCTGAACATCCCCACCCGATCGAACTGCCGCTCGTAGAGCTCCAGGACCTCGTCGCGCGCGACGACCGCCACGCCCGCCTTGCTCACCTCGATCCCCGCGGCGTAGTTCGCCAGCTCGGCGGCCTCGGCCGTCGTCGCGCCGGCGGCGAGCGCGGTCCCCACCCACGCCGTGACCGTGTCGCCCGCGCCGGAGACGTCGTACACCTCCCGTGCATGAGTCTGGAACCGCGAGATCACGCCATCCTTCGTCATGAGCGCCATGCCCTGCTCGCCGAGCGTGAGGAGGAGGTTGTCCACGCCGAGCCGCGCCATCACGGCCGGAAGCGTGTCGGCGTGCTCGAGGTCCACCGTCGCGCCCAGAGCGGCTTCCAGCTCGCGGCGGTTGGGCTTGAAGACGGTGGCGCCCTTGTAATGAAAGAAGTGCCTGAACTTGGGGTCCACGACGGTGGGGATGCCGCGCTTCCGGGCCGTCTCGATGGCGAACTCGATCATCGGCGGCGCCAGGGCGCCCTTGTTGTAGTCTTCGAGAATCGCCGCGTCGGCGCGCCGGAGCGCCCGAGCCGCGCGCCGCTGCAGCTCCTCCAGGGCGTCGCCATCGAGCAGCGTGTCCTGCTCCTCGTCAATCCGAACCAACTGCTGGCTGCGCGCGACCACCCGGGTCTTGGAGGTGGTCGGCCGCGCGGGAACCACGATCACGCCGTCGTCACGGATTCCCGCCGCGGCGAGTTCGGTGCGGAGCTGCTCGCCACGGCGGTCGTCGCCGACGGCCGCGACGAGCGTGACCTCGGCGCCGATCGCCGCGACATTGGCCGCGACGTTGGCGGCACCTCCCAAGGCGTACCGCCGCTCCTTCACCGTCACCACGGGGACGGGTGCCTCGGGCGAGATGCGATCCACCTCGCCGACCAGGTAAATGTCGAGCATGGCGTCGCCGATGACGACGACCCGGCGGTGCCGCATCGCGTCCAGCAAGGCGACCACGCGTTCGCGAGGGATCATGCCGCGCTCTCCAGAAGATCGCCGACCATGGCGCCGATCTCGAGCGCGCAGGTCAGTCCGGGAGACTCGATGCCGACGAGGTTGACCCATCCGGGGCGGCCTCGGCCCACCTCCTCGCGGACCACGAAGTCCCGAAAGCCCTCCCCGGGTCCCTGCAGCTTGGGCCGGATGCCCGCCAGGTCCGGCGCCAGATCGTGGGGCTCGAGCCCGTCCAGGTAGCGCGCGGCGGCCGCGTAGAACTTCTCCCGCAGCACCGCGACCACCCGATAGTCCTGCACCCTTTCCGACAAGTACTCGACGTCGGGACCGAGGCGGATGCCGCCGGCCAGATCCACCGTGACGTGAATGCCCAGGCCGGCCCGGTCCGGTACCGGGTAAATGAGATGACTTGCCAGCCCTCCCTTCCTGGGATGCACACGAAAGTAGTGGCCGCGCGCGTAGTGCAAGCGGTATCCGCAGGCCTCGACGTCGAACCCCGCCATCGCAGCGACCGCGTCGGCCTCGAGCCCCGCCGAGTTCACTACCCACCGGGCGCTCACGTCGGCGCGCTCGCCGCTCCCGGACTCGGCGGCGACTCGGTACCCCCCGTTGATCGGGTCCACGCCAACGACCGCGTGCCGCCAGGCCACGGTGCATCCTCGCGCTGCCGCGTCGGCGAGGAGGCTCGCCATGAGAACGTGAGAGTCCACGATCCCGCTGTCGGGAGACCAGATCGCGGCCGTCGCGCGGACGTGGGGCTCGATCGCACGCGCCTCATGCGCCGAGATAGCTCGGAGGGTTTCAACCCCGTTCTCCCGCGCCTGGCGCAGGATCGTCTCCAGGTGGACCTCCTCCGCGGCCGCCGCGGCGACAACGAGCTTGCCCACGCGCCGGTGAGGCACATCGTGCGCGGCGCACCACGCATACAGGCTCCGGTTCCCGCGCGCGCACAGCGTCGCCTTGAGAGTGCCAGCGGGATAGTAGATGCCGGCGTGCACGACTTCGCTGTTGCGGCTGCTCGCCTCGACGCCGAAGCGCTCGTGGCGCTCGATCAGGATCACCTGGTGGTGCCTGGCGGCGAGTTCGCGCGCGCAGGCGAGACCCACGACCCCGGCCCCTACGATGATCGCGTCGGCATCCACCTGGCTACCAGGTCAGCGCACCCTCGAATCCGCTCCATACCTCGGCACGCATCCGCCAGACCCACCGGCCGTCACTGGCGCCCGCGAGGTGGCCGGCGTTGGTGATGAAGTGGCGGCCGAGGTCGGCGCTCAGGTTGACGCCGTCGCGGGGCGACCACGCCAGCTGTGCCGCGATCCGAACCGTCCGCTCGATCACGCCGGTCAGGAAGTTGAGCGAGTCGTCGTAGGCCTCCACGGGCGGGAAACGCTGATGGAGGTCCCCCTCGCCCTGCCTGACGTACGTAAGCTCACCGCTGACCAGCGCGCGGCGCCGCGGCGCCATCGTCGCCCGCAGGGTGACCTGGTCGTAGTCCGAGAAGTTCCGCGCGATCCCGACGTGGCGGAGCGTGTACTGCTCCTCGTTGGCCGGCGTACGGTACGCGGCGTTCGAGACCCGCGTGTACGACGCGGACCAGCTCGCCGCGCCCGCCATCGCCCCCCCGCTCGCCACCACCGTGAAGCCGTAGCCCGGCGGCTCCTTGTCGGCCTGCTCGCGGGTGTCCACCTGGACGTCGTCGAGGTAGAGCTGTCCGAACAGCCTCACCGTGCGCCGGAGCTGGTAGGAGACGTCGGCGGCCACCAGAGCGTTGGACGTCGTCACGTCGTGACCGAACTGCGCCAGCAGGAACAGGTTGAGGGGGTTGAGGTACCAGGGCTCGAAGGAGCGAAAGTGGCCGTTGTTGTTGGCGTAGAGCGCCGCCTCGGAGAGCGCGAAGCTCAGGCGCTCGGACGGCATCGCCACCAGCCGGTGCATGGACAAGTAGCGACTCGCGAGGAGCACGAGCGGCAGAGACTCAGAGTCATGGAAAGGCAGGTCGTCCAGTTGTGTCGCCAAGAGCTCGAGCCGCAGCCGCCGCGGCCCGAGCCGCACCAACAGGTGGTCGAAGGCGTACGGGCTGGGCGAGAGGAGCAGGCCCTCGACGTCGGGGGAGCCCCAATTCCGGTCGGCGGTGCCGAAGAACACGTCCAGGTATCGCCACGACGAGACGAGGTACGCCTCGTCGTTCCTGCCGGCGATGGCGCGGTCCTTCTTGCCGGTGTAGTCGGGATCGTAGCGGAGGCGATTGTCTAGGCGCGGATGCGTCACCAACGCCAGGTGCGGCAGCTCGAGCGACGCGGCAAGCCCGGCTTCCGGGAACAGGCCCGCCGAGTCGTACGGCATCCCCATCGAGTCCCGGGGCTGCCGAAGCGCCCAGCGGCGCGCATCGGAGCCGCCGAGGAGAGCGAGGTTGGCGTCCACACGCCAGCGGACCGTGTCGCGGCGCTCGGCCAGCTCGCCGGCAAGCAGGCGCACCAGGCTGCGCGCCGAGCCCCGGAGCGCGCTCGTGTCCACCGCGGCGAGCGCGCGGGCGACGTCCGCCCGCCTAAGTGGCCGGGTCAGCGGATCCAGGCCCCGGAGCACGCCCGCCCGCGCGAGGTGCTCGACGAACGGGCTCAGCCACGAGGAGATCGGCAGATACCGGTTGCTCTCGGTTTGTGCGGTGAGGGGCGCACCGGCCCACGCCGCGAGGCAGACGAGGAGACCCAGGGTCCGCATGGGACCGAATATAGGGATGCCCGCCGGAGGCAGACAGCCCGCGCACCGTGCGGCTGTGCCGCGCGACCCACCCTCGTATATTGGCGCGGTGCGCGCCCGGCCCGACCCGATCGTCGTCATCCTCGCAGCGGTGGTGGCCATGTCGTGGGCCGCACCGCTCATCCGCCTCACCCGCGCGCCGCCGCTGGCGGTGGCCGCGTGGCGGGTCACGCTGGCGACCATATTCCTGCTGCCCTTCTTCCTGGCACGGTCCCGCCGGACCGAGTGGGCGCGCGTACCGCCACGGGACCGCGGTGTCGCCGTCCTGGCCGGCGGCGTACTGGCGCTCCATTTCGCCGCCTGGATCACGTCGCTTCGGCTCACGAGCGTGGCCGCGTCCAGCGTGCTCGTGTCGCTCTCGCCCGCGTTCGCCTGGGTCTTCTCGCGCCGTATCCTCGGCGAGCAGCCGCAGCGGCGGGAGGCCGTCGGCATCCTGCTCGCGGCCCTCGGCGCCGGCATCATCGCGCTGGCCGACACCCGCGGAGGTGGACGTGGAGCGATTGTTGGCGACGCGCTCGCCCTCGCTGCCGGAGCCTGCGGAGGGCTGTACCTCGTGCTTGGCCGTAGGCTCCGGCCCACCCTGTCGCTGGCCGCCTACGTGACGCCCGTCTACGGAGTGGCGGCGGCGGTACTGCTCGCCTCGGCGGCGCTGCGCGGGGAAGCGTTCGCCGCCTACGCGCCCGCCGACTGGGCGATCTTTGTCGCGCTCGCCGCGGGCCCGATGCTGGTGGGCCACACGGGTCTGAACTACGCGCTGCGCTACCTTCCGGCCTACACGGTGAACGTCGCGGCGCTTGGCGAGCCGGTCGGCGCGACGCTGCTCGCTTGGATCCTCCCCGCGATCGCCGAGCCGCCGGGCCTGGCGGCGGTCGTCGGCGGCGCCGTCGCGCTGGTCGGAATCGCCGTCACGCTGGCCGGCCCCGCGACGCGTTAGCTTTCCGGCACCATGACTTCCATCGTTGACGCCGTCCGCGGCAACGTGGTCGAATCGCGCCACAGGGTGTCCATCGCGGTGGCTCGCGCCGACGGCGTTCTCGTTGCCCGGAGCGGCGACCCGGACCTGATCACCTTCTGGCGTTCGGCCGCCAAGCCGTTCCAGGCACTGCCGCTCGTGGCCGACGGGGTCGCCGACGCCCTGGGCCTGGAGGACGACGAGCTGGCCCTCGCCTGCGCGTCGCATAACGGCGAACCCGAGCACGTCGCGGTGGCCAGGCGCCTCCTCGCGAAGTCGGGCTCGACGGAGCGTGACCTCGCTTGCGGGCCCCACCCCTCGCTCGCGGAGGGGGTGGCGCGTGCGATGGCCGAGCGCGGCGAGCAACCCACCCGGCTGCACAGCAACTGCTCTGGCAAGCATGCGGGGATGTTGGCGCTGGCACGACACCACGGGTGGGATCGGGCCGGCTACGCGCTGCCGGAGCATGCCGTCCAGCTTCGATGCGTCGCGGAAGTCGCCGTCTGGACGGGTGTGCCGGCGGCGGCGATCGCGCTGGCCACCGACGGGTGCGGAGTCCCCAGCTTCGCGCTGCCGCTGCGCGCGATGGCACTCGCCTATGCGCGCTTCGCGGCGGCGGCGACGGCCGGTCCCTCCGGACCCGGCCCCCGGGACGGTCGCGGCGCAGCGGGGCGGATTGTGTCCGCGATGCGCGCCCACCCTTTCATGCTGGCCGGGACCGGTCGGCTGGACACGGATGTCGCCCTAGCGAGCGGCGGCGCGATACTGGCCAAGGTCGGCGCGGAGGGGGTCTACTGCGCCGCGCTCCTTGGTCCCGGGCTCGGCGTTGCGCTCAAGGTCGAGGATGGCGACGGCAGGAGCGTGGCGCCGGCCCTCCTCGCCGTCCTCGACGTGCTCGCGCCGGGAGCGGTGAGAGGCGCGGAGGCGTTTCGCTCCCCGCCGCTCCGCAACAGCGTGGGTGATGTCGTGGGCCGAATCGTCCCGCGGGTGCGGTTGGAGCGGGTCCGATGGTGACGCCGAGCGACAGGTGCGCCCCGCAGCGCGGTCTCGTCGTGCCCGGTTTTGGTCCGCGATGCCGCGAATCGGTGTGGGCGCCGGCGCCCGCGGGCCTAGCATGAGCGTGCCGCACACGGCGGCGGGCAGATGGCAATCGTCGCGGCCACCGCGCGGCGGCTGACATGTTCATTGACGAGGTTGTCCTGGACGTGATCGCAGGTGCCGGCGGCTCGGGGATGACCGCCTTCCGCCGCGAGAAGTTCGTGCCCAAGGGCGGCCCGTCCGGCGGCGACGGCGGCAACGGGGGCAGCGTGTACCTGGTGGCCGATCCGCAGCTCTGGACGCTGCTCGACTATACGTACCAGAGGCTCTGGGTGGCGCGGTCCGGCGAGCCCGGCGGTCCCAGGCAGCAGACGGGCCGCACGGCCGAAGACGTGGTGCTACCGGTCCCGCCGGGCACCGAAGTCCGCGATGCCGAGAGCGGCGAGCTGATCGGGGAGGTTCTCGGGCCCGGCGAGCGCCTCCTCCTCGCGAGAGGTGGGAAAGGGGGGCTCGGCAACCAGCACTTCGCGACGCCCACGCGCCAGGCGCCCCACCACTACCAGCCTGGCAAAGAGGGGGAGCGTCGGCGGATCGGGCTCACCTTGAAGCTCATCGCCGATGCCGGCCTCCTGGGCGAGCCGAACGCGGGCAAGAGCACGCTGCTCGCGTCGGTGACCGCTGCCCGGCCCAAGATCGCGGACTATCCCTTCACCACGCTCGAACCGAACCTCGGAGTGGTGCGGCTTTCCGACCACCGCAGCTTCGTGCTCGCCGACATCCCGGGAATCATCGAGGGCGCGCACGCGGGCAAGGGACTGGGGCTTAAGTTCCTCCGGCACGTCGAGCGGACGCGCCTCCTCGTCTACCTGATTCCGGTCCACGCTTCCGACCCCGCAGCGGCCTATGCGCTGCTCCGTCGCGAGCTCTCGACCTTCTCGGCCGCGCTGGCCGCCAAGCCGCACTGCGTGGCGTGGACGAAGGCCGATCTCGTGCCCTCGCCGGAGACTTTCGCCGCTCCGCCTACGCCGGACGCCTTCGGCCAATACGTGATCTCCGCCGTGTCGCGCACCGGTGTCGAAGCCTTTCTCGAGGCGCTGTGGGGCCGGCTGGCCGCCGAGCGCGCGAGCTGAGGACGCAGAGTGACGGCCGGCGAGCCGCTGCTGCTCGACCCCGACGACCCCCGGTTTCCCAAGGAGCTGCTCCAGGTCAGGCCGCAGCCCAAGAGGCTGCACGCGATCGGGGACCTCTCGACGCTCGACAAGCCCAAGGTCGCGATCGTCGGGAGCAGGCATCCCAGCGGTTACGGCACGCGCGTCGCCTACCGGGCCGCCTACGAGACGGCGCGGGCGGGGGTCGTGGTGGTCAGCGGGATGGCGCGCGGTCTTGACGCCCGCGCGCACCGCGCCGCGCTGGACGCGGGCGGGGCGACGATCGCCGTGCTCGGGTGCGGTCTCGACATCTGCTATCCGATCGGCAATCGCGACTTGCTCGCCGCGGTCCGCGAGCGCGGGCTGCTGCTGTCCGAGTACCCGCTCGGCACGCGGCCGACGAAATGGACCTTCCCCGCGCGCAACCGGCTCATCGCCGCCCTGGCGCGGTGCCTGCTCGTGGTCGAGGGGAGGGCCCGAGGCGGCACCAGCAACACGGTGTGGTGGATGCAGAGTCTCGGCAAGCCGGTCTTCGCGGTGCCGGGGCGGCTGGAAGAGCCCGCCGCCGAAGGTCCGAATCTGCTCATTCAGCAGGGCGCCCGCGTGTACCTGTCGCCGCGGGACTTGCTCGCCGAGATGGGCATCGCCTGGTCGGGGCCGGAAGGGGAGCCGGGGGGCGTGGACGGGCCCGACGCGGGGCTCGCCCGCGCGGAGCTGACCGGCGCCGAGGCCGTCGTCTTCGACCTTATCAGCGCCGACCCGACGCACGTCGACTGCCTCAGGGAGCGGGCGGCGCTGGAGCCTGGGCTCCTGCTGGCCGCTCTGTCCTCGCTGGAGTTGCAGGGACTCATCACCCAGCTTCCGGGGAAGCACTTCGCCTTGGTCTCGTGAGCGCACAACACCTTTACGTCCACGTCCCCTTCTGCGCACGCCGCTGCACCTACTGCGATTTCAGCATCGCCGTCCGCGCCCGCGTGCCGCTGAACGAGTATCTCCAGGCGCTGGCCCGCGAAATCGCGCGGGTCGGTCCGGTCGGATCGCCCGCCACCGTCTATCTCGGCGGCGGAACGCCGTCGCGTCTGGGCGGGCCGGGTGTCGCGGCGCTCGTGAGGCTCCTTACGCTGCGGGGGCCGGTCGCGGAGTTCACGCTCGAAGCCAACCCGGAAGACCTCACGCCGGACGCCGCACGCGTCTGGGCGGACGTCGGCGTGACGCGCGCGTCCATCGGGGCGCAGTCGTTCGACGACCGAGTGCTCGGCTGGATGCACCGCAGCCACGACGCCGCGGCGATCGGCGCGGCGGTTCGGTCCGCACGCGCCGGCGGCATCCGTGACGTCTCGCTCGACCTGATCTTCGCGCTTCCGGCGGCGCTGCAACGTGACCTGGCACGCGATCTCGAACGCGCCATTGGCTGCGAGCCCGATCACCTGTCGCTGTACGGCCTCACGGTCGAGCCCGGAACGGCGTTGGCCCGGCAGGTCGAGCGCGGCGAGTGGATCAGCGCGCCGGACGGCCGTTACGAAGACGAGTACCTCCGGACGCACGAGGCTCTCCGGCGAGCCGGCTACCGCTTCTACGAGGTTTCGAACGCGGCGCGCGAGGGCAGGGAGGCCATCCACAACCGGGCCTACTGGCGGCTCAACCCCTACTTGGGCCTCGGTCCCTCGGCCCACAGCTTCGACGGGGTCTCCCGCTGGTGGAACGAGCCGGCGTACGCGCGGTGGGTCCGCCGGCTCGAACGCGGGGAGAGCCCCGTCGCGGGCCGGGAGATCCCGAGCGATGCGCAGCGCCGGCTGGAGCTGCTCTACCTGGGCCTGCGGACGGCGGACGGGATCGCGGTGCCCGAGCCCTGCCCGGCCGAGCTCGAGGCGTCCATGCGGCGGTGGGCCGCCGCGGGGTGGGCCGAGATCGTGGACATGAGCCGGGGGGCTCCGGACCGGTTGGCCGATGGGGTGGGAGCGGGGCCCTCAACGGGAAGCGTCGTGCCAGGGCCGGCCCGCGGCACCGCCGGCGGGCGGCGGCTCTGTCTGACCGCGACGGGGTGGCTGCGCCTGGACGAGCTTGTCGCCTCCATCTAAATTGCGCTCGGACTTAGGCTTGCCCATGTCGCTCGAAACGCTGACCGATCGGGAGTGCAAGGTTCTGGAGGCGGTCGTCCAGAGCTATGTCGTGACTGCGGAACCCGTGGGCAGTCGCACGGTCTCCAAGCGGTTCGGCCTCGGCGTGTCCGCGGCGACGATCCGCAACGTCATGAGCGACCTGGAGGAGAAGGGGTACCTCTACCACCCGCACACGTCGGCCGGCCGGGTCCCCACGGATCGGGCATACCGTTTCTACGTGGACGCGCTGATGCGCTCGCCGCCGCTGTCGCGTCAGACGCGGGACGCGCTCCGGGAGGGCTTGTTGGCGGAGGGCTCGGCGGTCACGGCGATCTTGCGCCGCGCGGCAGAGACCCTCGGTGTTCTCACGCAGGAGCTCGGCGTGGCGGTCGTTCCCTCGCTCGACAACGCCGAGCTCGAGCGGCTCGACCTCGTCCTCGCCTCGAGCGATCGCCTGCTGCTGGTTCTCACGATCAAGAGCGGCGTCGTGCGGACCATCTTCGTCGAGGTGCCGGGGACGTTGCACCCCGGGGCCGTGCGGAACATCGCGACGGTGATGAACGACCGGCTCGCGGGCCTCACGCTGCGGGAGATCAGGCAGACCTTGTCCGAGCGCCTGCGCGACACCGCGGTGACGCCGGTCGAGAGCGAGCTGCTGGACATCTTCATCGCCACGGGGGACCATATCTTCGACCTTTCGGGACGCGAGACGGAGGATGTCGTCCTGGGCCACACGTCGGTGCTGGCTGACCAGCCGGAGTTCGCGAGCCGCGAGAGGATGCGACAGCTGGTCGAGCTGACGGAGCAGCGCGACGTGCTGCGCAAGGTGCTCGGACAGCGGGCCAACGCGATCGGTCTCACGATAACGATCGGTGGTGAGAACGAGAGCCGGAGCCTCTCCAACCTGACGCTGATCACCTCGCCCTATCGGGCGGGCTCCCTCGCGGGCGTGATCGGCATCCTAGGCCCGACGCGTATGCCCTACGAGAAGGTCGTGACGCTGGTCGAGCACACCTCGAAGATGGTGAGCGACCTCCTGCGATGAACGACTACTACGCCGTGCTGGACGTGCCGCGCGACGCCGACGAGGCGGCGATCAAGAAGGCCTACCGCAAGCTCGCCATGCGCTACCACCCGGACCGCAACGGCGGCGAAAAGGAGGCCGAGGCCCGCTTCAAGGAGGTGACGGAAGCCTACGAGGTGCTCCGGGACCCCGAGAAGCGGCGCATCTACGACCGGTACGGCGAGGCGGGGCTGCGCGGTCGCGCCGGGCGGGCGCAGGGGTTCCACCCGTTCGACCTCTCCGAGGCGCTGAACGTCTTCATGCGCGATTTCGGGGGCTTCGCGGGATTCGAGGAGCTGTTCGGCGGCGGTCGGCGGGCGACGGCGGCGGAACGTCGCGGCAACGATCTGCGCGCGGCCGTCGCGCTCGCGCTGACCGACGTGGCCGGGGGCGCCAGGAAGACGCTCAGGTACAAGGTGTTGGTGCCGTGCGAGACGTGCGGCGGGTCCGGCGCGAAGGCGGGGACCCGGCCGACCGGATGCGGCCAGTGCGGGGGGACGGGCCAGGTGCGGCGGGCCCAGCGTTCCGTGTTCGGGCAGTTCGTTTCGGTGTCGCCCTGTCCGGCCTGCGGCGGAGAGGGGCGGGTCATCGCCGAGACCTGCGCCATCTGCCGCGGCGACGGCCGCACCCGGATTGACCGCACGGTCAACGTGGATGTGCCCCCGGGCGTGTCGTCGGAGAACTACATCACCCTGCGCGGACAGGGTCATGCGGGACCGCGCGGCGGGCCGGCAGGTGACCTCGTCGTGATGCTCGAGGTCGAGGATGACCCGCGCTTCGTGCGCCACGGTGACGACCTCGCGTACGAGCTGCCGATCTCGTTCAGCCAGGCCGCGCTGGGTGTTGAGGTCACGGTGCCGACGCCGTACGGGGACGAGCGGCTGAAGGTGAGTCCGGGAACCCAAAGCGACTCGATTCTCCGGTTGAAGGGCCGGGGGCTGCCCCATCTGGGCTCGGCGTCGAAGGGCGACCTCCACGTGCGCATCAGCGTCTGGACGCCCGAGCGTCTCACGCCCGAGTCGGAGCGTCTGTTCCGAGAGCTGGCATTGCACGAGGGGGAGCCGCCGGCGGGCGGCGCGGGCCGCTCCTTCTGGAACCGCATGAAGGAGGCGCTGGGCGCGTGACGACGGGGGTGGCCTCGCCCGCGGCGACGGTGTTTGCCCACGGTCCGTTCCGGGTTGGCGGGGAAGTCATCCTCGACGAAGACGAGGCGCAGCATCTGCGGGTCCGGCGGCTCGGCGACGGGGCATCAATCCGACTCGTGGACGGCCGCGGCGCGGTCGCTGTCGCCCGCCTGGCCGTTGACCGCCATCTCGTTGCCGCCCGTGTCGCGGCGACGGCGTTTGTGCCGGCGCCACCGGCGACGGAGATTCTGGTCGGCGCAGGCGACCGCGATCGCTTCCTCGCGATGGTGGAGAAGGCGACCGAGCTCGGCGCGACGAGCATCGTCCCACTGAGCACCGAGCGATCGCTCCGGGTGGCCTCGCGGTTTCAGGCGATTCACGTCGAGAGAGCGGTGCGTCGAGCCCGTGAGGCGCTCAAACAGTGCGGCGCCGCCTGGGCGCCGACGGTCGTCGCTCCCGTCCCCTTGGGTGAGGCCGTGGGCGCGGCCCGTCCCGGCTGGCTGAGCCTCGTGGCCGATCCGGAAGGCGGTGCCGTTCCCGCGATCCACGAGGGGGACGCCGTCCAGTGGGCGGTCGGTCCCGAGGGCGGGTTCACGGAAGCGGAGCTGGCGGTGCTGCGCGGCGCGGGCTTCAGGCCGGTCGCGCTGGGCCGCGCGACGCTCCGTTTCGACACGGCGGCCATCGCCGCACTCGCCCTGGCCGACGCCGTTCGCCTCGGCGGCGGCGACGTCGTGCGAGCGCTCGCCGCCCGCCAGTGACTGTCGCCATCCTGTCCTCCACCACGCGACGGGCTCCATGACCACCGGCACCAGCTCCTGCATCTTCTGCCGCATCGTCCGGGGAGAGATGCGCGCGGAGGTCGTCTATCGCACTCCCACCGCGGTGGCGATCCGGGACGTCAATCCCCAGGCGCCGGTCCACGTCCTGGTGTTCCCCACCGAACACGTGGATTCGCTGGGCGAGGCAGCCGACCCGGGGCTGCTCGGCAGCCTGCTGGTCACGGCGCGGGAAGTGGCCGCGCGCGAGCAGGTGGATCGCCGAGGGTACCGCGTGGTGATCAACACCAACGCCGAGGCCGGCCAGACGGTCCCTCACCTGCATCTGCACGTGCTCGGCGGTCGGCGGATGACGTGGCCGCCGGGTTAGTGTCCCGAGTCAGAGTTCCGTCGGCATTCGGACGCCGCGTCACTTGTTCAAACGTGCCGGGTCGGATATTTTTCGCACCCTATTGACCAACGTGTCCAGAGAGAGAGGTTGGAACTGAATGCCGGAAGTCATCATCCACGAGGATGAGAACTTCGAGCGGGCGCTCAAACGCTTCAAGAAGAAGTGCGAGAAGGCGGGCATCCTCTCCGATCTGAGGAAACACCGACACTACGAGAAGCCGAGCGAACGACGCAAGCGCAAGATGAATGCCGCGCGCAGGAAGAGCCGCCGCACTCGGAGTGAGTAGCCCGTTGATCGCAGAGTTCCGCGCCGCGCCGAGGGCGGCGCGCCAAGACCGCGACAAGGCTCGGACGCTCCTCCACTTTACGCTCCCCCCGGACATTCGGAATCGTGCCATCGAGCTCGGCCACGCCGTGAGCGACGCCGAGGTTTCCAGCACCTTCCTCCACCGGTGATCTCCCCCGAGCTCATCGAGCAGATCCGTGATGCCGCCGATATCGTCGCGGTCATCGGCGAGCACGTCGAGCTCAAGCGCACCGGCTCCGACTTCCGCGGCCCCTGTCCGTTCCACGGCGGCACGCATCGCAACTTCTCCGTCGTGCCCAAGAAGCAGCTCTACCACTGTTTCGTCTGTCACGAATCGGGGGACGTCTTCACCTTCTGGATGAAGCGGTTCGGTCTCGACTATCCGACGGCGGTGCGGGAGATCGCCGCGAAAGTCGGCATCGCCGTGCCGGACGCCCGCGCCGCCGGGCCCGACCCCAACGAGCCGCTCTATTCGGCGCTGGGCGTCGCGGCGGAGTGGTTTGCGCGGCGGCTCCGCGAGGCGGAGGACGCAGCGCCCGCGCGCGAGTACCTGGACCGGCGCGGCCTGGACGAGGCCGTGCGCGACCTCTACCAGCTCGGCTTCGCACCGGCGCGCGGCGAGGCGATGCTGGACGCGTTGCGGGCGCTCGGGATCGCCGACGCCGAGATGGTGGCCGCCGGACTGGCGGCCGGGCGGGACGACGGCGCCCTCGCCTCGCGCTTCCGCGGACGGCTGATCTTCCCGATCGCCGACGCGCGGGGCCGCATCGTCGGCTTCGGCGGGCGGCTATTGGGAGACGGGGAGCCCAAATACCTCAACTCCCCGGAGACGCCGACCTTTCAGAAGGGCACGCTCCTCTACGGACTCGACCGCGCCCGCGGCCTCATCCGGACCGAAGGGCTGGCGGTGCTCGTGGAAGGGTACGTGGACGTGATCCGGCTCCAGGCCGCGGGAATCGGCTGCGCCGTGGCGCCGCTCGGGACCGCGCTGACCGGTGCGCAGGCGCGGGTCCTGCGCCGCTACACCAGACAGGTCGCGCTGGCGTACGATGCGGACCCCGCGGGGCTGCGCTCGACGTTCCGCGCCGGCGATGAGCTGCTGCGGCAGGCGATCACGGTGAACGTCGTGACGCTACCGGCGGGGCAGGACCCCGACACGCTGGTCGCCCGGGGTGGCGCGGACGCCTTCCGGGAGCTCCTGGCCGAAGCGGTGGATCTCTTCGAGCGCAAGATCCAGCTGCTCGATCGCCGAGGTCTCTTCCGCTCGCTCGAAGGTCGGCGTCACGCCCTCGACCGGCTGCTCCCGACCATCCGAGCCGCGGCCGATCCGATCACTCGCGGGCTCTACGTCGCGCTCGCCGCCGAAAAGAGCGGCGTCGCGAAGGAGGTGCTGGAGCGGGAGGTGGGGCGGTTGGAGAAGGTCGGCGCCGGGCGCGCCCCCGGCGGGGCGACGGCCCGCGCGGCGGGCGGCCAGGTGACAGACCGTCCCGACGCCGTAGCGCCCGACGTCCCGGCGGAGCGCGTCCTGGTCCAGCTTATGCTGACCGACGCCTCGTGGGTGCGGCGGGTGACGGCCGAGGCAGCGATCGAGCAGTTCAGGCACCCCGTCTACCGCGAGATCGCCGCGCGGCTGCTCGCCGGGCAAAGAGAGCCGGCCGCGTCCGACGAGGCCGCCGCGTGGGAGCGGCTTGGCGCGCCTCCCGAAGGGCCGTTCAACGCCGAGGCGGCCTTCGCCGAGGCCGTGGCCTGGCTCGCCGAGCGGCCTCGGCGTGAGCGGCTGGCGGAGATTGACGGGTTGATCGGCCTGGCGTCGCCGGCCGAGAAGGAAGCCCTGTTCGACGAGAAGCGCGCCCTGTTGGCCGGCGGTGGCGTGCGGTATCGGCGCAAGGCGCTTCAGGCGGAGCGGGAACCCCAGTTCTAGGGCGGAGGAAACGAAGCGGTGGCGGTGCATCCTGATCTCGAACCCCTGCTCGCGCTTCAGGAGCGCGACCGGGCGGTGGGCGCGATCGCGAAGGCGATCGAGGCGCTGGTCCCCGAGGAAGAGACATTGGACGCCGAGCTGAACGCGCACGCCAAGGCGCTCCTGGACGCCGAGCGCGCGGTCGCGGGCGCCGAGGCTCGCCGGGCCGAGCTGGAGAGCCGCATCGCGGGCTACAAGCAGGCCCAGGAGCGCCGGCGCCAGCAGCTCGACTACGTGCGCGTGGCCAAGGAGGCTTCCACGCTGATGGCCGAGCTCGATCTCGCGCGCGGCGTGTTGGTGAAGGAGGAGGCGGAGTTCCTGCGCAGCGGTGACGCCATCGTCGAGGCGGAGAAACGCGCCAGGGACGTCGCCAAGGCGCACGCCGCCGTCGTGGCCACGCAGGCCGAGGCGCGCCAGTCGCTGGCGGCCAGGCGGGCGGCGCTCGGGGCCGAACTCGCTGCGGCCCAGGGCGAGCGCGCGGCGTCGTCCCAGGCGGTGAAGCCGGCGCTCTTGACGCGCTACGATCGCATCAGACGCGGGCGGGCTCCCGCGGCGGTCTTCGCCCTTCGCCAGGACGCGTGTGGGCACTGCTTCACCACGGTGCCGATGCAGCGGCGCGTCCTGATCCAGCAGGGTCATTCCATCGAAGCCTGCGAGGTGTGCGGCGTGCTGCTCTATGCCGAGGGGTGAGACACTGAGCCGGCGCTGGCAGCTCGAGCCTGCGCCGGACGACGCGGTCGCCGCCCTCCTCGCCGGCAACCTCGGGGTTCCCCTGCCGTTCGCCCGTCTCCTCGTCCAGCGGGACTGTGCCACCGTCGAAGCCGCGCGGCGCTTCCTTCGCCCGTCGCGCCACGATCTCTGTGATCCCCTCCGGCTGCCCGACATGGATCGCGCGCTGCACCGCCTCGTGGACGCCGTGCGCCGCGGCGAGGTGATCTTCCTGCACGGTGACTACGACGTGGACGGACAGTGCGCGGTGGCGCTCTTGACGCGGTTGCTCGCCGTCGCCGGCGGCAGGGCGGTGCCCTTCATCCCGCATCGGCTGCGCGACGGCTACGACTTGACCGCGGCAGGCGTGGGGGCGGCGGCGGCCGCGGGCGCGCGGGTCATCGTGACGCTGGACTGCGGCACGGGCGCGGCCGAGGCGGTCGCGCTGGCCAGGCGCTCGGGGATGGACGTGATCGTCGTGGATCACCACTTGCCCGGGCCCGCGCGCCCGGACGCCCTCGCGCTGGTGAACCCTCGGCGGCCGGACAGCGGCTATCCTTTCGCCGATCTATGCGGCGCCGGCGTCGCCTGGAAGCTCGCCGTCGCCTTGGCCGGCGCCCTCGGCGTCGCGGAGGGCGGCCCCTGGCACTTCCTCGATCTCGTCGCGCTGGCGACCGTCGCCGACCTCGTGCCGCTCGTGGGCGAAAACCGGATCCTGGTGAGCCTCGGCCTCAGGGTGATGGGCCGCACGCGCTGGCCCGGGCTCGCGGCGCTCATCGCCGCGGCCGGCCTCGGCGGAAAGACGCTGCGCGCCGGTCACCTGGGATTCGTCCTGGGGCCGCGCCTCAACGCCGCCGGCCGCGTGGGGGAGCCGATGGAGGGTCTTCGCCTCCTCCTCACGGACGATCCCGGCGAGGCGGCCGTGCTGGCCGCGCAGCTCGAGCGCCTCAACGCCGAGCGGCAGGCGCTCGATCAGCGCACGCTGGACGAGGCGCTGGGCGAGCTGGACGCGGGATACGATCCGGTGCGTGACGTGGGCGTGGTGATCGCTCGCCAAGGCTGGCACCCGGGCGTCATCGGCATCGTCGCCTCGCGCATCGTGGAGCGCATCGCTCGGCCGACGGTGCTGGTCGCGCTCGATGGCGAGCTGGGAAAGGGATCGGGCCGCTCGGTCGCGCGCTGTGACCTGCACGCGGCGCTGGCCCGGTGCGCGCCGCACCTCGAACGGTGGGGCGGCCACCGCATGGCGGCCGGACTCACGGTGCGACGGGACCGGCTGGAGGCGTTTCGCGCCGCGTTCAACGACGCGTGCGCGGCGCAGGTGGCCGTGAGCGATCTCCGTCCGACGCAGCGGATCGACGCGGTGCTCGGCCTTCCCGAGCTCTCGGACGAGTTCGAGCGCCGGTTGCGCGCGCTCGAGCCTACAGGCATCGGCAATCCCGGCCCGGTTTTCGGCCTGGAAGGGCTGTCCGTCGCCGGCCCCATGCGGGGGCTCGGGGATCGCCACGTCCGCCTCCAGCTCACCGACGGCCGGCACACCCTTCGCACGGTGGCGTGGGGAGCGCGCGAGGAAGTGGAGCGGGTGGTGCGCGCGGCGCGCTCGCCGCTGCGGGCCGCCGTCCGTCTCGAGCGCGACACCTATGGGGGCCGCGACCTGCTCGAGGGCCGGCTCGTCGCCCTGGCGGGCGAGTAGCGATGCGCATCGTCGGCGGAAGGTGGCGGAGCCGCAGGATCGAGCCGCCGGCCGACCGGCGGGCGCGCCCGACGACCGATCGCGTCCGCGAGGCGTGGATGAGCATCCTCGGCGAGCGGCTGGCGCGCGCCCGGGTGGTGGACCTCTTCGCCGGATCGGGTGCGATGGGCCTCGAAGCGCTGTCGCGCGGGGCCGCCAGCTGCGACTTCGTGGAGCTGTCCCCCGAAAGTCTCGCCGCCCTCCGGCGCAACATCCTGTTGCTGTCGGCGGACGGCTGCCGGCTCCACCGCGCCGACGCGCTGCGGTTCGCGGCCAGGCTCAAGGCGCTGGCGTACGACATCGCCTTCGCCGATCCGCCCTACAGCACGCGCCACGCCTCCAGCGTAGCGGCCCTCTTCCGCGGGCGGCCGTTCGCGCGCATTCTGGGCGTCGAGCATCACGCCCACGAGGACATCGGCCCCGGCGAGCACCGGCGCTACGGCACGACGGTCCTCACCTTCCTCGAGGCCCCATGACCCGACTCGCGGTGTACCCCGGCTCGTTCGACCCGATCACCCGCGGGCACGAAGACCTGATCCGGCGCGGCCTCGTGTTCGCCGACCGCGTCGTGGTGGCCGTCGCGACCCAGGTCGCGAAGGAGCCGCTGTTCGCCATCGAGGAGCGGGTGGCGCTGGCTCGGGAAACGGTGGGCGACGAGCCGCGCGTCGAGGTGCGCGCCTTCGGCGGCCTGCTGGTCACCTTCGCGCGGGAAATCGGCGCGTCGGTGATCGTGCGCGGCCTGCGCTACGTCAGCGACTTCGAGTACGAGTACCAGATGGCGCTGATGAACCGCAAGCTCGCGCCCGCGATCGAGACCGTGTTTCTCGTTCCGGCCTTCGATCTCACCTACCTCTCCTCCTCCCTGGTGCGTGAGGTCGCGCGCTACGGTGGAGACGTGGCGGCGTTGGTGCATCCGGTCGTCGCGGAGGCGCTGGAGAGAAAGTTCCGGCCCGGGTAGGGCCAGGGCGGATGACGGCGGCCTTCACCGACGGCTTGCTGCGGCGCGCCGGGGCGCTCCGCCGGCGGGTGGCGCTGAGCGAAGGCGACGATCCGCGCGTCCGGGAGGCGGCGTGGCGCTTGGCGGCCGACGGCGTCGCCGACGTCACGCTGGTGGGCGGCGACGCGACGGCCGGGTGGGCGATGCGCGAGGCGCCGGGCGTCTCGGTCAGGATTCCGGAGCGGGACCCCTCGCTCGGTGCCGTGGCGGAGCTGCTGGCCGCCCGCAGGCCGGACCGATGCCGCGATCGGCGGGCGGCGCTGCCGCTCGCGGTCGATCCGCTCCGGTTCGCGGCCGGACTGGTGGCGCTGGGGGAGGCGGACGCCACCGTGGGCGGCGCGGCGCATGCGACGGCCGACGTGCTGCGCGCCGCGCTGTGGGCCGTGGGGCCGGCGCCGGGGATCGCCACCGTATCCAGCAGCTTCTACATGGTGACTGCGGAGCACGGGGTGCTGACCTTCGCCGACTGCGGAGTGGTGCAGTACCCGACCGCGGTCGAGCTCGCTGAGATCGCGCTCGCGGCGGCGCGCGACCGACCGCGCATCGTCGGGGACGAGCCCCGAGTCGCCTTCCTGTCGCATTCGACCCGGGGGAGCGCCGACGGCGAGAGCGTCGCGAAGGTGCGGGAGGCGCTGGACCGGTTTCGCGCCCTGGCGCCGGACTGCCCCGCCGACGGCGAACTGCAGGCGGACGCGGCGCTGGTCGCGGGCGTGGCCGAGCGCAAGGCGCCGGGCAGCCCGCTGGCGGGCCGGGCCAACGTGCTGGTCTTTCCCGACCTTGACAGCGGCAACATCGCGTACAAACTGGTACAGCGGATCGCGCGCGCGACGGCGCTCGGACCCATCGTCCAGGGCCTCGGGCGGCCGTGCTGCGACCTGTCGCGCGGCGCTTCGGCCGACGACATCGTGCTGGTCTCCGCGATTGCGGTGCTCCAGACGGTCACCCCCTAGCACCGCGCGCGACGCGGAGGTGCCATGGCGTTCAAGGTGCGGAAGGATCCGCGGGGCGTTGTGGTCGTCGAGGTTGACGGCCAGCTCATCGTGAGCAACCGACAGGAGTTCAAGCAGAAGGTGCTCGACGCCCTCGAAGCGGGCGACCGGAAGTTCCTGGTCGATTTCACGCCCACCGGGTACATCGACTCGTCCGGGCTCGGCGTGCTGGTCTCGCTGTCGAAGAAGATCCGCGACGAGGGCGGCGACCTGAGGCTGGCCGGTCTCAACGAGGACCTCAAGACCCTCTTCGAGCTCACCAAGCTGGACACCCTCTTCGCCATCACCGACTCCCCGGCGGAGGCGCTGGCCGCTTTCTGAGCGGCGCCCATGCGCCCGGCGCTGTCGGCCCACCTCGCGCGCCTGGGATCCGCACGCCGCGGACTGGCGGCGGAGCTCACGCTGCGCGTACCCGGCGACATCGGCGTGGTGGAGGAGGCCGTGGAGCTCGTGGCCCGCCACCTGGAGACGAGCTTCGTGGACCGCCGCGCCATTCGCTTCAACGTCCGCGTCGCCCTGGCGGAGGCGCTGGCGAACGCCATCCTCTACGGAAGCGGCGAAGACGCCGCCAGGCCCGTCGCCGTGCGGGTGCTCTTCGGGCGCCACGCGGTCGAGATGGAGGTGACCGACGAGGGCGGCGGCTTCGACCCCGGGCTGATCCCCGACCCGACGCTCCCGGCCAACCGTTCCCGTCCCTACGGTCGCGGCCTGTTCGTCATCCGCGGGCTGGTGGATGAGGTCCGCTTCAGTCCGAAAGGGAACTCCATCTGCATGGTCGTCCGGCGCGCCTAGGCCGGCTGGAGGCGTTGCTCGCGGCGCTAACGCAGCTGACGGGCGGGGCGATCCAGCTGTGGCGGCGGGAGGGGGACCGCGTTCGTGCCCTGGCCGGCGAGCCCGGCGCGTGGTGGCCGACGCTCCACGGCGAGAACGGCCACGCGCTCGAGACGCCCGGGGGGCCGGCGTGGCTCGAGCCCCTTCCGGCCGTTCCCGGGACCTGGCTTCAGCTCGGACCCGACGAGACGTCCGAGGCCACCCGGGCGGCGCGCGCGCGCGCCGCGGCGGCGGTCTGCGCCGACGCCCTGGCCTACGAGCGCGAGATAGCGATGATGGCGGCCGAGATCGCGACCCGCTACGAGGAGATCGACCTCCTCTACACGATCAACGAGATCCTCGGCCGCACGGTGCGCCTCGAGGAGGCCGCGCAGACGATCGTGCGCGAGGTCTCCGACGTCGTCGGCGCGCGGCGCGCGTCCATCATGGTGTACGACGAGGCGGCCGGCGAGCTCAGGGTGGTCGCCGGTCGGGGGCTCGACGGGGCGGATCTTTCCCCGGTGCCGGTGAACGACGCTCTCAGTATCGCGGCGCGCGCATTCCGGGAGCGCACGGTGCTCTCGTTCGACTCCGCCGATGCGGCCGCGCGGCCAGGCGCCGCGGCCGGTCGGAGCTACCGCGGGCAGAGCTTCCTGTCGGTACCCATCCTCTATGCCCCGCCGGGCGACACGCCACGCCCCATCGGCGTCATCAACCTCACCGACCGGCTCGGGCAGGACGCGTTCACGGCCGGGCACAAGAAGCTGGTGACGGCGATCGCCAGCCAGATCGGTGCCGCGATCGAGAACGCGCGGCTGGTCGAGGGAGAGCGGAAGCAGGCGCGGCTCAGTACCGAGCTCGCGCTCGCCCACAACCTTCAAGTGGTTCTGCTGCCCCCGGCGTCCCTCCTCGTCAAGGCCGGCGACATCGGCGTGCGGTGCCAGCCGGCCGAGTCGCTCGGTGGGGATTTCTACGACGTCATTCCACTCGGCGGCGACGCCGTGGGCGTGATGATCGGCGACGTCTCCGGCCACGGCTTCGCCGCGGCGCTGCTGATGGCCCACGCCATTTCGGCGGCGGCGCTGCTCGCCCAATCCGTCGAGTCGCCGGAGGACGCGCTGGCTCGGCTTCTGGAACTCGTGGGCGACGAGCTCGCCCGCGCCGAAATGTTCATGTCGATCGTCTACGGAGTGGTGGATGCGAGGCGCAGCGTCTTCCGCTACGCCAACGCCGGCCACCCGCACGCGTTCATCGTGCCGGCCGGGGGCGGCCGGCCCCGTCGCCTGCACGCGACCGCGCCCCCGCTGGGGCTCGCGGAGGACCGGGAGATTGGCGGCGCCACGGTGCCGTGGAGTGTGGGGCAGGACCTGCTGTGCCTGTTCACCGACGGTCTGATCGAGACGCGGGACGCAGAGGGTCGCCGCTACGGGGAGCGGAGGCTGCTCAGCGTGGTCGGGCGGCACCACGCCGCGAGCGCGGCCGGCATCGTGGAGGAAGTCTTCCGGGACCTCGATGCCTTCGCCAGCGGCGAGGTGGCGGACGACCGGACG
>JACQVG010000043.1 GCA_016209905.1 Gemmatimonadota bacterium | reverse complement strand
GGGAAGGTCGGCCGGAGCGCCAAGTCGGCCATGAGGTCGAGGGCCGGCCCCAGCCGGCGCTTCGGGACGTGGAGCGCAACCTCGCTCATCTCGGTCCCGGCGCTGGTGGCGAGGCGCGCGCCGAGGTAGGCCGCCTCCTCGGCGATCTCGAGCGCGTAGCGCCGCCCGGCCCCATCGTCGAGCATGTAGGCGGTGAAGGTGGCGAGGCCCGGCAGGTCGGCCGGGTCGCGCACGGATCCCGCGCGGAGGAGGAGCGTGACGTCCACGACGGGCACCTCGTGCATCTCGACCACGGCGAGCTCGAGACCGTTCGGGAGCCGAGCCGTCTGCACCGCCGGCAGGCGCAGCGCCGGTGGCGGGGGAAGCGTGGGTGCGCGGGTCCGATCCACGGCCTGGGCGGCGAGCGCGTGGCCTGCGCCGCTCAAGAGGAGTGAGGCCGCCCCCATCGCCACAGCCCAGCCCAGCCGCGCCATCGTCCGGGCCTCGCCGGGGCTCCGCACCCCTCGGCCGCCCGCACTCTCGACGCTTCCGGCCGCCGTCATGGCGTCACCTCCGGCGTGACCGCCAGGTTCGTCCGGCCTGTGGGTACCACGCTCAGCACGACTCGGTGCGCCTGGGTTAGGTACTGGCGGGCCACGCGCTGGACGTCGCCCGGCGTCAGGCGGCGGAAGCGCCCGAGATCCTCCTCGAAGTAGTCGGGAGTGCCGACGAAATAGTTGTAGTAGTTCAGCCGGTTGGCCTTGCCGTCGAAGCCGCCGACGCGCTCCAGGCCGTCGAGGAACTCGGCCTCGGTGGCGTTCTGGACCCGCTCGAGCTCACGCTGGGTCGGCCCCGTCTCGGCGAGCCGCCGGATCTCTTCATTGATCACGCGCTGCAATTCGTTGAGGTCGTGGCCGGCGCGCGCGGTGGCGAGGAGCCGGAACTCGCCGTCCAGCCGGCCCGCGTCCTGAAGGGCCGAATCCTCAGCCGCGATCTGCAGCTCGTACACCAGGCGGCGGTAGAGCCGGGAGGACTTCCCGCCGGCCAGGACCTCGGCCAACGCCTGGAGCGCGGCATCGTCCGGCGCGAAGGCGCGCACCGAGTGCCAGCTGTTGTAGACGCGCGGCAGCTGCACGCGGTCCTCGAGCACGGCGTAGACATCCGCCGGCAGGGTGACGGCCGGCACGCTGGGGCGCGTGACGGCGGGACCGCGCGGGAGGTCGCCGAAGTACTGCTCGACGAGTCGCCGCGCCGCGCGCGGACGGATGTCGCCGGCGATGGTAATCGTCGCGTTGTTCGGCGCGTAGTAGGCGCGGAAGAACTCCCGCACGTCCTCGAGTGTCGCCGCCGACAAGTCGGCCATCGAGCCGATCACCGGCCAGTGATAGGGGTGGTTGGCCGGGAAGAGCCGGCGGAGGATGTTCTCCCGGGCAAGGCCGTACGGTCGGTTCTCGTACCGCTCCCGGCGTTCGTTCTGCACCACGGCGCGCTGGGCGTCGAGCTTCAGGGCGGTGAGCTCGGGGAGCAGGAAGCCCTGGCGGTCGGAGTCGAGCCAGAGCATGAGCGACAGCGCGTTGGACGGGCCGTCTTCGTAGTAGTTGGTTCGGTCCTCGGTCGTGGAGCCGTTGTTGTCGGCCCCGGCGGCCTCGAGGAGGCGATCGAACTCGCCCGTGGGCACGTGCTGCGAGCCCATGAACATCATGTGCTCGAAGAGGTGGGCGAAGCCCGTCCGGCCGGGGCGCTCGTCGCCGGAGCCGACGTGAAACCAGCTGTTCACGGTGACGATCGGCACCGAGTGATCCTCGTGGAGGATCACCTTAAGGCCGTTGGGAAGCGTGAACGTCTCGTACGGCACTCTGAGGGTCTGGCCGCGGAGGGAATGGCTCGGCAGCACGCTCAGCGACAGCGCCGCCAGTCCCGCCAGGCGAAGGCAGGTTCCGACGACCCGGCGCCGGCGACCCCGCGCCCGCGTGCTCTCGCTTCTCATGCTCACCTCGTCACCAGGAACGCGATGGGTGCCTTGAACGACTCCCTGAGCAAGTACTCGATTTCCAGGCGCCGATTCGCGGCAATCGGGCTATGCGGCGCCGGCGAGCCCAGCGGCTCGAGGTCGAGGCGCCTGGCGAGCACGGAGAGGCGCAGCATGTGGAAGCCGTCGCTCACCAGGACGATCCGACTGCCGCCGCGTGCCTTAACGAGTGCGGCGGCCGCGCGGAGCGACGCCTCGGACGATCGGCCCGTGGCCTCGGCCTCGACCGCCGCCTCGGGCACGCCGCCTGCCAGCAGGTAGCGGCGCGCCACCGCCGCTTCGCTCAGCGTGTCGCCCGCTCCGACGCCGCCCGTCACGACGATCAGCGGTGCCAGGCCGCGCCGGTGCAGCGCCGCGGCATGGTCCAGCCGCGCCCTCAGGACCGGTGAGGGCTGGCCGGCGTACTGTGCCGCACCCAGCACGACGATGGCGTCCGCCGAGGCCGCCCGATCACGGCGCGCGGCCCGCAGGACCGCCGCCATGCTGAGCAGCCAAGCCGCCACGAGCATGACGGTAGCGGCGACGACCACACGGCGCATCCGGCAAGCTAGCCGCCGGCTAGAAGCTCAGCCAGTAGTTCAGCTTCACCGCGAAGACGTTGTCCGACGGTCCTTGGCAGAGGTGCCGGAAGTCGCTGCCCGCGCTGAACTGCGGATCGGAGCTGAAGGCGGAGCAGCTCGTGGTCCACACCAAGAAAAGCGTCGAGCCGGGACGGTACTCCCAGCGCAACACCGCGTTGCCTCGCAGCGAGCGGACCGAGAAGTCCGAGTTGCCAATGCGGATGCTCGGTCGCGGCCCGGAGCCGTCCGGGTCGCCGTCGAAGTATGCCGGCAGCGGCGCTCCCGCGGCCGAACAGTCCACGTCCGTTCCCGTCTCGCCGAAGCAATGGGGCGTGAGCGTCGAGCCCGCGGTCTCGCCGTACGTGATGAAGTCCGTCGTGCGCGGCGCCACGAGCTCTCGGAACCGGCGATAGTCGCCGCTCCCCACGAAGGGCTGCAAGTAGAATTGGAAGGAGAGCGTCGGGGTGAGGGTCACGTTCAGGCGGGTCGTCAGGTCCAGGTTCCGCTGCGCGATCTCCGCGAAGACATACCGGCGGCCGTACGTGGCCGTGGCGGTCGCGTCGGTCGCCGAGCGCACGTACTGCTGCATGGACCGTGAGGCGAAGAACCCGGGGTTGACGGATACGGAGAGCGTCGAGGTCGGCCGAAACCCGAACTCGCTGAAGACGTTGACGATCCACCCGCCGAGGTCGTCGCGGAAATAGTTAGTTCCCACGAAGGCCTGCAATCGCTTCCGGTAGTCGCTCGACACCCCGAAGAAGAAGCCTCGCCCTGCCGGGCTCACGGCGAGCGGCCCGCCGCGCGTGAGCCGGTCAGACAGGGACCGGAAGCGGAGGTTCAAGCTGAAGTTCACGCCCCAGTAGTTCAGGAACTGGACGGACGAGTTGATGTTGTAGCGGAGCCCGGTCCCGATCCCGCCGAAGTTCCACTCGGCCCCGATGTTGTTGCCGATGAAGGCCCGCCTGAACACCCTGCCCGGCCGCGGCCAGCGGCGGTTCCCGAAGGCGAACAGGCCGATGTCGTCCGCGCTCGTCTGGAACCCCGCGTCGTTGAGCTCGAAGCCGGGCGATGTCGCGTTGCCGGAGACGCCGAACTGGTAGAGGCCCGCCTCCTTGCCGGCGCTCAGCGCTCCGGTCCAGCCCGAGAGCGTCGTGCGCGTCGAGTCGTAGTCAACGTACCCGGCGTCAGGCCGCTGGAAGTAGCGAGCCGACGAGCGCTGCGCGGCCTGAATCGCCACGGTGTCGCCGCGGATGTGCGAGTAGCCGAAGGAGCCCCTCAGGGCGTAGCGGTTGCGGCGGAAGCGGTGGGTGAAGTCCACGCCCCCGGCGTACGCGGCACTACGGAGGAAGCGCAAGGCCGCCTCGTCAACGTCGCGGTGCACCGCGGTGGCGATGAAGCCCAACGTGTTCGCGCCGCCGCCCATGTCCCGCTTGGCCCGGACGACGGCATAGTTCGTCAGGGGCTCGACCTCGTCACGGAACCGCGCGCCCGCCGATTCCACGGTGGCGAACTCACGCGCGGTGAGGGCCTCGAGGAGCCCGACCGACCAGCCGGCGGAGGTGCGCCCGGAGAGCTTGGCCGCGCCCAGGATCGTCGCGTTGGCGGGCTGGTCCACAAAGCCGCCGCGTGGATCGGCGTACCCCTGTGGCGCCCGCCCCGCGCGCCGCGAGTAGAAGAACTGCGTGCCGCCGAAGCCGCCGCTTTCAGCGAAGTTGAAGATGTCGGCGCCCTCGACGAAGAACGGACGCCGCTCCTGGAAGAAGCTCTCGAAGGCGGTGAGGTTCACGACCGCGGGGTCGGCCTCGACCTGCCCGAAATCGGGGTTGAAGGTCGCGTCGAGCGTGAGGTTCGAGGTGAGGCCGTACTTGAGGTCGAGGCCCGCGGAGGCGACCTCGACCGAGCCGTCGTTGAAGGGGTTATCGGTCGCGCCGGGGTCGAGCCGCTCCTCGCGAGCCGTGGTGTACGGAAGGAGCTCGAGCCGCCGGGGCTGGGGAACGTCGGCGATGCCGAAGAGGTGCCCGAAGAAGGAGGCGAAGCCCCGGTCCGTCTGCGGTGACCAGGCGAACAGCGACCGCTCATCCTTGCGCTGGACGTAGCGCCCCACGTTGACCCCCCAGACCTGGGTCCGCGCGGGCGGAAACCGGAGCTGCGAGAACGGGATGCGCATCTCCACCGTCCAGCCGAGCGAGTCGCGGCTGGTCGCGACGTCCCAGACCGGGTCCCACGACTCGTCCCCCCACGAATTGTCGTTGCTGGTGATCTGATCGGACTTCACGCCGAGGGGGTTGACCGTGAACAGGAAGCTGGTGCGGTGGTCGTGGTAGGAATCGAACGCGACGGCGAAGTCGTCCGACTGAGTGGAGGCGTCGCGCCGCCCCAACTGGGCCCGCACGCCTCTTGGGTCGGAGTCGAACATCCGTGCGCCCACGTAGACGGCCTCGTCGTCGTAGGCGAAGCGGACCTCGGTGCGCTCGGTGGCGGGATCTCCATCGCGCGGGCGGCTCTGGGTGAAAACCGTGATGGGTTCCGCCGCGGCCCACGCCCGGTCGTCGAGTCGGCCGTCGAGGCGCGGCGGGGTTCCTGCCACGCGGGCCGCCGTGGCGACGGGGGGCGTGCGCCCATGGGCGTGGCGGAGCGACCCGGTGTCGGCCGCGACGGCCGGGGGCGTAGGGGCGGGGCCCGAACGCTGCGGCGACTGCTGCTGGACAACAACAACCGCGAGGACGGCGAGAATCATGACCGAGCCCTGGGCAGCGGCCGACTAGCGAGTCTCTACGCCCCCGCCGCTCGGCGGCCGCGTCAGAGGCTGAGCCAGTAGCTGACCTTCACCAAGAAGACGTTGTCTGGCCGGTTGGAGAAGATATTACGCGCCGCGTCGCCGAAGCGGTAGCGGCCGTCGCTGGAGAAGTCGTTCCGGACGGCGGGAAGGACCGGTCGGGACTCATGTGGTCTGGACACCCTGAAACCTGAGAAGGTTGGCTGGACTAGACCTCGAAGCTCTGGCCGAAGCGCGGCACGTCCACGTCTCGAACGTCCAGTTCGCGCAGGAGGCCCGCCATCGCCTCGAGCTGCTCCGCCTCCCCGTGCACGGTGAAGGCGCGCCTGGGCCGAGGCCCGAGCCCCGCGGCCCAGCGCCCGAGCTCGCCGCGGTCGGCATGGGCGGAGTAGCCGCCGATCGTGGCCACTTCCGCGCGCACCGGCACGAGCTCACCGAAGATCCTCACCTCGCGCGCCCCCGACTGGAGCCTGTGGCCGAGGGTGTAGCTGGCCTGGAAGCCGACGAAAAGCACCAGGTTGCGGTGATCGCCGAGGCCGTTGCGGAGGTGGTGGAGGATCCTGCCGGACTCGACCATCCCCGAGGCCGCGATGATGATGGCCGGGCCCCGAAGGCCGTTCAGGGCCTTGGATTCGTCCACCGAGCGGACGTACTTGACGAGGCGGAAGCGAAACAGCTCGTCCGTTTCACGGATCAGGCGCTCGCCGCGGTCGAACACTTCCGGGTGCAGACGGAAGACGTCGGTTGCGTTCACGGCGAGGGGCGAGTCCACGTAGATCGGCAGTTCGGGGATCTTGGCGTCGCGGGCCAGGCCGTGGAGCTCGTAGATGAGCTCCTGCGCCCGTCCGACGGCGAAGCTCGGGATGAAGATCTTCCCGCCCCGGCGCGCCACGGTGACGACGGACTTCGCGAGCAATGCCTGCGCCTCTGCCACCGACTCGTGCGTCCGATTGGCGTACGTGCTTTCGATGATGAGGACGTCGGCCTCCCCGGCGGGCGGCTTGGGGTCGCGGATGATGGGAAGGCCGGTCCGCCCGATGTCGCCGGAGAAGACCACGCGCCGCTTCCGGCCGGCGGCGTCCACCTCGAGCACGACCGAGGCGGAGCCGAGGATGTGGCCCGCGTCGGTGAAGGTGAGCTTGACGCCGGGGACGATCTCGAGCGGGCGCTCGTAGGGCACGGTCACCATGAGGTCGGGCACCCGGGTGGCATCGCTCGAAGTGTACAGCGGCTCGGCCAGGCCGTCGTGGCCGCGCTTCTTGAGGAACTCGAAGTCCTTTTCCTGGATGAAGCCCGCGTCCGGGAGCATGATCGAGCAGAGGTCGCGGGTGGCGGGGGTGCAGAAGATGGTGCCCTGATAGCCGTGCTTGACCAGGAGCGGCAGCCTGCCCGAGTGGTCGATGTGGGCGTGGGAGAGGATCACGGCATCCACGTCGCCCAGGTCGAGCGGGAAGTTGGCGTTCTTGGTCCGCGCCTCCTCGCGCCGGCCCTGGAAGAGGCCGCAGTCGAGGAGGACGCGCTTGCCTCCCACCTCGAGGAGGTGCATCGAGCCGGTCACTTCGCCGGCGGCGCCCCAAAACGAGAGGCGAATCACGAGGCGAAGACGAGGCGACGGGCGGCGCGGGACAAGAGCGCCCCGCCCGAGGGTGTGAGACCCGTGTTCAGTTCCCCGACGAGGCTTGGCCGCCCTGGCCGAGCCGGTGGCGCTGGTACCAGCTCATCATGTACAGCTGCGTGCGCATGAAGTTGGACGGCCGCGAGCTCGTGCCGTGGAATTCGTTGTTGAAACGCAGCATCGTCGCCGGCACCCCGCGCAGCTTGAGGGCCACGTAGTACTCCTCGGCCTGGTCGATGGGCGTGCGGAGGTCCAGCTCGCCGGTCATGAGGAGAGTCGGCGTCGTGACGTTGCCCACGTACATGAGCGACGATTGGCGCAGCCACGGCTGCGGGTCCTCCCAGAACGGCCGCGGGAAGAAGTTCTGCGTGAAGAGCGGCACGTCGGTCTGGCCGAGGAAGCTCATCCAGTTGATGACCGGGCAGCGCACGGCCGCCGCGGCGAAGCGGCGGGTGTGGCCGATGACCCAGCTCGAGAGCACGCCGCCGCCGCTGCAGCCGCCGACGTACATGGCGGTCGTGTCCACGTACCCGCGCGCCACGACCGCGTCCACGCCCGCCATCAGGTCGTCGTAGTCCACGCTCGGGTAGGCGCGCATGATCGCGTTGCCGAACGCCGTGCCGTAGCCGGTGCTGCCGCGCGGGTTGGTGTACAGCACCACGTAGCCGCTGGCGGCGAAGTTCTGGTACATGTAGCTGAAGGCCACGTTGTACATCGCGTGCGGCCCGCCGTGGATCTCCATGATGAGCGGGTAGCGCTGCGACGGGTCGAACGCGGGGGGCTTTACGATCCAGCCCTGGACGCGCGTGTTTCCGCTCGAGGTGTACCAGATCTCCTCCACCTGGCCGAGGCGGATCGGGCCCAGCACGTCGGCGTTCACGGCCGTGAGGCGCGTGATCGTCTGCGGCGCGCGCAGGCCGTACCGCACCACGTCCGCCGGCTCGTCGGGGTCCGAGCGGACGCCGACGGCGAGGAGGTCGCGCGACTGCGCGGCGAGGGAGCTGAGCGAGAGCATGTGCGTGCCCTCGGTGAGGCGGCGTGCGCCGCCGCCGCGGAGAGGCACGAAGTACACGTTGCTAGTGCCCTGTTCCTGCGCCGTGAAGTAGAGCCCGCTCCCGTCGGGGGCCCAGGTGACGTCCTGCGGGTCGCGGTCCAGCTCGGCGGTGAGCGCGCGGCCGCCGCTGCCGTCGGCGTTCATGACCCACAGCGTGCCAGCCTGGTAGCTGGTGTCGGTCGAGTCGTGGCCGGCGTAGGCCATGAGGCGCCCGTCGGGGGAGACCACGGGGTCCTGCCAGTTGCCGCGCCGCTGGGTCAGGCGCCGCACGGCGCGAGTCGCCACGTCCACCGCGAGGATGTCGGAGTCACGGTAGCGGAAATCGGCGTCCGGCGCGTTCAGGCCCTCGATGACGATGGTGCGGCCGTCGGGCGTCCAGTCGAAGGCGACCGGGGAGGAGAGCCCATCGAAGCGGCCGCCCACGTTCCAGTCGCCCTCGGTGAGCTGGCGCGCCGTGCCGCCCTCGGCCGGCACGACGAACAGGTGCCTGAAGCCGGTCTCCATGAAGCCCACGCGGTCCTGCCGGTAGTGCAGCCGGTCAATGATGCGCGGCGCCGCCGTCCAGCTCGCGCCCTCCGGCGGGCGGGGCATCGGGATCTCCCAGCTCGACGTCTTCGGCACGAGCATCGTGAACGCGATCCAGCGGCCGTCGGGCGACCAGCGCGGGTCGGCGGGCGTCTTCTCCACGCGCGTCACCTGGCTCATGGCGCCCTCGGCGTCCATCCAGCGCACGAAGATCTGGGTGCCGCGCGGCTCGCCGTCAGCGAGGTAGAGGATGCGCGTGCCGTCGGGCGACCAACCGGCGTTGGAACCCCGCACCAGGAAGCGCTGCTGCGAGCCGTCGGCGTTCATGATCCAGAGCGCGGAATCCCAGCGATCCTCCTGGCGGTTCACCCAGCGGCGGGTGTAGACGATCCGGGAGCCGTCGGGGGAGATCTGGGGGTCGGTCACCTGCTCGAAGTCGAGGTAGTGCTCGATGGTGAGCAGAGTATCGGAGGGCCGCTCCTGCGCGCCGGCGGGCGCGGCCGAGGCGAGGAGGAGCGCGGGGCCGAGGACGAAGCGGAGCTTCATGGGAAACCTCCTGCGGAAATGCGCCGAACCTGTCCGCGGAACGACATCGAGCGAACGGTGCGCGGTGGAGTCGGGCCGCGCCGCCGCCGCGCCGGAGCGCGCGCTCATCGGGTGCCGAACAGCCGGTCTCCGGCGTCCCCCAGCCCCGGCAAGATGTAGCCTTGCTCGTTGAGCTGCCGGTCGAGGGCGGCGGCGTAGACGGGCACGTCGGGATGAGCCGCGAGCATCTTGGCGACCCCTTCGGGTGCCGCGACGACGCAGAGGAAGCGCAGCGAGCGCGCGCCGGCATTCTTCAGGGTCGTGCACGCGGCGACCGCCGAGCCGCCGGTGGCAAGCATCGGGTCCAAGAGGAAGAAGTCGCGCTGCTCGCGCGCGCTGGGGGCCTTGAAGTAGTAGTCCACCGGCTCGAGCGTCTGCTCGTTGCGGTAGAGTCCGATGTGACCGACGCGGGCCGAGGGGATGAGGCGCGAGATGCCGTCCACCATGCCGAGGCCGGCGCGGAGGATAGGCACCAGGGTGAGCTTCTTCCCGGCCACCTTTTCTCCGGTCGTCGGCTCCAGCGGCGTCTCGAGGTCGATCGGCTCGGTCGGGAGGTCCTTGGTGACCTCGTACGCCATGAGCATCGCGATCTCGGCGACCAGGTCGCGGAAGTCCTTGGTCGGGGTGCAGCGGTCGCGCAGGACGGTGAGCTTGTGCTTGATGAGCGGGTGGCCGAGGATGGCGAGGTTGGGGAAGGTGCGCATGGGCGATAATACTGTGCGGCAGGCAGGGTTTCGGGAAGGCAGTGTGCAGGAGGGAGCAGAGTTGCAGAGTTGCAGTGGGGGGCAGGTGCAGACCGATTGGCGTGCCGTTATGTTTCGCGCCCCTGGGCCAGGTAGCTCAGTTGGTAGAGCAGCGGACTGAAAATCCGCGTGTCGGCAGTTCGATTCTGCCCCTGGCCACTGAGCGACAGAAGGCGTCGAGAGACATTGGTGTCAAGACGGCGCCGCTACTACCGTTCGAGGTTGCGACTCGGATCGCCGCCTGACCTGTGGCGGAGTCCGCCGGCGCGTCCAAATCCCTCCAGGCGCCGCCTAAGGTCGATGGGTGCTGCGAACACGAAAGTTCGACCTCTGACGAGTCGCTCAAGTAGGCCATGTTTCTCAAGGGCCAGCAGGTCGGTCCTTGCTGTCTGGTACGCGACTCGATGAGAGCGCCGGTGTGATTCAAACGTGTACGAGAACCCGGGGTGCTTCAGGGCATGGTTGCACAGCGATAACTGCCTATAGTTGAATGTTGCTGACACCAGAGCGGAGTGCCGAAGCAGTTGTTCAGTCTCGTGGATCTCCTGCGCCTTAACTGCGAGATAACGATGAAGAGCTCGGATGGCTCTCTCGGTAACGCGCAGCTGGTTGAGCAGAAAGTACGTGACGTCGTTGTCGTCCGTCTCTACATACAGATAGGCCTGGCTGTAACGCGCAGGAGCCTTCTTGAGGATCCGCGAGATGGAGATGAACTCGCTGAGCCAGTACCCCTGAACGGCGAGTGACCAGTAGAATAGCCCGCGAGCGGTTCTCCCGTTACCGTCAACGAATGGATGGTCGTACCCTAACGCGAAATGCAGGAGAATGGCTCGCAGCACAGGGTGGAGGAACCTCTTCCTGTCATCCTCGCCGTGGTCGTTTGCGAACGCGCAGAGCGCTTCTAGCCTCTCCGCAAGAGTGCTTGCATGCGGCGGAGTGTGAAGCAAGCTGCCGAACAGGTCTTCAACAACGATGTCCTCGTCCGCACGCCTTAGCCGGCCGGCCGCCGACGGGTCGTCAAGAGTTCCCTGCGTCAGGATCCTGTGCAGCTCCAGGATGATCTCCGGCGTGAGTGGCGTGTCCCGCACGGAGCGTACGAACTGCATCGCTTGGTAGTTGTTGTAGATCATTTGCTCGCTGCGGTCGCGCGGCTTCCGGCCGGCTTGAAGCATGTCTTTTGCGGCGGCTCGCGTCGTGGACGCTCCCTCTAGTTGACTTGAAGTGATCGCCTCCTCAATGAGCGACTTCACCAGATAGGTGTCGCGCGTCCCCGGGTTCGTGACTACCTCGTCGACATGCATCACCCCGCTCGCGCTCTTTGTGATATAGTGGAGCATTCGATGGGCGGCATCCACGAGAGCGTACCTGAACGGCTTACCGTCCTTGGCTATCAGCGGCAGCTCTGTGTAGAGTTGCATCCTGGCGACCTTGATACTCAGCCACCACTCCTCAGACGTGAGCCCCTCTGGCGGTTTGATGTATCGAAGAGTGTCCCAATGGCGGTATTTCCCGTCTGGCGCTGCCCCCCCGCTGGTGGCGACGATTTGCAGCAGCTTGTCTGGCCCTTTTGAGGTCACTTGCTCCAAGAGCTTCGTGAAGCTCGGAGGCGTGGCGGGGACTTTCACACTGACGCTCCAGTACTAAAGTCTTACGGACTAGTAGTTCGCTAGTATAAGGCAACTACTAATTCGTGTCAAGCTAGTACTTGAACAGTGCCGACGATTCCGCACGCGACGGTGGGGGAGACACCGGGGGTGGCGATTCTCGACGTGGGGGAGCGCAGGCTCCTCAGCGTGGTGAGGCTCGGCGACCAGGAGACCGGGGATTTCCACGGCGGGCGTGATCGGGTAGCCGGCGGAGAAGGAGCACCCACGCCCGGTTCACGACCAGCGCGGCGTCGCCCTGCGTATGGCGCAGGAGCGCAGCCGTCACGGCGGCGGCTCGCGAGCGGCGTCCGAAGCCGAGGCGTCGAGCGCGCAGCGGGCGAGGAGGTCCTCCCACTCTCGATCCACCTGCGGCTGGATCTCGGCCAGCCACCGCCGGTTTTCGGGCGCGAAGAGGTGGCTGAACCGCGCCTGCGGCCTGAGCCATGCCTCGATCGGGAGCTTCCTGAGCGGACCTTCGGTGAGTCGGTAGCGTCCGTGAACCACCTCATAGAGCGGCCAGAAGCAGGTCTCGACGGCCAGGCGCGCGATACGGATCGCCAGTCGGGGCTCGTGTCCCCATCCGAGCTGGCACGTCGTCAGGACGTTGATGAACGCCGGCCCGTCCATGGAGGTCGCCCGGGCAACCTTGTCGCTGAGATCCTGCCAGTGGGAGATGGAAGCCTGGGCGACGTACGGAATGTGGTGCGCGACGACGATGGCGGTGATGTCCTTGCGCCGCTCGAGCTTGCCGAAGCTCTCCAGCCCCGCCGGGCTGGTTGACGTGCTGGCGCCGAACGGGGTTGCGCTCGATCGCTGGATTCCGGTGTTCATGTAGGCTTCGTTGTCGTAACAGACGTAGAGCAAGCGGTGGCCGCGCTCCAGCGCGCCGGAGAGCGCCTGCAGCCCGATGTCGTACGTACCGCCGTCGCCGGCGAAGACGACGAAGGTCATCGGCCCATCCACCGGGAGCGCTCCCCGACGGCGAAGCGCTCGGTACGCCGTCTCCACTCCGCTGGCCGCCGCCGCGGCGTTCTCGAACGCCACGTGAAGCCACGGCACGTTCCAGGCTGTGGCCGGATACCGCGTCGTGGCCACCTCCAGGCAGCCGGTCGCATTCACCACCACGACGGGAGTCTCGATGCTGTTGAGCACCGCCCGGACGGCGATCGGGACGCCGCAACCCCGGCAGAGCGAGTGTCCGCCCTGGAAGCGGGACTGCCGGCGTTCGCGGCGGGCCATGGTCTTCAGGCTGGGCATGCCCTCCCTCCTTCCTCGCGCCTAGTCCCGCAGGCCGAGGTAGCGCACGGCGCTACGGCCTCTGGCCACTTTCAGTTCCGTGAAGACTCGCCGGATGTGATCGAGGCCCAGGTCCCGGCCGCCCAGCCCGTACACGTAGCTGCGCAGCGCGACCGGCATGCCGTACAGGGCGGCGGCCATCATCGCGAGGAGGGGCGCCGGGCCACCCGGCGAGAGGGCCCGGTCGAGCACCGCTACGCTCCGCACGCCGGAGAGCCCGGCGGCGATGCTCCGTTCGGGGAAGGGACGGAACCCCGTGATCTTGAGGAGCCCGACGCGTTCTCCGGAGCAGCGTAATTCGTCCACGACGTCTTTCACCGTTCCCGCCGTGGACCCGAGCACCACGATGGCGCGGTCGGCGTCGTCGAGCCGGTAGGCTTCGTGCAGGCCGTAGGGCCGCCCCGAGACGCCGGCAAAATCGCCCGCCACGTCGCACCACACGTGGGCGAGCGCGTCCATGGCGTCGCCCTGTCGCCGCTTCAGCTCGAAGTAGTAGTCCGGCATCGCGAACGGCCCGTGAGTCGTCGGCCGGCCGACATCGAGGAGGGGATAGGGTACCCGATACTCGCCGACGAAGCTCCGCACCGCGTCGTCCGCGAGCAGCGACACCGGCTCCGCCGAGTGGCTGATGGTGAAGCCGTCCTGGCAAATCATGACCGGCAGCAACACGTCGGGGTGCTCGGCCAGCCGCGGCGCCATGACCATGAAGTCGTACGCCTCCTGCGCGTTCTCCGCGAAGATCTGGACCGCGCCGCTGTCCCGGGCCAGCATACTGTCGGAGTGGTCGCAGTGGATGTTGATCGGCCCCGACAGCGCCCGGTTGGCCACCGCCATCACGATGGGTGCGCGCATGGAGGCGGCGATGTAGACCACCTCGATCATGAGCGCCAACCCCTGGGAGGAAGTGGCGGTCATGGACCTGGCGCCCGCCAGTGCCGCGCCGACGGCCGCACTCATCGCCGAGTGCTCGGACTCCGCGTTGATGATCTGGGTCGTCGCGCGGCCGTCGGCGACGAAGCGCGCGACCATCTCGATGATCGGGGTCTGCGGGGTGATGGGGTAGACGGCCATCACATCGGGGTCAATCTGCCGGATGGCGTGCGCCACGGCCTCGGAGCCCGTCAGGCTCCGTGTCCCGACCGCCTCTGCCGGTGGCAATTCCAGCGTCCGGTGCGCCATTCCTCGGGCGCTCACTTTCCTTGCGGCGCCAGGCCGGGCCGGAGCGCGGGCGACTCGGCGACCATCGCGATGGCGCCGGTCGGACACGCCTCCACGCACAGCGCGCACCCTTTGCAGAGATCGTAGTCGAAGCCGACGAACACGACCTCGTCCGACAGCTCGACGGCGCTGTCCGGGCAGTACACCCAGCACAGCAGGCAGTTGATGCAGCGGCGGAGCTCGACGTCGGGCCTCTGCCCGGTTCGCCACCCTCCCGTCCGCGTCCGGCCGGCCGTGCCCGCGGCCACGACGGCCCCCACCGCGAGGTCGCGGTATCGCTTGAGGCCGCGGGTTGGTCCGTCGGCCCGCGGAGTTCTCGAGACCGGGACGCAGCGCCCCGCGCTGACGGCACCGTACCCGGCCTCGATCGCGGCCACGGTCGTCGCGAGGGCGGCCGGAGAGAGCTTGCCGCCCAAGGCAATGCGTGCTCCCTCCTTGAGCGTCGCCACCGGAGGATCGCCCAAGGCCTTCGCCAACGCTCCGGCGACCACCACGTTGGCTTTGGTCGCCCCCGCGCCGATCGCGAGGCGGTCTCCGGGAACGCACACGATGCGGCCTTCGAACCCCACGCGTTCACGCACGGCAGAAACCGACTCTTCCGTGTTCACCAGGAGGAGACCGCCCGGATCGAGCCCGGCCGTCACGTCCACTTCGGCCAGGAGCGACGGGTCCAGCACGACGACCACGTCGGGACTGGTCACCGCGGCGCGGCGGCGGATGGCCGAGTCGTCGCTCCGGTTGTAAGCCTGGACCGGCGCGCCGCTGCGCTCCGGTCCATACTCCGGAAACGCCTGCACCCACTTCCCGGCTTCCAGAAGTGCCGCCGCCCAGAGCTGGGAAACCGTCTTGGCGCCCTGGCCGCCGCGCCCGTGCCACCGAATCTCGATCACGGCCGCTCCGCCCGGAGCCAGCGATCAATGCCCCTCGCGGCAATCTTCCCTGCCCGGACCGCCTCCACCACCGTGCCGCCGCCGTTCACCACGTCGCCGCCCGCGAAGTACTTGGACCGCGTCGTCTGCCCGGTGAGCGGGTCGATTCGGATGGTGCCGCCGTCGAGCTCGAGGCCGGCGATCCAGCCCAGGAACTCCGTTCGCGGTCGCTGGCCGATCGCCTTGATCACCGTGTCCACGGCGATGACGAACTCGGATCCCGGCACGGGCACGGGCCGCGGCCGACCCGAGCGGTCCTTCTCCCCCAGGCGCATGCGCTGGCAGACGAGCGCTTGCACCCGATCCTCGCCGATGAAGCGGATCGGGTTGGTGAGCCACTCGAACAGGACGCCTTCCTCCTTGGCCTCCTCGACCTCGTGCAGATACGCCGGCGCCTCGGCTTCAGTGCGGCGGTAGAGCACGGTGACCTCCTCGCCGCCCAAACGCACCGACTCGCGCGCCACGTCCATGGCGGTGTTCCCGCCGCCGATGACCGCGACCCGCCGACCCACGGCGGGGGCCCGCTCCAGCTTGATCGCCTCGATGAACTCGAGGGAGTTCCAGATTCCGGGCAGGCTGCCGCCCGGATAGCCGACGTCCACGTCCTCCCCCATGCCGATCCCGAGGAAGACGGCCTCGGCTCCGTCCTCGATTTCCCGGAGCCGGTCCGGCCGGTCCACCGGAGTGCCCATGCGGAACTCGACGCCCAGCTCCCCGATGTGCCGCACCTCCTCCGGCAGCGGGTCGCGCAGCTGCCGGTACGGAGCAATGGCGTAGCGGATCAGTCCGCCGAAGTCGTCTCGTGCGTCGAACACCGTCACGGCGTAACCCCCGGCCGCCAGCTCGCCGGCGCACGCGAGTCCGGCGGGCCCGGCCCCGATCACCGCCACGCGCCTCCCGTTCCTCACGCCGGCGCGGCGGAACCTGAAACCGCGGGCGAGGGCCCAATCCGCGGCGAATCGCTGGAGGCGGCCGATCTCCACCGGCCGGCGACCCTCCTTGGCCAGCACACACGCACCCTCGCACAACTCCTCGACGGGACAGACGCGAGCGCAGCTCCCTCCCAGCAGGTTCTCGGCGAAAATGGTGGCAGCTGCCTCGCGCGTCCGACCCTGCGCGATCGCGGTGATGAAGGAGGGGACGTCGATGTCGGCGGGGCAGGCCACCACGCAGGGCGCGGCCGCATAGGGGCCGCCGCACTCCAGGCAACGGGCGGCCTCTGTCACCACGAGAGTGTCGGCCAGAGGAGGCTTGAGGTCGGCAAAAAGCCCGTCCGGCGCTCTCGCCCCGACGACAAGCTGTGCCATCGCACCAGCCTCCTTGGTCGCTCTCCCGGGCGCTCCGCCAGGCTTGCCCGGGGCCGACCTGCCGAACTATCGAGGGGGGCCATGCCGGACACGATGAAGCGGACGTGAAGGTCCCTTCACGATGGACAGCGCCGGAAGTCGGTGTTAATTGGTGCTCTCACATGCCGCACCAGGGGATCGGCGGGAGGCACGCGGCGCTGGCGCGAGACGAGCAGAAGCGTGCGGCGGCGGAGCGAGCCGTGGCCTTCGTCGAAAGCGGTACCGTCATCGGCCTCGGCACCGGCTCGACGGTTCGCCCGCTGCTCGATCTGCTCGCCGCGCGTCTCGCCTCGGGCGCGCTCCGGCACGTGCTGGTGGTGCCGACCTCGGAGGACACCGCGCAGCGCTGCCGCGTGCTCGGGATCCCTCTCGTCACGCTGGACGAGTACCCGGAGCTGGCGCTGGCGATCGACGGTGCGGACGAGGTGGCGCCGCATCTCGACCTGATCAAGGGGCTGGGAGGTGCGCTGCTCCGTGAGAAGCTCGTCGCGGGTGCGGCGCAGCGGTTCGTCGTGGTGGCCGACGAATCGAAGCGGGTCCGCAGGCTGGGCACCCGCGCGCCGCTGCCGGTCGAAGTCGCGCCCTTCGGCTGGTCAGCGCTCCTGCCCTTCTTCGAGAAACTTGGTGCGTCACCCGCGCTCCGGCTGGCGGCGGACGGGTCACCCTACATCACCGACGGCGGACACTACATCGTGGACTGCCGCTTCGAACGCGGCATCCAGGACCCCGCCGCGCTGGCCCGGGCGCTGGCACGAAGGACCGGCGTGCTGGAGGACGGGCTGTTCCTGCGCATGGCGCACGTCGCGGTGATCGCCGGACCGCGTGGCGTGCGCCTGCTGAAGCGGTAGGCGGCATGAACCTGCCGACCGCGGCGCTCACGGCCGTGGCGTGCTCTCTGGTGTTGGGGTCCGCGCGACCTGCCGCGCCGCCGCGTCGCGGCCCGGCCACGGATAGCTGCGCTCCACCCTCCGCGCCTCTCGATGCGGCAAGCCTGGTCGCGGCCGGGCGCCCGTGGCATGCTCTGCGCAACGCCGCGGCGCTGCCGACCTCCAGGCCGCCCACCGCCCTCGACGCGCTGGTGCATGCCGGGATCGCCGCAGGGCTGGGCCGGTGGGAGCAGGTGGACGGGCTGGTGCGCCGGGCGCGCGGCGGGGACTCGCTCCCCGATTTCGTCGCGCTCGCCGCCCGCGCCGACGAGCGGGCCGGCCGATGGGCTGCGGCCGCGGCGAGGCATCGTCGCCTGCTGGCGCTGCCGGCCGCGGCGCCCGGAGTGCGCGCGCTCGCCGCGGCGCGCCTGGCGCTGGTGTTCGAGCGGTGGGGCCGCCGCGATTCGGCGTCTGCGGCCTGGCGCCGAGCGGCGCAGGCGCTCCCCGAGCTGGCCGACTGGTTCGCGCTGCGCCGCGGCGAACTCGTGGCGGATACGGCGCTCGCGTTCGCGGCGGTCTCGGGTGCGCGGACCCCCGGGGCGGCGCAGCGAGCGGACCTGCTGGTCGCGCGGCGGCGCCTGGCTGTCGGCAACCTGCGGGGGGCTCTCGAAGTCTACCGCCGGCTGAACCGCTCCCTCGACGTGGCCCGCGTCGAGTTTGCGCTCGGTCGGCGTCGCTCTGCGCGCCTCAGGGCGGACTCGATCCTGATCTCGGATCCGACGCGACCCATGGCGCTCCTCGCGGCGACCTTCCTCACCCAGCGGTTCGACACGCTCACCGTGGCCGAGTATCTCGCGGTCAGCCGGGCGTACCGCGCGCGCGGCGACATTCCCGCCGCGGAGCGGTTCGCGCGCCGGGCCATCGCGCGCTCCGACACCAGCGTGCGGGCGTGGCTCGAGCTGGCAACGATCGAGGCGGTGAAGGACAACTTTGGCGGGGCGTTGGTGGCGGTTGACAGCGCCGGTGCGCGTGCCCGCCGGCGCCAGGTGACGTTGGTCGCTGCCGCGCGTCTCGGGGCGCTCGTGGCTGCGAAGCGCTGGGATGAGGCAGACGCGCTGGCACGCTCGCTGGTGCGGGCGCATCCTGGCGACAGCAGCATCGCACGGGTCCTGATGGCGCTCGCCGACGGCGATCGCGTCCGCGGGCAGCGGGAGGCCGAGCACGGCCGCTATCGCACGCTGGTCCGCCGCTTTCCCCGCGCGCCGGCGACCCTCGTCGCGCGCTTCCGCCTCGCTCTGATCGCGTATGCCGGGGGCGAGCGCGACTCCGCCGCCGCGCGCATGGCGGACGTTCTCGCGCGAGACAGCGCGCGCCAGCTCGGCCTGGCGGCGCGCTACTGGAGTGCGCGGCTCGCCTTCGAGCGCGCGGATTCGGGCGCTGCGGCGGCGCTCGGTCAGATCGCCGCCGAAGGGCCGATCAGCTTCTACGGCGTTCGCGCGAGAGAGGTGCTGGGCGACTCACTGCCGCTCGCGGCGGAGACCGCCCTGACGAGGCCGCGGCCGGGGTCGTTCGCCCCCGCGCGGGCTCGGGAGCGGATCCGGCTGCTGGCCGGCCTCGGCCTTGGCGGCGAGGCGCGGGCCGAAGCGGCGGGGTGGGGAAGCGATACTGCTGCGTCGGTGCACGTCCTGCTCGCGGCGGCGAGCGCGGCGGCGGACGCGGGCCTGGCACGCGAGGCGATCAGCCTCGGGGAGGCAGCGCGGGAGCGGGCGGGCATGGTGCTCGGGACGGCGCGGGCGCTGTTCCCGTTCTCGTTCCGCGGCGTCATCGAGGCCGAGGCGGCAGAGCAGTGCGTGGACCCGCTCCTGCTGGCCGCGATCATCCGGCAGGAGTCGCGGTTCGAGCCGCGCGCCCTGTCGCGCGCAGGGGCGCGGGGTATCGGCCAGGTCATGCCGCGCACCGGCAGGGAGCTGGCCGCTCGGATGAGCCTCGGGCCTTGGGACGCAGACCTGCTGTACGTGCCCGACTTCAATCTCCACCTCGGCGCGCGCTACCTGTACGAGCGCATCGCGCTGGATTCCCTCCCCCTGCACGCCGTGCTCGCCGCGTACAACGCGGGGCCGGAGCGGGTCGAGCGGTGGAGGCGCTGGCCGGAGTTCCGCGACCCCGATCTGTTCGCCGAGCGGGTGCCGATCGGCGAAACGCGCGACTACGTCAAGATCGTGTACGCCAGCTACGTGTGGTATCGGCTGGCGTATCACCCCTTCGCCGGGCAGGAGCCATCCGAGCGGGCGCTCGCGCCGCCGCCCTGATCGCCGTCGCAGCGGCCTGCCGCGCGGGCGAGCACGGCGCCGCAACGTCGGGCGCGGCCCACACGAGCGCCGCCGCGCACGCTCCCGCCCGGGTGCGGGAGCAGTACCGCGCGCCGGATGCGGTGCCGGCGGGGGCCTGGACGTGGGCCGCTCCGTGGGGCCAGACGTTCGTGCTGGCCCTGGTGCAGTCGACCCTGCCGGGCGTCGTGCAGGCGCGGGCGGAGCTGTGGCTGGCGGATGAGGGAGCCGTCATCCTGCTCGGCCGGTCGGACGTGATGCCTTCGGTCGCCGAGCTGGGCGCGTTCGCCTTCGATGATCTTACGGGCGACGGGTTGCCCGACTTCCTGGGCTACGTGGCCGACTCCGCCGGAGTCGCCTATCCGGTTTTCGTGCGCGGCGCGCGAGGCCAGATGAGCGACGAGCTCGAGCAAGCGGCGTCCGGCTGGCGATTCGCCGTTGATGCGGAGCACGCGCCGCGCGTCGTCATGGGTCCCCGCGGAGCCTGCGCTCTTCAGCTCTGGGCCGAGGAGCCCGCGAACGGCGGGGAAGCCGGCGCGTGGCGCTACCTGCCGCTCTTGGCCTCGGGGCGACTGGGTGCACCCGCAGCCCTGCCGCCCGATTGTCCGTAAACCCGGGACTGGGGTGGCGCCGGGGCTACAGCGCCGGGCCGGCCGGCCTTACAATTCACGGCCATGTTCCGCGGTCTTCTCCTCCTCCTCGCTCCAGGCGCGGCCTTCCTGCTCGCCGCCGAAACGGTCCGCCGCCCGCTCGTCACGTCTCGGCCCGTCGGCGCCGATTCGGGCGAGACGCACCTGCGCGCCATCCGGCAGCTGACCTTCGGCGGTCAAAACGCGGAGGCGTATTTCTCGGCTGACGGCACCAGGCTGATCTACCAGGTGACATCGGCCGGCGCCGGGTGCGACCAGCAGTACATCATGAACGTGGACGGCTCGGACAAGCGCCGCGTCTCAAACGGGGAAGGGCGGACGACGTGCGGCTTCTTCTTCGATCGCGACCGCCGGATCTTCTACTCTTCCACGCACTTGGCGGGCCGCGACTGCCCCGCCCCCCCGGACTATTCCGCCGGGTATGTCTGGAAGCTCGACGACTACGACATCTTCTCGGCGCGGACGGACGGCTCGGACGTGCGCCGCCTGACGAGCGAGCCGGGCTACGACGCGGAGGGCACGCTGTCGCCCGACGGGCGCACGATCGTCTTCACTTCGGTCCGCGACGGTGATCTCGACATCTACGCGATGCGGACCGACGGCTCGGAGGTGCGCCGACTGACGAGCGAGCTGGGCTACGACGGCGGCCCCTTCTTCTCCCACGACGGCCGCTCGATCGTCTACCGGGCGTACCACCCCGAGACGCCGGCGCATCAGGCCGAGTACCGCGAACTGCTCGGAAGGCAGCTCGTCAGGCCCTCGCGGATGGAGCTCTGGCTGATGAACAGCGACGGCGCGGACCGCCGGCGCATCACCAACCTGGGAGGGGCGAACTTCGCGCCCTTCTTCACGCCGGACGACCGGCGGATCATCTTTGCATCGAACCATCGGAACCCGCGCAGCCGCAACTTCGATCTCTTCCTGGTGGGCGTCGACGGCGAGGGCCTGGAGCAAATCACGACCCATCCCGACTTCGACGGGTTCCCGACGTTCTCTCCCGACGGCCGCAAGCTGGTGTGGGCATCGAATCGCGGCGGGCGGGAGCGGGGCGAGACCAACATCTTCGTAGCGGACTGGGTTCCCCACCAATGAGCCATCCGACCAAGCAGCCGTCGCGCGGGCAGAGTGGGCCGGCCCGCAAGCCGTTCCGCCAGTGGGCTTGGGAATGGGTGAAGTCCATCGCCGTCGCGCTGGCGATCTGGTTCGTGCTGCGTGCGCTGCTCGTGGAGGCGTTCCGGATCCCGTCGAGCAGCATGGAGCGGACGCTGCTGGTCGGCGATTTCCTGTTCGTGAACAAGGCGCTGTACGGGGCCGAGGTGCCGTTCATCGGCGCTCGGCTGCCCGCCATCCGGGAGCCGCGGCTGGGCGACATCGTGGTGTTCGACTCCAAGACGCAGCCGGGCGTAAAGGTCGTGAAGCGGGTGGTCGCGATGCCGGGGGACACGCTCGAGATGCGCAGCAACGAGCTGTTCCGGAACGGCGTGCTGCAGCCGGAGGCCTTCACCCAGTACGTGGACTCGATGTCCGCGCCCGCCGACCCGGAGATGCGCGCGTGGCAGCTCGAGTATCTGGCGCCGGGGGTCGACCGGGACACGTACCACCCGACCCGCAGCACCTGGGGGCCGCTGATCGTGCCCGGAGGGCAGTATTTCGTCATGGGGGACAACCGCGACAATTCGTACGACTCGCGGTATTGGGGCTTCGTGGATCGGCGCGTCATCCGGGGACGTCCGCTGATCGTCTACTACTCATACGACCACGAGTCGTGGCGGGCCCTGCCATTCCTCACGGCCATCCGCTTCGAAAGGATCGGCAGGCGGCCAGAGTAGCGCGGCGCCGCACGCTCCGGCTCCTGGCGGGCGCGCTGGTCCTCCCGCTCGCCTCGCTCCGGGCCCAGCAGGACAGCGTGCCCCGGGCCACGCTGGAGCCGCTCTCGATCCGGGCCCCTGCCGACTCGGCCGCCGCGCTCCCGTTCGCCGTCTCGGTGCTCGACCGCGACGAGATCCACCGCGGGCGCTCGGGACTCGGCCTCGACGAAGCCCTGGTTCGGGTGCCGGGGGTGAGCGCCCAGAACCGCTACAACTTCTCCCTCGATACGCGCATCACGGTCCGCGGCTTCGGCGCGCGCTCGGCATTTGGTGTGCGCGGAGTGACCGTGTTGCTCGACGGCGTGCCGCAGACGCTCCCGGATGGCCAGGGCCAGCTTTCGCATGTTGATGTCGGCATGATCGAGCGCATCGAGGTCGTGCGCGGCGCGGCCGCCGCGTTCTACGGGAACGCGGCGGGCGGCGTGGTGGCCATCACCACCGGCGGGCTCGTGGGGGCCCGCCCATCCTATCGGTTGCGGGGCCAGGGCGGCAGCTACGGTCTTCGGAAGTGGAACCTGGATCTCCGTGCCCCCCTCGCCGCCGGCGGAGTTTCGCTCGCACTCTCAAGGCTCCGGTGGGACGGCTTCCGGGTTCACAGCGGGGCTGACGTCCGGCATGCGGTGGCGGCGATCGAGCTGCCGGTGCAGGGTGACCTGAGCATCGGCGCCCAGCTTCGCTACTCGGACACGCCGCGCGCCGACAACCCCGGGGCTCTGACCGCCGCTGAATTCGAGGCCGATCCCGCCCAGGCGAGTCCCGATAATGTCGCGATGCGCGCCGGCAAGCGGGTTCACCAGTGGCAGGGCGCAGTGCGGGTGCGCCGGGCGGGGCCACGCTCGGAGGTCGCGGCGGTCCTTTACGGCGTGGGGCGCAGCCTCGCCAACCCGCTCCCCTCGGCGTTCGTAACGCTCGATCGCGCCGGAGCGGGCGGACGCCTGCTGGCGCGCCGGGCGCTCGCCGGCGGGTCACTCGCCCCGCAGCTTCGGGCCGGGCTCGAGGTGCAGCGACAACACGACCTGCGGCGGAACTACGACAACGATGGCGGTCGAGCGGGCGATACGGCGCGGGTCGATCAGCGCGAGACGGTCACGTCCCTGGGCGCGCGCGCCGCTCTCCACCTCTGGGCCGCGCGCCGAATCCAGGTGACTGCCGGTGCGCGACTCGACCGCGTGGCCTTCCGGGTGCGAGACCTTCGGCTCGAGGACGGCGACGCGTCGGGCGAGCGTGCGATGGGAGCGCTGAGCTTCACGGCCGGGCTCTCGCGCGACGTTGCTCCGACGGTCCGAGTCCACGCCAGCGTGGGATCCGCGTTCGAGACCCCGACGACGACCGAGCTGGCCACGCCGGGATCCGGCGGGCTCGATCGCCATCTCGCCCCCCAGCGCACGCTCCAGTGGGAGGTCGGCCTTCGGGCGCGCGGCGCACGGCTCGAAGCCGGCGTGGCGATCTACCAGGCGGCGGTGCGCGACGGCCTGCTCCCGTACGAGGCGGCGGCCGCACCGGGCCGATTCCTGTACCGGAACACCGGGCGCTCGCGCCATCGGGGCGCGGAGGTGGACCTGAAAGCGTCGCTCCCGTCCGGCCTGCGCCTCGCCGTGGCGTACGCGCTGACCGAGCACCGGTTCGTCGAGTTTCCCACCGACAGCACCCCGCTGGACGGCCGCTACGTTCCGGGCGTGCCGCGATCCACCGCCTACGCCGCGTTGTCGGCCGGGACCGGGGACGGAGGCTGGGCCGACCTCGAAGTCGCGCAGGCCGGCACGGCGTACGCCGATGACGCGAACGGGTTGCGTGCGGCGCCCTGGTGGGTACTGAACCTGCGAGCGGGATGGGTACGTCGGGCCGGGGCTCGGCGCCTCGCGCCGTTCGTCGGAGTCAACAACCTGTTGGATCGGCGCTACGCGGCCGCGCTCACGGTGAACGCGCGAGCGGTGAGCGGCGCCGGCCGGCGCGCCTTCGAGCCGGCCCCCGGCCGAAACTACTACGTCGGATTCGAGGTCAGCGGCGAACGCTGACGCGCCGCGCGCTCACTTGTAGCGGTACGTGATGCGGCCGCGCGTGAGGTCGTACGGGGACAGCTCGACGGCCACTCGGTCGCCCTTAAGAATCCGGATGTAGTTCTTGCGCATCTTCCCCGACACGTAAGCCAAGATCCGATGGCCGTTCTCGAGTTCCACGCGAAACGTCGTGTTGGGGAGCACCTCGGCGATGGTGCCCATCATCTGGATGGCGTCGCCTGCCACGTCCGGCTGTCGCTCCGAGCGCTCAGAGTGTGAGGATCACGAGAAACCGTGCTGCCGCGAGCGCCGTCAACTTAGCCGGGGGCAAAACAGCGCGCAAATGGCGGGTTTTCGGCAGGCTTGCCAAACTGCGCAGTCATGTGAAAGATTTCACAATCCTTGCCTTCACCGTGCGCGGGTCTCGGGCGCAGGTAGCCCGGCGCGCGCGCCCCCTTTTCCGGAGCGATGCCGAGATGAAGCGTTGGACCGTGGTTGCCTTCCCCCTCTTCACCCTGGGCGCCGCGGCGTTGGTGCGTCCCGACGACCGCACCCCGCCGCCGGCCACGCACCGAGTGCGCATGCTGCAGCAGGGCAATCAGTACAAGTTCGACCCCGCAGGGCTGCGGATTCAGCCGGGCGACGTGGTGGAGTTCGTCAATGTGTCCGGCTTCCCGCACAACGTGCAGTTCTATCCGAATCGCATCCCGGCCGGGGCGAAGGACGTGCTCAACCGCGCCATGGCACAGCGCATGGGCGACGTGGCAGGGCCGATGATGATGCAGCCCAATGCGGTGTACCGGATCAGCTTCGCCGGAGCGCCTCAGGGCACGTACGATTACTTCTGTCTGCCACATCTGGCGCTCGGCATGAAGGCCACGCTGATCGTGGGTCAGCCCGGCGGTCCGGGCAGTACGATCAACGACGGTGAGCCTACCCCGGCGCAGGTGCCGGCTCGGAGCGGGCGCTAGGGCGAGGCGCCCCCGTGACAGGGGTCACGGCGGCATCCGGATTGCGCGTGTAGGCTGCGGCGTGCCGGCGCAGCCGCCGCAACTTGCAGCGCTCGGTGGGGCCGTTCATATTGGGCGGACCGTCGGTCGTCTTGCCACTTGCCGAGGCGTAAGCCTATGAGGGCTCTCCTCCGCGCCCGCGGTCCGCTCCGTTTCGCGCTGCTCGTCGTGGCCGGAGGCTGTGCGGGCGGCGGCGCGATTCGGTTGAGCGAGGTAACACCGCAGTCGATCCCGGGGCTGGAGGCTGAGCGCAACCAGCGGCCGCAGGATCCGGTCGTCCTCTCTCGTCTTGGCGTCGCGTACTTCAAGGCCAACCGGTACGGCGACGCGCGGCGAGTGCTCGACAGCGCCGTCGCGCGTGATCCGCAGAGCGCGATCGCGGCCATCTATCTCGGCATGAGCGCGGAAGCGCTCGGTGACTTCGCGGCCGCGCGCGCGTCCTTCCAGCAGTCGCTTGGGGTGGCCCGCAGCGGCGCCCTGCGAGCCGCGGCGCGCCAGCGGCTGGCGTTGTCGGGGCGGCGGGAGCTCGAGTACCAGGCGCGACAGGCGTTGGCGCAGGAGGACGTGCTCGCCCAGACGCCGCCCGAGTCGAACACCGTGGCGGTGATGCCGTTCACATACGGCGGCACGAACGATCAGGTGCGACCCCTCACCCGCGGGATGGCGCAACTCGTCGTGACCGACCTCGCGAAGTCGAGGCAGGTGCGTGTGCTCGAGCGGGAGCGGATGCAGGCCATCCTGTCGGAGATGCGGCTGTCGGAGGAGGGGCGGGCGGATCCGCGGACGGCGCTGCGGAGCGGCCGAATGTTGCGCGCAGCTCGCGTGGTCCAGGGGACTCTCGCCGATCGCGACGAGGAGCTGCGCGTGGACGCCGCGGTGGTGGATGTCGCGAGCGCGGGGGTCGCCGCCTCAGCCGGCGTCTCGGATCAATTGAGCCGCCTGTTCGACCTGGAGAAGCAGCTCGTCTTCTCGTTGTTCAACAATCTCGGCATTCAGCTCAGCGACGCCGAGCGCGAAGCGATCAACCAGCGGCCGACGCAGAATCTTCAAGCTTTCCTGGCGTACAGCCGCGGTCTCGAGGCGGAGGACCAGGGCGACTTCTCGGCGGCGCAGCAGGCGTTCACTCAGGCGGCGGGCCTCGACCCCAGCTTCGCGGTGGCGGCCCAAAGCGCGACCGCGGCGGCGGACCTCTCGGTGGCGGCCGCCCAGTCGGTGGGCGACGTGGAGGCGGTGGTGGTGCAGAGCGAAGGCCAGGAGAGCGGTGCCGCGGCGGGAGCGAGCGAGGAGTCGCGTCGCGAGGCGCTGCGGGAGGGCGCCAATCAGGTCGCCCCGACCCAGACGGCGCAGGCCGAACAGGCGACGGCGCCGAGCACGCCGCCGGGCCAGCGGGACACGACGGCGGAGACCACCCGCACCGAGGGGCCGAGGGCGACGAGCGGCACCGTGATCATCGTCATCCGGAGGCCGCCGTGATGCGTGCCGCGGTGCGGCCGGGGATGGCGGCCGTCGTCATCGCGATGGGGAGCGGCCTCGGCGCGGGGCTCTCGGCACAGGGTGAGGCGGGCGCGCGGCCACGCGTCTTCTCCGGCGTCGAAGTCCGAACCGTCTCATTCGACTCCGGCCTCGGTACCAAGAGTGTCAGCGAAGTCGTGGTGCCGATTGGAGTGATCTGGCCGATCACACGCCGGATCACCATTGATCTCGGCTCGCGCTACGCCCGCGCGACGCGCACCGACGAAGCCGACTCGAGCGCCTCGATCTCAGGCCTGACCGACACTCAGGCTCGGGTCGTGCTGGAACTGGTACCGGACGTGCTCGTGCTTACGGTGGCGGCGAATCTGCCGACCGGGAAGACGGAGCTGACGGCCGACGAATTGCCGGTAGCCGGCACGGTCGCCTCCGACCTCATCCCGTTTCCCGTGTCGAGCTTCGGTTCCGGCTTCAACGCCACGACCGGTCTCGCTCTCGCCGTGCCCGTCGGCGCCTGGGCGCTCGGGGTCGCGGGCAGCTATCGGCTGAGTTCCGACTTCACTCCGCTCGCCGCCGGCGTCGCCGACGTCGCGGACTCAGCTGCGTCGTTCAAAGCGGGGAGCGAGATGCGGTTTCGGGTCGGCTTGGAACGACTCGTCGGCCAGTCACGGGTCTCGCTGGGCTTCACCTATTCGAGCTTTGCCAGGGACGAGTTCGCCGGCTCGGAGATCTTCTCGCCCGGCAACCGGTACATCTCCCAGGTCAGCTGGAGCTTCCCGCTGGGAAACATGGGCGTGTCCCTATACGCTTGGGACCTCTACCGGGCGGCGGGCACCGTGGCTCGCGACGGGGCAGCGACGGAGAAGCAGAACCTCCTCGCCGCCGGCGCGGCGGCCACCGTGCAGGTGGGTCGCAACTCTTTTCGACCGACGATCGAGTATCGCCGGCAGACGGAAGGCGTCTCGACCCTGACGCAGGCCGGTTCGCTGCTTTCGATCGGAGCGCGCTTCCAGTGGGCGCTCAGCGAACGGTTCTCGCTGGTGCCGGCGATCCGCTTCGATACTGGTGACGTCGGGGTCGGCGGCCGGGGCGACGTGGGCTTCCAGGGCGTCAGCTTTGGAGCGTCGCTCCGCATTTCGCTCTGAGAGAACCTGACCCCCGCCGAGCCATGCCCGGCAGCGCTAACCCGTTGCCGGGCTTCTGTTTGAGCGAGCTGTTCCCCCGGGGAAACGGGCGCGGCGTCTTCTTGACTGAGATCGGAGCGGGCAGTAGGTTGCCGCTCGATTCGCAACAGCCCGGACGAATGTGGCGGTTCCCGGCGGACCTTTGGCTCATAACCAGTTGCCGGGCATGGAGATAGCCGTGACCACCGAACTCAGCAGCGGGGCGATCTCCAGCATTCTCGAGGCCGTCCCCGGAATCGCCACCGTCCTGCGCAGCCCGGTCGCCGACGCGATCGTCAACCTTTCGCGCGCTGGCGCCGGGCTCGCCCCCTTCGATCCCAAGGACGCGCACGAGCTGATCCGGTACGCCGTGCGACGCGGTCTCATCCGAAGCGATGAGGGGGATCGGGTGGCGGCCGAAATCGACGCCGCCACCGAGTCCAAAGGCCGTGCGGCGGCGTCGCACACGCCGGTTGCCGAGCCGAAGAGGCCCGGGGTCGCGAAGCCGAGAGCAGGGAAGCGACCTGCCGCGCGCAAGAAGCCGACGCCGCGTCGAAGGCCTGGCCGCAAGGTGAAGAAGTCGCCGGCGCGCAAACGCCCAGCGGCGCGCTCCAAAGGATCGGCGCGCCAGTCGCGGCGTCGAGCCGTGCCTGCGGCCAGGAAGAAGACCGAGCGACGGGCGCGGCGGAGCCCGAGGGCGGCGTCGAGAGCGGGCAGGAGAGCGAAGAGGCGCTAGCTCTGTAGGACGCGCGGTGGGAGCCTGAGCGTTCCGTTGCGGTGGCCCATGTGTGGGTAGCAGCCGCCGGGCTCGGCCCACCGCGCGTCGTGTGGACTATGCGCCTGATCGCACCGTGCCGGAAGCCGGGGTTACGCGCGTCGGATCGTCCTGTTGCGGAGCACCCGCGGCCGTGGTGGCGTCCACCTTCGCCGCGCCGAGCACACCTGCTGACCCGCACCCCGACCGCGGGGCTTTCGTCAACTAGCCAACCATCGCCCGCGGCGTTATCTCTCCCTCGTGGCCGTTCTTGGAGGTGCGCTCGTGAGACGGGTGGCGATTCTTCTCGCTGCGGCGGTCTCCGCGGGCGGCGGGCTGGCGCCACCGCTCTGTGCCCAGAAGGCCCTGCTGCCCGCGAGCGCCGACGCTGATCGAGACGGCGTCGCCGACGTCAACGACCGTTGCCCCAACACGCCGACGGGTGCGCGTGTGGGGCCCGATGGGTGTCCGCCCGCGGCGATGCCTGCGCGTGCCGACACGTCGGGCCGAGCGACGGGTGCCGCCAAAGGCCGACGCCCGACGCCGGTGCTGGTTGGGCTGCCGGGCGCTGCGAGTCGCGATTCCGCAACGGCGACCACGAGAGGCGGCCTGCCGTCCCCGCCGGCCGCGGCCGGTCGGGCCTTGGTGGCCCCGCAGTCGGTCCAGCCCGGTGCGCCGACGCCGCCCGCCGCCGCCGCCGGCGGGGCTGCGCCGAGCGGCTACACGGCGGGGCTCGCCATGCCGGCCTTTGGCGGCAGCGGCGTCGCCGCCAGGGTCGAGTACGCCAGGCGCCTGGCTCAGATGCTGGACTCCGCTATCGTGACCCTGGTGGGCGTGTTCCGCAACACGTCGGGCCAGCCGCTGGGCGGGGCCACAGGCCCGAGCGCGGTGTCGCAGCGCGAGCGCGATCGCTGGCTCCGCTGCCGCGACGTGCACTGGGACCTGACCACTTATGGCGAGGCGGTCCGCGCGATCCGGGACAGCCTCCCCGCCAACGCGACGCTGGAGCGAGCGGCCGCAGCACTGGACACGGTGCTCAGCGAGCTCGACGCGACCGCCGAGTGCGACAACGTCGCGAGCATGATCGCCGCGCCGGACCGGTGGGACCCGTGGCAGGAGCACTACGAAGCGGCGGCGCGCCGCTTCTACCGGGATTGGTACACCCAGGCGCGCGGGGCGCACGAGCGGGATCGCGCCTTCGTCGTCGCGCTCAACGCCGTGCTCCCGGTCGCGCGGCGTCTTCCGGTGCCCGCCGCATTGCCGCGCAACGCGCCTTACGCCGGCGCAGCGCCTCGGTAGCTCGTCCGACGGCGGCTAGGTGCGGCGTGCGGCCGCCGATGACGGCGCGGGTCGAACGGTCGGAAGCTGCGTCGCCCGCGAGGCCGGCGGCGCTTCACTGGAGCGGGGCTCACCGCCCGAGCCGCCGATCTCCCGCCGCATGGAACTCGGACGTCTCATGCCAGGTCGGCTGGGATGGTGCGTCCGCGACGGCCCAGGCCACGCGTGCCAACACGCGCGCCTGTTGCAACGCCCCATCCACGGTATACCACGGCAGGATCTCGTCCGTCACCTGGTGGTAGCGCTCGCGATTATAGATTTCCTCCTGCTCGTTCCCCCACCCGGCCGGACGACCCACGTAGTCGCTGCCCCCCTGCCACGATAGCCCGGGAACTCCCGCGCGCGCGAGCGGGAAGTGGTCGGAACGGAAGAACAATCCCCGCATGAGCGCCGCCGAATCCACGCTCACCCGCAGCCCTTCCGCCCGCGCCGCCCGCTCGAATGCGCGGCCCAGCGAGGACTGATCTCCGCCCAGGACGGCGATGTCGCGCGTCGCGCCGTACAGGTTGGCGCCGTCCAGGTTCAACACCGCAGCGATTCTTGCCGGCGGCACCGGCGGCCGCTCCGCGAAAGCCTCTGAGCCGATCAGTCCCTTCTCCTCCGCGGCGAAGCCGACGAAGACGAGAGAACGGCGGGGCCGCACGCCCGACCGCGCGAACGCGTCAGCCACGGCCAGGATTCCGGCGACGCCGGAGGCGTTGTCCACGGCGCCGTTCATGATGGAATCGCCATTGACGGCCGCGGCGATCCCATGGTGGTCGTAGTGGGCCGTGACGAGGACGACCTCGCTGCGGAGAGCGGGATCGAAGCCGGGCAGCCGTCCGATCACGTTCGCCGTGGTGACGCGCTGAAGCGTCGAACGAACGGTGACACGGATCTCGAGTCCCGTCGCCAGCGGTCGGAAGTCGCGCCGTGCGGCGCGCGCCATCAGCGCGTCCAGATCGAAGCCCCTGGGCCGGAGCAGCTCGGAGGCCGCGCTCTGCGACAGCCAGCCCGCGAACGCCAGCGATGTCGGCGGGCGGTCCAGCCGTGCCTGGTCGCTCGTCCACGAGTTGCGCACCGTGGCCCAGCCATAGGTCGCCATCTCGTCGGTATGGACCAGCAGCACGCCGGCGGCGCCGCGGCGGGCGGCTTCCTCCAGCTTGTATGTCCACCGGCCGTAGTAGGTGAGGATCCGCCCGCGGAAGACCGACGGGTCGCGAAGCCCGGGGTCGTTCACCAGCATGAGCAGGATCTTCCCGCGTAGATCCACGTCCTTGTAGTCGTCCCACTGCCATTCGGGCGCCGCGATGCCGAACCCGACGAAGACGAGCTCCCCGGCCGCGCTCACCAGGGTGTCGGCGCGCTCGGCCCAGGCGACGAAGTCCTCGCGGTAGAGCAGCGCGCGCGCGGGCGCTCCGCCGACCACATCGAGAGACGCCGTGGGACGCAGCGTGACGATGGGTACCGAGTGCAGATAGGTGCCATCGTCGCCGGCCGGCTCGAGACCAAGAGCCATGTACTGCGCCACCAGGTACTGCGCCGCGATTTCGGCGCCCCGTGTGCCCGTGGCGCGGCCTTCCAGCAAGTCGTCGGCCAGAAAGCGCAACGGCGCCCAGATGGCGTCGGCGCGGATGGCCGCCGCGACGCGCGCGGGAGGCGGGGACGCGCGCTGCGCGTCGGCGCGGGGCGAAGCGGCGACGAGCACGAGGACGAGGGCCAGGGCAGAGCGGTGCATCAGTCGGCTTCCATCCCGTTGATGGCGTTTGTGGGACGATGAGACGGGGGGTCGAACCCTAGCCGCTAAGGGCCGCTGGATCAAGCGATGTTCGTCCACAACCTCGAGCATTCCACATCTCGACATCGTGGGGACAGTTGGTGGAAGTCCTTCGCCGGAAGTCGCTTGGAATCCACAAGTCGCGCACAGTGCGAGTGGCGTAACCCGAAGCAAATCCGGCACTTGCGCACTTTTCGCGAGCCGCTATATTGGGCCCCGTCGTCAGCGGGGAAGGGATTGGGCTTTGCTCGGTCTACGCCTGCTGATGTTCCCGAGCGGTAGCTTGGGGGAGGGCGCCGACGCAACCAAGGGCTCAGGCGCCCGTAGATCCCAGGGAGTACCCACCGACTCGGGACGGCGAGGCCAATCGCGTGCCTTGCCCACCTCGCCGTGGCGCAGCGAGGTGCCGTGCGGGAGGCCGGTCCGCGATCCGGCACGACCCGAAGCGCCCGGCGCAGTGAACCGCGTGGCATGGCCATGTCGCGTGGGGATGGAAGCCGGAGCCCTGGCCAGCCCTACCGGGAACCTACTAAGCCAACCGGTGGCTGGTGAGAGAAAAACGGAGGAGCAATCCTTCGACTCCGGGTAACTGCACCGGCGACGGCCCGACTGGGGAAACTCAGCCGGGCCGTCGTGCCTTCGGGCTAGCGATCTCGGGGAAGGCCGATCTCGACGTACGTCCAGCCCCGGTGCCGGTCGTTGGCGAACGACGCCGGGGGGAAGAGGAAGCCGGCGCCGGCGGCGCTGAGCCAGGCCGCGTGGAGGTAGTCGGCGCCTTCGGGGACCGGGCCCTGAAAGAGCTCGAGCAGCCACCGGCGCACGTGCTCGACCTCCGGTGCGCGCGACGAGAGGAAGGCGATCAGGGCGCCGCTGCCCTGCGTCGTGACGAGAAAATGCGCCACGGCGTTCCAGCGCTCCGTGAACTCGTAGCCCCGCACGAACATCTCGTCGAGCACTTGCTCTCCGTCCACCGGCGGACGCTGAAGCGTCTCCACGCGCGGACCGAAGTAGCGGAACACCTGCTTTCCGCCTTGCTCCCGCTCGATGACCGCCGCCGCGGTGTCGCCGGCGAACCACACCGCGTGCAGCCGGTCCGACGGCTGGACGAGGCCGGTCTCGCCGCTCCACTGCAGCGCGGCGAGCGCGTGGAAGAGCGGGCAGCCGACACCATCGTCGGCCGGGAGCAGGCGCGGCGCGTGGCCGGCGGCACGCAGGAACTCGGCGAGCGCGTCGGCGCGATCCACGAACTCTCGCGTCGTGCGGGGAATCTCGCCGGGGGTCATCGGCTAAGGCGTGGGCGGTGCGCGGTAGACCTTGCGCTGGTCGAGCGACCAGATCCGCTTCGAGACCGTCGCTCCGTCGGCGAAGTTCGAGGCGTCCCTGAGCGCGTCCGCGACGTTGGTGGTGGAGGCCGAGGCTAGATCGGCGGCGTGGAGGATCTCGGCCTCGAGGGTCATCGGCCGCACCGGGCTGCCGAATTCGAGCGCGCCGTGGTGCGACAGGACGAGGTGCTGCAGGCGCCACCGCTCACGCTCGGCAAGCGGCGGTTCCAGTTCGTCGAGGCGGCGGTCGAGCAGGAGCGCGCCGAGGACCACGTGGCCGAGCAGAGCGCCCGCCTCGGTCGTCTCGAAGAGTCCGTCGAAGCGATACGACTCCAGCTTCCCGATGTCGTGAAGCAGGACGCCGGCGAGGACCAGATCCCACTCCGCCGCGCACGTCTTGGCGATGGCGTGCGCGATATACCCCACTTCCACCGTGTGCCGCAGGAGTCCGCCGAGGGCGGCGTGGTGATTGGCGATCGAGGCGGGGCAGCGCTCGTAGGCGCGGCGGAAGTCCGGGTCGTCGTAGAAGAGCGCGACCACCCGCTTCCACGGCCCCGCCGCCATCTCCGAACTCCACCTGTCCAGCCGGGTCCACCAGGGCGCCACGTCGCCGACCGACGGCACCAGGCGCGAGAAATCGGCCATCTCCTTCGGGACCGGGCGGATGGAGGCGACCTTGAGCTGCTTGCTGCCGCGGTACTCCTGCACTTCAGCGATGACGGAGACGACCGTGCCCTTGCTCAGCCCGTCGACCAGGTGGAGGTCGGACGACCAGAATGGGGCGGTCGGCGCGCGGCCGGTAGAGTTAGCCAGGTGGAGAATGGCGTAGCGGCTGCCGTCGCTCTGAGATCGGCTCTCGATGTCCCACACCAGCAGGGTGTCCTGCACGCGCTCGCCGACTGCCAGCGACGGGATGGAGACCGGGCCCGCGGTCATGAGAGGAATGTGGGCTGACGCCGTAGCCGGCGGTAGGAGGGGGGGGACCTATCGAGTCGGCTCCTTCAATCGGTGCAGCGTCCGGTCCGCATCGTGGGCCGGCGACATCAGCCCGACCGGGAGTGAGCGCGCCGGCAGCAGATGCCGGATGGAGTTCGCGTAGTACTCAAGCAGCGGCCGCTGGCGAGGCATCACGATGGCGGTCGCGCCATCGGTCACGACCGTCCGACGCATCCGGAACATGATCCTCGCGCGCTCCCACGTCTCCTCGATGCCGCGATCCGCACGCACGACCTTGGCGTTCACTTCGAGTAGATGGTCCCGGTAGTCACCCATCCGCTGCAGCACGTCAGCCAGCGGCACCGCGTCACGCTCGAACGAGAGCAGCGCCGCGGAGGCCAGCGCCACCGGGGTGACCGGGATGATCGTCTTGATGCGCTCCAGCACGTCGTCGGCGAGCCGCTGCATGTGTGGCAGCCGCTCGGCCCGGGCCAGACGCAGCACCTCGGTCTGCTGGGCGGCGAGCCACCGCCGGAGCGAGACGGGTGGGCCGAAGTTGACGGCCGCGCGGCCGTAGCGCTTGAGCCGGGCGGTGAGCAGGCGGAGGGTGTTGAAGAAGAGGTAGTGGGCGACGCCGACCAGTTGCCGCGCCCTCGACAGCCGGAGCTCAGGGTCGAGGCATTCCCTGATCAGCGACCGGTCCTCGAGCGTGCGGTCATAGTTGATCGCGACGGGCACGAACCAGATGTCGCGATCGAATCCTTCCTCGCGCAGCGTCCCCGCGATGTAATCGAGCAAGCCGATCTTGGCGGGCCGAAAGCGGCCGTCGCGCGACAGCCCCCCTTCCAGGAAGAGGCCCTGCGTGACTCCGTGGCGCGTGATGAGCTGGACGTAGCGCTCCAGGACCGCGTGGTAGAGCGGCTCGCGGTAGCGCCGCCGGATGAAGTACGAGCCGAACGACTTGAAGACCAGCTCCAGCGGCCAGACGCGGGCCCACTCCCCCACGGCGTAGCTCACGGCCACGCCCCGTGCCAGCACGAAGGCCACGACCACGTAGTCGGCATTGGAGCGATGGTTCATCAAGTAGACGACGACGTCTTGCCTCGGAATCCGGTTCAGCGCGGCTTCGTCCTGGTACTCGACCGTCACCTTGTAGAGGAGGTTGAGGGTAATCTTTGCGAGGTTGTAGCCGAGGCGGTAGTAGGAGAGGACGTTGAAGAAGGGGAGGATCTCGTCGATATACCGCTCGACGCGCACGCGGACCTCCAGCTCGCCGAGCTGGTGCGCGCGCCTGTGATCGCGCATCGCGGCGACCACGACGGGGTCGAGGATCAGCTCGTCGTGAATGGCGCGCCGCGAAACGAGCTTGAAGCGGGCGATGCGGGCCTGGAAGTCGCGCAGCGCGCGCCGGGCCGCCCGGCGCAGGCGTGAGCGGAAGGCGTCGCTGGCCTTGCGGGTGAGCCACAGCGAGAGGCCCGCCGCGAGCAGCGCGCCCGTGGCGAAGAGGAGCCAGTCGCGGAGCGTCACGGCGACAAGCATACGGCTCGATGCCCTCCAGCGACCAGCCGGCGCTAGCGAGGCCTCGCCGCGGCGCTCACGGCCGCTCGCCGCGCGGGCGGTACCACGGGGCTGCGCGCGCCCGCTCCCGCAGGATCGGATCGGCGCCCCCGGCGGCGCTTACCAGTTGGGCGAGCGTCGCGACACCGCCAGCCAGGCGCGAGTCCGGCGGGATTAGGTCCCTCCGGGCGAATACGCTGTCCATGACGTCCAGGCGGAAGGAGGCCGGCAGCTCCAGCTGCCAGATGGGCCGGACCGGCGATCCGGCGAGGAGGGTGACCGCCGTGGCGGCGGCGAAGGCCGAATCGGGAAGGATGCCCAGCCGCTGGACCGCCACAGCCATGAAGCCAAGCGCCGAATCGGCGCGCGCGAAGTCACCTCGCATCAGGAACAAATTGAACGTCCACGCCAGCGCCTCGGTCTGGTCGGTGGGCAAGGGAAAGAGCCGGGTAAAGAGCCCGCCCGTCCACAAGCCGTCCGCGACGAGATGCGCCGCCGCATAGCGACCCAGCTTGCCGAGCAGCGCCAGCCGCCGGGCACCCACGATCGTCAGGCCCGCCTCGACGCCGAGCGAGTCGGCGATCGCGAGCTCGCGCAAGGCGCGCTCGAGATCACCCTGTCGCTCCATGACCCTCGCGGCGGTGGCGTGGGCCTCCCCCTCGGCGGGGCCGACGGTCAGCCAGCGGTCGGCCCAGCTGCGCGCCCCGTCCAGCGCCCGCCGCCGCGCCGCTGCCACCGACTCGGCGGGCAGCGTGGCGAGCGACTCGACGGGCACCAGTTCGAAGCTGTCCCGCAGGATCGGCACGAACAAGCGCGCGGTCCCCTGAAAGAGCGTCGCCTGGTACGAGCCGGCCTCGCGGCGCACGCCGACCACGAAACCCGGCAGGTCGCCCGCGGCCAGCAAGTGCGAGGCGAGGAGCGGGATGAAGGCCCCGTGGCCTCCCGGGTCCAGCTCGAGGACGCGCTGCGCGAAATGGTTGGCGCGGTTGAGTGAGCCCCGCGGCCGCTCGCCGGCGCCCCTGGGAACGAGGATGGGATCGGACCACTCGAGCAGCGACAGCATCCCCAGGGCATTGATGTCGTTCGAGTCGGCGGCCACGAGCCGCTCGAGCGTGCGACGCGCCGCGGTGAACTGGCCTTCGAGCAACGCGCTCAAGGCCACCGCCACGTCCCGGTCGGCGGGCGGCAGCTGCGAGCCGAGCTGCACGGCGCGGGCCGCGTAGCGCTGCGCGGCGCTTTGTGGCTCCAGGTGGCCGAGCGGATTGATGAAGATCGAGGACAGGGCCAGCAGCACGTACGGCTTGGCGAACGTGCTGTCGAGCCGCACCGATTCGAGCAGCGCCTCGCGGGCGCGACGATACTGGGCGCGCTGCGCGAACCCGACGCCGCGGAGATAGGCCCGGTACGCGTCGAGCGAGCGCGTCGTGGTGGCGCCCAGATCCACGCTGGCCGTGCCGAGCCCGGCGGTCCGGAGCAGGGCGGTGCCGATGCGCTCGAACGCGGGACGCACGTCGCCGCCGGCGGGCACGTCGTCGGCGGCGCGCACCAGCTCGCGGCTGGTGACCACGTCGTAGGCCCGGGCGCTGATGCGGAGGCGACCGCCGGTCGCGATCACCTCGCCCGTCACTGCGGTCCAGCCGGCGGTCTCTTCGGCGACCCGGCGTACGCGCGCCGGGTCCATGACGGCGCCCGGCTGGAGCCCGGCGCGCCGGAGCGCCGGGTACAGCTGCTCGTCGGGCACCACGTGGATCTCCTGCCAGCGGCCGAGCGCGTCGGCCAGCATGGTGGTGGCGCCTTCGACGAGCCATTCGTGCTCCGGCGCGCGCGACAGGTTGCGGAAGGGCAGAACCAGGAACCGGCGGCCGCGCTCGGCGGCTGGCGGGGGCTGGACCCGCACCGCCGCGCGCCGTTGCGCGCAGGGCGGCGGCGTGCCGTCGGGGCATTGGGCGAAAAGCGGAAAAGCCGAAAGCCCGAGAGGCAGGAAGACCGAGAAGCCGATACGGCGGCAGGCCTGACGGGCTCCCGGTCTCGCGAACTCCCAGCCAGGCATCCCGCCGCCCTACGGATACGTGACCGGCACCGCTTCGTCCACGCAGCGGATCGCCGGATCGACCGGATCCGTTACACACGGGCGGAAGCGGAAGCGGATGGTCGCTGGCCGCTCCCTCCGCAGCGCTGACACTACCGCCGGTTCCCGCAACACCACGCGGAACCTGCCCGGCTCCGGCTCCAGTCGCACCACGGCGGTGCGAACCGGGCGATGCCTCACCGCGGTGTCGGGACTGACCACCTCGTGCAGTGCGCGGAGTGAGGCGTTGAGCAGCTCGGTGAGCGTCCCGGTGCGCGGCGCGCTGCCGGGCGTGCGATCCACGTTGGCGATGACCTCCCACTGCTTGCCCGCCGCCTCGAATTCGGCCGTCCAGTGGAAATCCGATTCTCTGATGGCGGTTTCGATCCGATACCAGGTGAAGCTCTCGCCCTGCACCGCCCAGGCGAAGCTGGCCATGCTGTCGGTCACGACGGCCCGCACCGGGCGGAACCGCCGCTGGGTGGCGACTTGCTCGGCCCGCGCGGCGCGCCGGCGCTGCGCATACCAGGCCAGGGCCTCGGCGGCGCGCCGCTGGGTGGTGTCCATCGCCGCCACCGTGGCCAGCTCGTAGGCCAGATCCGCGCGGCCGCTGTCGGCCAGGCTGGCCGCGGCGGCGAGCACCCGCGCGGCCACGCGAGAACGCGACGGCGTGGTGGAGTCCCTGAGGGCCAGCCCTGCCGTGAACGGCAGCATCCGGGCGATGGTCCCCCCAGGCGGCAGCCGCGGCGCGTCCGTCAGGACGCGGTCGAGCACCGCGGTGCGTGCCTCTGCCGGCAGGGAAAAGAACTGTTTCACGTAGCCGCCCAAGATGATGACGGCCAGGCCGCCGGCCGTGAGCTCGGGGTCCGCCGCCGCCGCGGGAGCGAGGGCGGCTGCGACGCGATCCATCAGCGAGCCCGCCTGATCGTGCTGGCGGTCGAGCGTGAAGAGGGTGTAAGCCCAGCCAAGCCCCTCGATCTGAAACGCGTTGAGCGCGGTCACGTCGAGCCCGCCGGCTTGCCACAGAGAGTCGGCGACGCGGCGGCCGTCCTCATAGCGGCCCAGCTTGGCCAGCAGCGCCATGCGGCGCGCGGGGACGTTCTCCAGCCCGGTCTCCACCCCCAGCGAGTCGGCCGCCTCCAGCTCCCGCAGCGCCTCGGCCGCCTCGCCGGCCAAATCGTGCATTCGCGAGGCCCAGAGGTGCGCCTCGGCCTCGGTGCGCCCGACCTCGAGCCAGCGCGCCACCCAGGCGCGTGCGGCCGCGATGGCGCGAGCGCGGGCAGCGCGCACCGAGTCCTCCGGCACGAGCGAGAGCGATTCGGCGGGCACCAGGACCAGCGTGTCGAACAGCAGCGGAATGAACGTGCGCGCCGGCGGGGAGTTGAGCAGCGCCGGCAGGGACGCGGCCTCCTCGCGCCAGGTGGGGACGAACCCCGGGGTGCCGCCGCCCGCGAGCAGGTAGGCCTGCACCAGGTTCTGGTACAAGTGGTGCCGCGCCGGATCGAGCTCGATCACGCGCTTGGCGCGGCGCAGCGCCGCGTTCAGGGAGCTGCGCGGTCGCTCGCCGGCGCCGGCGGGCACCAGGATGGGGTCGAACCCCTCGACGCTCATCATCCACTCGAGCGCGTCCACGTTGGTCGAGTCCTGCGCAACCAGCCGAGCGAACCGGCCGCGCGCCGCGCCGAAGCGGCTCGCCAGCAAGTCGTTGATACCCAGCACCAACTCGCGGTCGCGAGGGCTCAGGCGGTCGGCCAGCGCGGCCGCCCGGGCGGCGTAGCGGAGGCTCTGGGAGCCGGCGGTCGCCAGGTCCATGGGATTCGCGCTGAGGGAGGCCTCGGCGAGTTTGGCGTAGGCCTGGGCAAACGTGCTGTCGAGGCGGACGGCCTCGAGGAAGGCGTCGCGGGCGCGCCGCGCCTCGGACCGGTTGTAGTGGGCGATCCCGCGCACGTAAGCGCGGTAGGCGTCCAGCGAGCGGGTGGTGGTGGCCGCGAGGTCGGCAGCAGGAGTATCAATGCCCGCCGCGCGGATGAGGCGCGTGCCCAGCCGCTGGTACACGGCGCGGACGTCCTCTCCGCTCGCCGCCTGCTCCACGGCGCGCACCACCTCGGTGTTGGAGACGACGTCGAAGGCGCGCGCGCTCACCCGGATCCGGTCGCCGAAGGCCAGCACCTCGCCGGTGACAGCCGTCCACCCTCCGGTCTCGCTCGCGATGCGCCGCACCACCGCCAGGTCCATCACCGCTCCAGGGCGCAGGCCGGCGCGTTGGAGCGCCGGGTACAGGCGCTCGTCAGGGACCACGCTGAGCTCGTCTCGCCGGCTCAGCGCGTCGGCGATCAGGATGGGCGAGCCCTCGACCAGCCAGTCGTGCTCGCTGGCGCGCGAAACGTTTCGGAACGGCAGCACCAGGAAGCTGCGGCGGCGCTCCGCCTCTGCTGGTGGAGCGCGGCGAGTGGGGGCGCGCCGCGCGGCCGGGGTGCAAGGCGGCGGCGTGCCGTCCGGGCACTGAGCCAGGAGCGGCGCCACGCCGGCCAGCGCGGCGAGCGCCGCCAGCGCCCACACCCGGCATCGCGTCACGGCGTGCTTTCGGCTCCCTTCGCCTGCTGGTACGCCATCCCGCGCAGGATCGCGAGCCGCTTGGCCATCGGCGGATGGGTGCCGAACAGGTTGGCCACCGCACCCTCCTTCGCGTTCAGCTTCCTGCCCAGAGGATCGGCGATGCAGAGGTGCGCCGTGCTGCGCTTGATGGACTTGGTCGGCGCGGCGGCGGATTCGATCTTCTGCAAGGCGGAGGCGAGCGCCGCCGGGTTCCGGGTCAGCTCGGCCGAGGTCGCGTCGGCCAGGTACTCCCGGTTGCGGGAGACGGCCATCGCCATGAGGCGGGTGATGAGCGGCGCGAGGATCAGCGTGATGACCCAGAGCACCAGGATCACGATCACGATAGCGCCGGCGCCGCCCTTCTTCCCGCGCCCGCCGCCCAGCATCCGCCCGCCGCCGTCTCCTTGACGCCCCCGCCCTGCATCGCCCGCGAGCGCGCCGAGATCACCGCGTCGAGCGTCTCTTTCTCGAACTCCATCGAGCCCTTCACGGTGCTGACCAGGTTCGGGATCAGGTCGTGCCGCCGCTTGAGCTGCACGTCCATCTGCTTCCAGGCGTTGAACGTCTGGTTCTTGAGCGCGATCAGGCCGTTGTAAGCGGAAACGACCCACAACAGGGCGATGACGCCGATGACGATGAGGAGGACCATGCCCATGAGCGCGACCTGTGGAAAGTTGACGGCAATGTGCGGGGCAGGCCCATGGCTGGCAAGCCGCCGGGGCATCCCCGCTTGACGAGGCGTCCGGAGGCGCGCATACGTACCCGAGAGACTCCGTTTCCGGCTGGGGCCCGCCGCGCCGGAAGGTGGCGGCGTCAAGCGCGAGGAGGCGACCGTGGCCGACAGGATCCGGAAGGTGAGCTACTACTACACGATGGTTCCCCATCGGCCGGGACGGGGCGCCAAGGTGCTCGCGGCACTCAAGGAGGCCAAGGTCAATCTGCTGGCCTTCTCGGGCTTCCCGAGCGGGGCGAAGGCGCAGCTCGACTTCGTTCCCGAGGACGGTGCCGCCTTTGTGCGCGCGGCGCGCCAAGCCGGCGTCCGGGTGAGCAAGCGGAAGACGGCGTTCCTCATTGACGGCGGGGACCGCATCGGCGCGTGCGCCGGCGTCATCGGGAAGCTCGCCGCGGCGAAGATCGGCGTGACGGCGATGGACGCCGTCTCGGTCGGCGGCGGCCGCTACGGCGCCATCCTGTGGGTGAAGCCCAAGGACGTCGCGAGGGCCGCCAAGCTGCTGGGCGCCAAGTAGGGCCGGCGCCGGCCCGGCTGCCGGCAGGGGGGCGGCGCGCCGTCTTGACAAGCGCACGGCCGTCCTTTAATTGGGGAGCAGTACTCACAGGAAAGAAGCGGCCCCGGTCCGGCGTTACGCAGCCGATCCACGGCCGTTCCGGCGTTGACAACGAGCCGCCATCACCGGCCGTCGGGCCCGGCTTTTCGCGCGTATGCTCGACCCCATAGTGATCGCGTCTACTAGTGGGTTCGCGGTTTGCAGTCCGTATCCGGTGAGGAGGGAGGACGCATGAAGCGCGCGCTTGGTCTGGTCGCGGTGCTGCTGTTGGGGCTATGGGGCGGCACGGCCGCGGCCCAGCAGCCGATCTCGGGGACCGTCAGGGATTCCGTCACTAGCGAGCCGCTGGACGATGCCGTGGTCTCGGTCAGGGGCACGCGGTTCTCGACCACCACGCTGGCGAACGGGACGTTCGTGCTGACGGGTGTGCCGAGTGGGGAGGTGACGCTGGTGGTGCGGGCCATCGGATACCGGAGCCGGGAGCTCCGGGTCGGGGCCGCTCGGCCCGCGGTGGAGGTGGTGCTCGCCCGCGACGTCTTCCGGCTCGAGGCCATCGTGGTCACCGG